>CALLDR010000212.1 GCA_937997955.1 uncultured Emergencia sp. | reverse complement strand
AAAATAAGTTGCGAAGGCTCATTTGAACCTTGCAACTTAATACTACTCCTCACAGTCGGGCGTTTTGCCCGGCTTTTTGATTGCACTTTTTTGATTTTCGTAGTAAAATAAAAGAGTGTATATTTGGTGGAAAGGATCGTAGGATGACGCATTTTATTGTTTTTTGCTATATCTTTACCATATTGATCGGTGTTTCGGCTCTGACGATTCAGTGGCTGGCGGACAAAGGCGATAAGGAGAAGACCTTTATTGTCATGCGGCCGTTTATTGGCATGCTTTTGATCATGAACGTGTATGACTTTCTCATCTACTACAGCGATAACATCATACACTTTTCCGGCAGGGACATGATGGTCAGCTTCGGTGACTGCCTGATCGCGGTGCTGGTCGTCATCTGGCTCAGAGTGGAGAGCAATATTGCCGGCGCCAATTACGGGGAGCGCCTGAACCGGGAAGCGAAGAAATTCGGTATCGTTTACATCGTCATCTGGCTGGTGGCGGTGGTGTTCTTCCGGGAGATCAGATGGCTCCGGCTGATCATCGATATTCCGCTGATCGGACTGCTGCTGGTGGGCAGCGGCTTCTGCCTGAGCAAAAGCCGCAAGGAAGGGCATCACAAGATGCTCCGGGTCTACAAGGCGGTCATCACCGTGTTCATGACGATCAACTATCTTACATATTTCGTCACCGAATCAAG
Organism: uncultured Emergencia sp.; assembly: GCA_937997955.1. GTDB lineage: Bacteria > Bacillota > Clostridia > Peptostreptococcales > Anaerovoracaceae > Senimuribacter. Next base: position 7,721 of record CALLDR010000212.1, on the reverse strand, counting down.
GATCTTTGAGCATCTGTCGGCCAACGTGATGAACATCACCATCTTCTATTGGCTGGTCATCAATATCGCCAATATCGTGCTCCTGTATAAGCGGGATTTCACTAAATCCTATCTCCATGAGGAGCCGCAGGGCATGGATCTGGATACAGCCATGGAAAACGTAAAGGAAAAGTTTGAACTGACCAAACGAGAGGTGGAGATCCTGCGGGAGATCTACGACGGCAAGACCAACACCCAGATCGCAGATGAACTGTTCATTTCGGAAAGTACGGTAAAGGCCCACATCTACAACTTGTTCCGCAAGATGGATGTGCGCAGCCGTGTAGAAGCGGTCTGCATTGTAAGGGACGAGAAGGAAGGCCATTAGGCGAAGGCGGCGGCTGTCCGCAAGGATGGAAAACGCTGCTGGATTTCTCAGTATAAACAACAAACATGAAAAAAGACTCGCCAGGCGCGAGTCTTTTTGCATATTCTGTACATCGATAACTGTGACCGCAGACCTTATCCGGCGCCTGCAGCGTGTCAACAGCCGCAGCCTGAGACGCTGGGTCAAAGCCGCGGCGGACACCCTTTGACAGTCGACTATTTTCTGCCGGACGCGTTGAGCATGTCGCGGATCTTGTGCTGCACCATGCGGGTGATGGCTTCTCTGCCAGGCCCCAGGTACTTGCGGGGATCGAATTCGCCCGGATTTTCGACCAGGACACGGCGGATCTCCGCGGTCATGGCCAGACGCAGGTCGGTGTCTACGTTGACCTTGCAGATGCCGTATTTGACAGCTTCGTGGATCATGTCCTCCGGCACGCCCTGAGCGCCTGGGATCTCTCCGCCGTACTGGTTGCAGCGGTCTACGAATTCCTTCAGCACGGAGGATGCGCCGTGGAGTACCAGCGGTGTATCCGGAATCAGGGAATGGATCTTCTTCAGCCGTTCAAAATCTAAGTAAGGTTCGCCTTTGAACTTGTACGCGCCGTGGCTGGTTCCGATGGCGATGGCCAGGGAGTCTACGCCGGTCCGCTCTACGAATTCCGCGGCCTCATCTGGGTCGGTAAAGGTGGCGGAGCGGGCGTCTACTTTGATGTTGTCCTCTACGCCGGCCAGCTTGCCCAGCTCGGCTTCTACGACGACGCCGTGGGCGTGGGCGTATTCAACCACTTCTTTGGTCAGGGCGATGTTTTCCTCGAAAGGATGCTTGGAGCCGTCGATCATGACAGATGTGAAGCCGTCGTCGACGCACTTCTTGCAGATATCAAAGTCTTCGCCGTGATCCAGGTGCAGGGCGACGTCGACGCCTGTGTCCTCGATGGCCGCTTCTACCAGCTTGATCAGGTAAGCAGGCTTGGCGTATTTTCTCGCGCCTGCGGATACCTGCAGGATCAGCGGCGCGTCTTCCAGCTGCGCGGCCTCTACGATACCCTGAATGATTTCCATATTGTTTACATTAAATGCGCCGATGGCGTAATCGCTGTTGATCGCCTTGGCAAACATGTCTTTGGTCGTTACTAAAGCCATATGTTGTTGTACCTCCTTCAAAACGTATACATCTATTATACACTAAAGAGGTAAATTTTCAACGATTTCCATGATTTTTTTCATATCGGGAAGGGTCCTGCCGCCTCCGTTTCCGCCGTTTCCTCCACTGCCTCTGCCGCCGCTCCCTCCGCCGTAGTCTCCTCTGCCGCCGCTCCCTCCGCCGTAGTCTCCTCCGCCGGAGCTGCCTGCGTCAGCGGCAAGGTCCGCCAGACTGCTCAAACTGCCCAGATTGCTCAGGTTTCCCAGATTGGCCAGGCCGCTGTGGGCGATGCCGTTCAGCTTGTCGATGGTGTTGATGCAGGTCCTGGCGTTGTCCAGAAAGGCTTCCAGCTCCAGGGTGTTCAGCGCGCCCGGCGGCGGCAGGGGCAGAGCGCCGCGTCGGGATATTGCGGCCAGGACCAGAATGATGGGGATTGGATTATTTACCATAGCTCACCTCCGTATTTCTATAGACAGAATATGAAATTACAGCGGCTTTGGTGCATATAGTAGTAGAGAGAAGACAGTGAAAACAGGAAACGGAGGATTCGACTATGAAATTAGATGATAAGACCATTATGGAGCTGGCCAGCCAGCTGGGCGTTCCGGCCGACAAACGGCGGGCGGCGGAGACGGCGCGGCGCTACGAGAAGAAGAGCGACGCGGAAATCGCCGCGGAGATCCTGAAGCTGCAGGATAAGCTGAACGCGTCCAACATTCCCTACGAGAAACAGGCGGCTCTGGTCCAGAGTCTGATGCCCATGATGAATGGCGAACAAAAAGCCCGGCTGAGCAAGATCATCGGGCTTATGAAGAAATAGCGTGTGAAATTTTAGTCTGTAACCAGTCTCGCGATGTCTGCCTGGGTGCTTCCGGCCGCAAAGGTGAACGTGGTCGCCTTGATGTTTTCCGGCTTGCATCCGGCGGACGCGCACACCTGGGTGAACTGGTCGTAGGACTCGAACAGTCCCGCGTCCATCAGGCTCTGCACGGCTGCCGTGGCGCTGCCTCCCTGTACCGTAACCGTCACGTCATGGGCCAGGGCGTCTCCCGACCAAAGGGTGTCCGTCTGGGCGCTGTCTCCCTCGTCCTGAGATGTGTCATCGTTGGAACTGTCCGCGGCGGCGTCATCATCTACGGCCGTATCGTCAGTGGTGACCTGTGTGCCGGTTTCCTCGGCCAGAGTATGCGGATATTCCATGATCACGTCCATGCGCCATACGATGAGCAGGGCGGCAACGATCAAAATGATCAGAGCGATGAGAATGTCGTTTTTATCGTATAAAAAATCTTTGAGACCTTTCATTTTCTGTTCCCCTTTTCCAAATCGGTATATATATAATTTAACATACTTTTTGGGAAAGGACAAATACATTTTGCGTTCGGCGCGGATCTGATGTATAATAAAATGTATGATCAACATAGAAATCGGGAAAAACGAACAGGATCAGCGGTTGGACAAGTTTCTCAGGAAATATTTGGGAAACGCGCCGCTCAGTTTTATCTATAAGGCCATTCGCAAGGACGTCAAGGTCAACGGCAAACGGGCCAAAGAGGATACGGTGCTCCGCTTGGGGGACACCCTGTCTCTCTACATCAAAGAGGAGGATCTGGCCGCTTTTCAGAAAAAGCGGAAGCTTTCCCATGCCCGCAGACAGTTTCAGATCGCCTATGAAGATGAAAATATCCTGGCGGTGGAGAAGCCGTACGGCCTGCTGACCCACGGCGACAGAACTGAAAAGAAGAATCACCTTACCAACCAGGTGATCGATTACCTGATCGAAAAGGGCGATTACAACCCGCGGCTGGAGAAGACCTTTGTGCCGGCGCCGGTCAACCGGCTGGACCGGAACACCACAGGCCTGGTGCTCTTCGGAAAGAACGGCGCCGCCCTGCGGGAGCTGAACCGGCTGATCCGGGAAAAGGACCGGATTCGGAAGCTCTATCTGACCATCGCGGCAGGGGAGCTGACGCAGGAGCTGCATCTGTACAGCCGCATGGTGAAGGATCGTGACAAAAACCGCATCACCGTGACGGAGGCCGGCGGCGAGGGCCGGGAAATGGAAACCTTCGCCCGGCCGCTGAAAACCCGGGACGGATACACTTTGACAGAAGTGGAGATCGTCACAGGCAGGACCCATCAGATCCGCGCGCATCTGGCAAAGGCCGGATATCCTGTCATCGGAGACGCCAAGTACGGGGATCCCGCGGTCAACCGGCGGGTGCGGCAGCGGTTCGGACTGAACGCCCAGCTGCTTCATGCCTATTGCCTGCGCTTCGCTGTCTGCGGCGGGCCGCTGGGGTATCTGAACGGCCGCGAGATCACGGCCGGACTTCCCGAGGACTTTGAGAGAATAAAGTGTGCCATTTTTGAACATGATGAATAGGGGGTACCAATGAAGGAGTGGATCAAAAGTATCGCGTTGGCGCTGGTCATCGCCCTGGCGGTGATATTTTTTATCAAGCCGATGCTGGTAAAGCAGAGCTCCATGGAGCCGAACTTTTATGAAAACGATTATCTTTTTGCGAGCAAGCAGGCCTACACCCTGTTTGGATCACCGGAGCGGGGAGACGTGGTGGTGTTTCATTCGGACCTGGTGCAGGAGAACGGCGATGAGAAGATGCTGATCAAGCGCATCATCGGCTTGCCGGGTGACACGATCACCATTACCGACGACACGGTGTACATAAACGGAGAAGCGCTGCAGGAGGATTATGTGAAGGAGAAGGGAACCAACAACGCCCAGGGAAACGGCGTGACGGACCTGGTGGTGCCGGAGGATTCCTACTTCTGCATGGGCGATAACCGGCGGGTCAGCGTCGACAGCAGGGATCCCAGCGTGGGCTTTGTCAGCCGGGACCAGCTCATAGGCAAGGTGGTGCTGCGGCTGTATCCGTTCAATAAGATCGGTTTGATCAAAAATCCGTTTGACGAATAGTTTTGAGAGACGAGAAGTTTTGAAAGACAAGCAGTTTTGAAAGACGAGCCATTTTGAGAGACGAGAAGTTTTGAGAGACGAATAATTTTGAAAAAGGGGGACGGATGTGGGAGAAGAATTGAAAGAATGGATCAAGGTCGTCGTTTCAGCTGCGGTGCTGGCTTTGGTCATCACGCAGTTCGTGGTGCCGACGTCTGTGTCCGGCAGCTCCATGGAACCGGCCTTTTCTGACCGAGATTATCTGCTGGTCAGCAAGCAGGCCTATGTGTCCGCGAAGCAGCCGCAGCGGGGCGACGTAGTAGTCTTCCAGACCCATCTGAAAGATGAGGAAGGGCAGGAGAAGAAGCTGATCAAGCGGGTGGTGGCTCTGCCCGGCGAGATCGTGTCCATCGAAAACGGAAAAGTCTACATAAATGGAGAAGAGCTGCAGGAGACGTACACGGCAGACGGGGTCACCGACGGCATCACCTATCCGGTGAAGGTGCCGGAGGGCTGTTATTTCTGCCTGGGCGACAACCGGCTCAACAGCAAGGACAGCAGAGATCTGTCCGTAGGCTTTGTTTCGGAGGATCAGATCGTTGGAAAGGTCTTTTTCCGGCTCTATCCATTTCATGAAATCGGATGGATCGGGAGAGAAGATGGATGACACGAAGGGGAAAGGGTTGGATCGCTTTTTTTCTGGCGGCGGCCTTAGGCGTCTTGGGCGGCGTCGTACTGGCGATGTTTTTTCAGATCACGCAGGTGACGGACAACAGCATGATGCCCGGTTTTGAGCAGGGACAGCACGTGCTGGTCCGCAGCAGCGTTGGAAGCTTTGACGCAGAGCGCGGGGATGTGGTTCTCTTTGACAATCAGGTGTACGCGGCTACGGGAGAGAGCGGCCAGATGATGAAACGGGTCATCGGCACAGGCGGAGACCGGGTGATGATCACCGGCGGCAGGGTCTACGTCAACAATGTTCCGCTGGAGGAGGACTATGTCTTCACTCAGGATATCAGCGGAGAGATGGATGAAATCGTGATACCCAGCGGATACATCTTTGTCCTGGGCGACAACCGGGCGGCCAGCACGGACAGCCGCAGCGAGGCGGTGGGGCTGGTTCGGGAAGAGGATCTTCTGGGAAAGGTATTATATCAATGGTAAGCGGGGCAGTCGGACCGGCGGCGTCTTTGGCGCGGGCTGGCTATGGATCTGGCGCAGGCTTGCCAGCGGAAGGAAGATATTTATGGCAAAGAGAGAAAAAAAACTGGTGGCGAACAACAAAAAGGCGCGCCACGATTATTTTATAGAGGAAGCTTACGAGGCAGGCATCGTTTTGACCGGGACGGAGATCAAATCGGTCCGGGCAGGCAAGGTCAGCATCAAGGAGAGCTACGCCAAAATCGAAAAGGGCGAGATGTGGGTCTACGGCATGAACATCAGTCCCTATGAGCAGGGCAATCGGTTCAATGTGGATCCTCTGCGGGCGCGGAAGCTGCTTCTGCACAAACAGGAGATACGTAAGCTGATCGGATACACGACGCTGAAGGGCATGACCCTGGTGCCGCTGAACATGTACATCAATGAGGACGGCAGGGCCAAGATGGAGCTGGCCGTGGCCCGCGGCAAGAAGAACTACGATAAGCGGGACGATATGGCGAAGAAAGATGCCGCCCGCAAGATCGATAAGGCCATGAAGCAGAGGTGGTAGGAGGCGTTCAAGTTTTTTCCTGTTGCAAAGCGGCTGGAAATGCTGTAAAATGAATATAGCAATACACTTGGGGGTGTAAAGGTTTCGACGGGGGTGTAGAAGCCGGATAAGCGAGCCGTAGTCGCCAAGTCTACGTTAAAAGTGGCCGTTTAAATATAAACGCTAAAAAGAACAACAATTTCGCATTAGCTGCTTAATTTCGCAGCACGCGTGTCAGCTCCAGTTTACCTGTAGGCTGGAAACCTGGCATCGACCATACAGGAAAACCTTGCGAGAGTTCCCGGTATCGTAAGGGACTTACGGGATAGCGTTTCTGTCAGCCTGCTGATGGGCGGGCAGAGAGGTGAAATCTAAATCACCAGCTGCGCTCGGAGAAAATCCTGTGGAAATGCTTTCGGACAGGAGTTCGATTCTCCTCATCTCCACCAAGCCAAAACAAAAGCCCGTCTGAAAAGGCGGGTTTTGTTTTGGCTGCAGAAGGAGAAGAGAATCGAACTCGAAAGAGCGTGGCCGTGAAGGGAGGCAGTCCGGTGGACTGGCGAGCAGGCCACGGCCCAAGGCGACCGAAAGGGGAGCCGCAGGGCGGCGGATTGCGGAGCAAGACGCGTAATTCTCCTCATCTCCACCAAAAAATCATTGAAAAACCAACGGCTTGCGCCGTTGGTTTTTTGCTTTACTACATGTTGACTACATTTTTGAAAAAGGGGGCAGCTTATCACAGAAAAATGTAAAAAACGACAATGAAAATATCAGGTCAAATTGAGTCATAATCAGGTCATAATCGGGTCAGATGTGAAGCGATGAGCTAAAACTGGACACGGGGTGCAAAAACTGGACACGATGATATAATCTATGTATAAAGGAATATCATCCGTGGACAAGCAGCACCATCTAGTAGACAGGAGGTTTGCCAATGAAGTACACCAGAGAGCAACGTTTGGACATCGTCAAGCACGTATGCGATGGGGAACTGACCGTAGCGGAAGCGGCGGTCAAGTATGAACTCCTTAAAGGTTACCTTCGCCTTTATCGCGCTGAAACGGGACTTCCGCCCAGGATACGCAGGAAGAAAACCGGGAATGCCATACCGCCTGTCGAGGAACAGAAGGATCCCAGCCTCAAAGAGTATGAAGCCATGTCAAAAGAAGAACTCATTGATGCACTCGTCATGGCGCGGATCAACGAAGCCCGCTTAAAAAAGGCTGCTCAGTGAAAGGAAGCGGCGGCATACATCGCGTTTTTCAATACTGCACGCCCCGCATATTCGTTGAAATACCTTACGCCGCAACAGCACAAGGAAGCCTATACGCCGAAAGACTTTAGCGCAGGTGTTGCTGCTGGGGGCGGATGCCTGATGGCATAGACACATTCTTCTTTGGCTTAGGTACCTGATACACTCCGCCCGGCCAAACAAGAATGTACCAAGAGGTCTATGGCATTACACAGAAAATCAATTTTTCAAATGAAAAAATTTAAAATTTGTGTCCAGTTTTTGTTGACTAGTGCTTTTCGATTTGTCCTTGACCAGGGGGCACAATTCAACAAACTTTGCATTCAAAGGGCAGGTGACCGCATTCGCT
>CALLDR010000211.1 GCA_937997955.1 uncultured Emergencia sp. | reverse complement strand
GAAAACGGCCATGTACATGTCGGCCGGAATGGGAAAGCTGGCCTTTGCTCCCGCGGCGGCGGGACTTTTGCTGGGCATAGGCTTTCTGCTGTTCCTCGACCGCCATGTTCCGCATCTGCACCTGGGCAGCGAGGTCCATGAAGGTCCGGAGAGCGCGCTGCGGAAGAATACCATGATGGTGCTGGCGGTGACCCTTCACAACATTCCGGAGGGCATGGCCGTAGGCGTCGTCTTCGCCGGTATGCTGGCGGGAAACAGCGACATCACTGCCGCCGGCGCTTTGACGCTGGCCATCGGCATCGCTATTCAGAATTTCCCCGAGGGCGCCATCGTTTCTATGCCGCTGAAAAGCGAGAACGACATGGGGAAGGGAAAGGCGTTTCTCTACGGAGCCGCCTCGGGGGCGGTAGAGCCGGCAGCAGCGGCGCTGACCCTTTTGATCGCCCATCAGATAGAGCCTTTTTTGCCGTATGTTCTGGCCTTTGCCGCCGGAGCCATGATCTACGTGGTGGTGGAGGAACTGATCCCGGAGGCCAGCGAGGGAAGCCACAGCAATATAGGGACCATAGGCTTCGCGGTGGGCTTCGTCATTATGATGATTTTAGACGTGGCCCTCGGCTAGTTTTTTCTTGCAATTAGCTCCGGTTCATGCTAAAATATTTGGGTACGTAAGTTTTTACAACTTCATATTCAGACGGTGAAGGAACCAGTAACCCGGTGTAAGATCCTTACAGAGAGACCGCCGCGGTCAGAGGCCCGCAAGCCCTTTGATCGAGCTGAGAGGCGGTCGGTGAAGCCAGCGGCGAATATCACTCCGGAGTCTGACACTTTAATGAGAGGCGCCTTGTTAGAGGTATGCAACTAGGGTGGTACCGCGGTTTAGATCAAATCGTCCCTAATCGAAAAGCAGGATTTTCGGTTGGGGATTTTATTTTTCCCCAATTCGAGAAAAGGAAAGGAAGTAGAGAGACACATGTTTGAGAAATTATCAGACAAGCCTGTTTGTGAAGTGCAGAACGAGCAGGTGGAAAAATGGAAAGAAGAAGACCTTCTTCAGAAGTGTGTGACTGCCAGAGACGGGCAGCCGAGGTTCGTATTCTATGAGGGCCCTCCGACGGCCAACGGCAAGCCGGGCATTCACCACGTCATGGCGAGAACTCTGAAGGACTCCATCTGCCGGTATAAGACCATGAAGGGCTTTCAGGTCAACAGAAAGGCCGGATGGGACACGCACGGCCTGCCGGTAGAGATCGAAGTAGAAAAGCAGCTGAACATGAGCGGCAAGCAGGATATCGAGAAGTACGGCATCAAAGAGTTCAACCAGAAGTGCCGGGAATCCGTATTCACCTATACCGGCATGTGGAGAGAGATGTCCGAGAGAATGGGATATCTGGTGGATCTGGACGATCCGTATATCACGCTGGACAACAACTATATTGAATCCTGCTGGTGGATTTTGAAAGAGTTCTTCAAGGCGGGACTGATCTACGAAGGCCACAAGATCCTGCCTTACTGCCCGCGGTGCGGAACCGGTCTGGCTTCCCACGAGGTGGCACAGGGCTACAAGGAAGTCAAGGTCAACACCCTGGTCTGCAAGTTCAAGAGAGTTGACGCAGAAAACGAATACTTCCTGGCATGGACCACGACCCCTTGGACCCTGGCGTCCAACACCGTGCTGACAGTGGGTCCTGACATCGACTATATCAAGGCCAGGATGCTGGAAGGCGATGAAGAGGGCAACGTATTCTATGTGGCGAAGGCGCTGGCGAACAAGGTTTTAGGCGAGGGCAAGTATGAGATCACCGCCGAAATGAAGGGCAGCGATCTGGAATACATCGAATACGAGCAGCTGATGCCGTTTGTCAAGCCGGAAGGCGGCAAGAAGGCGTTCTTCGTCACCTGCATGGACTATGTATCCGTGGAAGACGGTACCGGTATCGTCCACACGGCGCCTGCCTTCGGTGAAGACGACTATCAGTGCGGACGCAAGTACGACCTGCCGATGCTGCAGCCGGTTGACGAGAGAGGCTGCTACACCGAGACCCCTTGGGCCGGCCGGTTTGTCATGGAGGACGGACTGGACGTGGACATCATCAAATATCTGGCCCAGGACAACAAGATCTTCGCGAAGAACAAGCTTGCCCATAATTATCCGCACTGCTGGAGATGCGGCACGCCGCTGGTTTACTACGCGAAGCCGAGCTGGTACATTAAGATGAGCGATCTGAAGGACCAGCTTGTTGAGAATAACAACACAGTCAATTGGTTCCCTGAATTCGTCGGCGAGAAGAGATTCGGAAACTGGCTGGCAGAGGTCAAGGACTGGGCCATCTCCAGATCCAGATACTGGGGCACCCCGATTCCGATCTGGCGCTGCGAATGCGGCAATCTGGAATGTATGGGCAGCAGAGAAGAGCTGGCTGAGAAGGCTATCGAGGATATCGACGCTTCCATCGAGCTGCACAGACCGTACGTAGACGACGTACACATCACCTGCCCGAAGTGCGGCAAGACTATGCAGAGGATTCCGGAGGTCATGGACTGCTGGTTTGACTCCGGCGCGATGCCGTTTGCCCAGTGGCACTATCCGTTTGAGAACAAAGACATCTTCGATGAAAAGCTGTTCCCGGCTGACTTCATCTGCGAGGGCATCGACCAGACCAGAGGCTGGTTCTACTCCCTCATGGCCATCTCCACCTTTATCAAAGGCCAGGCGCCGTACAGAAACGTGCTGGTCAACGACCTGATCCTGGACAAAGAGGGCAAGAAGATGTCCAAATCCAGAGGCAACACGGTTTCGCCGTTTGAGCTCTTTGATAAATACGGCGCGGACGCCACCCGCTGGTATCTGCTGTCCGTTTCCCCGGCATGGACGCCGACCAAGTTCGACGAGGACGGCCTCATCGATGTGGTCAGCAAGTTCTTCGGAACCCTGAAAAACGTATACAACTTCTTTGTTCTGTACGCCGGACTGGACGATGTGGACGCTGCGGCCCTGACCGTGGACTACGACAAGCGGCCGGAGCTTGACCGCTGGATTCTGTCCAAGTACAACCAGCTGGTCAAGGACGTGACCGACTACATGGATCACTACGACCACATGAAGACCGTGAGAGCCATCACGGAGTTTGTGGCGGAGGATCTGTCCAACTGGTATATCAGAAGAGCGAGAAGAAGATTCTACGCGGAAGAGATGACAGAGGACAAGAAGAGCGTCTACGCCACGACCTACGAAATTCTGGTGGGCACGGCAAAGCTGATCGCGCCGATCTCTCCGTTCCTATCTGATGAGATCTACACCAAGCTGACCGGCGAGGAAACCGTTCATGTGGCTTACTTCCCGGAAGCAAACGAAGCCCTCATCGACAAGAAGGTGGAGGAGAGAATGGATCTGGTCAGAACCCTGGTGGCTCTGGGCAGAGGAACCAGAGAAAAGGAGAGGATCAAAGTAAGACAGCCGCTGTCAGAGATCCTGGTAGACGGCAAGTACAAGGATACCATCGAGGACCTGACGCCGCTGATCATGGAAGAGCTCAATGTGAAGAAGGTAGTCTTCGCTGAGGAGCTGGATCAGTATATGAACTTCACTCTGAAGCCGAACTTCAAGGTAGCCGGACCTGTCCTGGGCAAGAAGATCAAAGCCTTCGGCGCGGCTCTGGCAAAGGAAGACGCCGCGGCAGCCGTATCGCGGCTGGAAGAAGGCACGATGACTCTGAATCTGGACGGAGAAGACGTTGTCATCGAGAAAGAGTTTGTCGACGTGAGAATCAACGCAAAGGAAGGCTTTGCCGTAGCTATGGAAAACAACGTGTTCACCATTCTGGAGACCACGGTGACCCCTGAGCTGGCAAAGGAAGGTCTGGCGAGAGAGCTGATCTCCAAGGTACAGCAGATGAGAAAGTCCAACGATTACGAAATGATGGACAACATCAGGATTTCTGTGGAAGCCGACGAGGACGTGCAGGCCGCCATCGACGATTTTGCCGACTATATCAAGAAGGAAACCCTGGCTGTGGCTATCGAAGCCGGCAGCGGTCTGGACACCTACGACCTGAACGGCCACAAGACCGGCATCGGCGTGGAGAGAGTGTAGGAAGCGCCTGCGAAAGAGCCGATTGAAAACGATAACAGAGCGCATCAGAATCATAGAATGACAGCGTGAATGAAAAAAGCACTTCGTACCGTGAGATATGGTATGAGGTGCTTTTTTGGTGGAACTACTCGCCCAGCAGCCAGTGGATCAGGTTTATGGATTTGATGCCGTCGTAGGAAGCGTCAAGGCCAGGGTCAAGGGATAGGACGATCTTTTCATAGTTATCTCTGATTTTCCGCAGCGGAGTCAGTTCTCTGCTGCGGACATCCTCACTGAGCATAGATTCTGTCACTTGAATATACTTTTTATCGTCAGCCGTCGTAGCGATGAAATCCACTTCAGCGCTGCCTATTTTGCCGATGGCCACGTCGCAGCCCCTGCGCAGCAGTTCAAAATACACCACGTTTTCAATGGCATGACCTCGGTCTCGATCACGGAAACCAAGCAGGGAATTGCGAAGTCCGATGTCAACGATATAATATTTGCCCAGGGTCCGCAGGTACTCCTTGCCCTTGATATCAAACCGCTTGATCTCGTAGAAAAAATAGCTTTCGAGCAGAGCATTCACATATGCTTGTACCGTGTGGGCGCTGGGAGAAGCTTTGCGGTTGCCGCTTTCCAGTAAGCCTTCACTGGAAAGGGTGTTTCCGATAGAAGAGAGAGAAATGCTGCAAGATGGGTAGGCAGAAGGTTTTCATTTTAGTCGGTTTTGTTTTCTATTGAAAACGTTTTTTTGAATTTAGAAAACAAAATGGCCATCGGAAGGATAAATTACAGATGAAAAGCGAATTTACAGTCCGGTAAGTTGCTATTTTTGGTTTAAATGGATTTTTTTGTGGTAAATACAGGCCTCAACCCCATGGTGCTGTTGCTAATTTTTGGAGTTTGTTTTCTATTGAAAACGTTTTAGCGGATTTAGAAAACGCACAGCATAGGGCATAGGAAAGCCTACGGGCAGCATACAGCCAAACCGTCGATGTGACAGAAGAGTTCCGATTTGAACGGGATTTAAAGCGGATTGGGTTCAACTTCGGGTTAAGCGCGACGTACGATTTGTTGGCTAAAACTTTGTCAACAAAAAACTCCACAACAACTTGACACTATCAGCGCAGTTTATTACTGTTGCAAAGATAACTGAATCATGATATGATGTGAATAAAAAGAGAATACTGAAAACAGTATATACGCTGAATCGCTATAGATTCATAACTAACGAACTGTAGCTTCAATACAATGGTTTACTATGCAGATACGAAAACGCACATTTCAAATGAAAGAAGGGGAAGGGAGAAAGTGAAGGGTATGAAACAACGGGATCATCAGAGAGCGTATAATGTAATTGCTTTTATGCTGTTGGCAGGCATTGTATGCCATGGCGCGGGTATCTTGGCCGCGAATCTTCTATACCCGGCAGAAAGCCTGTCTGTGGCGATAAACCCGGATAGGATCGGCGCCAGGATAAAGCTGCTGGAGTATACACATGATATCTGCGGCACGTGTTCTTTAATTTTTTTCTTCGAGAGTCTGATTTTGCTGTGTCGGGATCTGGAACTGGATTTCAAAAAACAAGCAATCCGTTATCTGAAATTAATAGCGGCAGCCATATCTGTACAGGCATTTTTGCATTGGTAGACCGGGCTGATTGGCAGAATTCCTTTTTTCCTTTGTGGGGTATTTTATGCGGAATGGGAATTTTGCTTATCATCTCTTTTGTTGTATGGTTGATAAAGAGAATATAAAACATTTTGCCAAATTTGATTCAAACGGGAGAAGAGAAATGACAGGAAAAAGTTACAAGAGAGCACTGTTGACTGCCAGCGTTCTGGCCTTATGCTTATGCGCGTCCTGCTCCGGTGCGGCGGACTGGACGTCGGTAAAGCTGGCAGGGGATTATGCCTTTGTTCGGAGCAATACGGAAAGCACAGCGTTATGCCTGATGGAAACGGAAGACATGACGATCGGCACCCCTGTGACAAGCGGCATAGCTGAAGAGGCCGCCTATGACGAGGATTATATTCTGGTAAAATGCAGGTTGCCGGTTAAGAACATAGGAGAATGGCGCAACTATTTCAAAAAATACTACTATATCGTAGACGTAAACGAAGAAAAAATCTCAGGACCATATGAGAAAGCCGAATTTGAAGAGGCCTGTGAGCAGATGGAGGCTCCTTCTCTCGACTGGCAGTCTGTGGATTCTCTGGAAAGAATAGAGTGAGCATCGAGCGGCATGGGATAATATCACATCGTAATTTTGTTATACGCGGCAGGAAGGAGTATATCTATGGGATTGGTCAGTTTTTTCGCAGGCTTGATCGAATTTTTGTTCAACAAGTTCACGATCCTTTTGAGCTTCCTCGCGCTGGTTGTTGCCGGCGCTGTTGTCAGCAGATCCAGTAAAAATAAGGATCATGAAGTGACTGAACGCTCAGAGGCGGAACAGATGCGCCATTATGTTTCCGGTATCAACGACGATCCGTGGAACAGCAAAGCGGGCGGGGATGCGCAGACGAAAGCTGCGGACGGTAAGTCCAAGGAAAAGCTGGAGTCATTCTATGACGGGCAGACCTCCGCGTGGGGCAATACCAGAAAGATTATTTACAAAGAGAAGAGAACAATGCTGGAGCGGGCAGAACTGATCGAACAAGAGCATGATGAATGAAGATATACGGAATTTGCGAGCATGCTTTTTTGGCAGCAGCAAGCATGGTTCTTAGTACATCTGAGAAAACTGACGATGGCAGATAGAAGGTTTTTTTATAGACGTTTTTTTCTATTGAAAACATTTTGGCAGATTTGGAAAACGCACGGCATAGAGCTGAGAAAAGCATTGAAGCGTATAGACGAGCATAAAGGAGTATAGATAAATAAGGATAGATGTGGTAAAAATAAGGAATATGAGCGGCGCCTTATATGCTGAACGCCTCGGGCTATTTCTTAAAAATTCTTAATTTTACGCAGAATGCTTGCTATCAATTCCAATATATGATATAGTCATCTCAAACAGAAAACTGATATCAAGTCATAACAAATCAAGTCATAGCAAATTCCTTTGGGGTGAAGGGAGAAGAGACATGAAAGTAATGGATTATGAGAAGCAGACGGACATGCCGGCGGGCAATCCGACGTACAGTCTGTTGCTGGAGCTGTTTTTGCTCTATATTTTAGCATATTGCATCATCGCATTCATTTTCCTTCCTGCGGCAGACTTGGCAGAAATAGAGCTGAACACTTTGCTCGGCTTGTTGACGCTGATCGGCGGAATCTTTTTTGTGGTGGTACTCCGTAAGACGGAGAAAGGGGACGCTGCTTCGAGAAATTTGCTGCTGATCAGCTTTGCCGCTGCCATGGTCGTAGTGTACAAATGGGTCAACGGTTTTCTGTAACAAAGAAATAAAAGGATATTGGGATTTAAGATTCAAAGAGCGGGGTGCCGGAACGGCATCCTTTGTTCATTTTCGGCGATATTTCATCAGCATATCATGCGGCAGTATAATTAGCTGAAGGAAAGAACCATGCTTGCAGATGTTCGTTTTTTCACGTATACTATAACAGACGCCAACGAGCACCAGTCTGCCGACGCCAACTAGGGCAGTCGGCCGCGGCTGACAAACGCTGGCTGCGGGCGGGACTTTGCGTCCCTTCAGCAGGGCGGGCGTCATTCAGAACAGGCCGGAATGAGAAGAATTGAGAGGATAAGATAATGGAGAAAAAAGTCAATCTGCGGGATCTGCAGCTGCAGGAAATGGAAACGCTGGTCAAATCCATGGGACAGCCCGCGTTCCGGGCAAAGCAGATTTTTCAGTGGATATATAAAGGCGCTGTCAGCTTTGATGAAATGAGCAACCTGCCGAAGGCCCTGCGGGAGACTTTGGCGGAGCGAAGCTGTATCGGAAGGCTGAAGATACTGCAGGTGCAGCGGTCAAAGACAGATGGCACCCGGAAGTACCTCTTTGGCCTGGAGGACGGCAGTACCATCGAAAGCGTATTCATGAAATACAAATACGGAAACTCCATCTGCGTGTCCAGCCAGGCGGGATGCCGCATGGGCTGCCGGTTCTGCGCCTCGACGAGGAACGGCCTGGAACGGAATCTGACGCCGGGAGAGATCCTGTCCCAGCTGATGGAGGCGCAGGCGGATACCGGCGAAAAGATCGGCCACGTGGTGGTCATGGGCACTGGCGAGCCTTTCGACAATTACGAGAATCTTTCCGCCTTTCTGCGCATCGTGGGGGACAAGAACGGCTTGAACCTGAGCATGCGCAGCATCACCGTGTCTACCTGCGGGCTGGTGCCGGTCATTGAGCGGTTTGCCGAGGAGTTCCCCCAGGTGAATCTGGCGATCTCCCTCCACGGCACTACGGACGATATACGCGGCGCTATGATGCCGGTGAACAAAAGGTATCCGCTGCAGGTTCTCATACCGGCGTGCCGGGACTACACCCGGAAGACCAGCCGCCGCATCACCTTTGAGTACACCATGGTAAACGGAGTCAACGACAGCGATGCCGACGCTGACCGGCTGGCAAGGCTTTTGCGGGGGATGCTGTGCCACGTCAACCTGATCCCCCTGAACAAAGTGGAGGAATCCGGCTTTGATACCGTGAGCCGGGCGAGGGCAGGAGAGTTTTGCCGTATTCTGGAACAAAGGGGGATTCCAGCCACGGTGCGCAGAGAGCTGGGAGCGGACATCGATGCGGCATGCGGCCAGCTGCGGCTTTCACGCGGCCGGCAGTAATCAGAAGCAAAAGAGACTGCCAGGGAAACTATTTCACAAGCTGCAGAAAAAAATTTCCGAAAACCCCCTTGCAAATATTTGCAGCCTGTGATAATATGATTTTAGCAACTAAATGACTTCCATGTCCTGCGCAGGGGTTGCCCCTGAGAAACGCAGGCTAAGAGGGAATCCGGTGAGAATCCGGAGCGGACCCGCCACTGTGAGTCGGGAGTTCCTGTGCCAGAGCTGATGCAGCCATTGGATACCATGTATCCGAGAAGGCGGTACAGGGATGAGGATCGATGAGTCAGGAGACCTGCATGAGAAGAATATCAATCCACGGGAAAACTGGTTTATTGATGACAATAGCGCGAGCGCGATGACAGGAATACGGACTGCACTTTTGGTGCAGTTTTTTGTTTGTCGAAGCGCTGACGCGGCCTGTTTACACTGCCTGTGACCCGTAGGATTGCAGGCTTTTTATATGTTGCAGATGATACAGAGAGCAGATGATGCAGCGAAAGGAGGCCGCGCGGTGTACGGCAGACGGACATATTTCAATAAAACAGTCCATATGACGATCCATAGGGCAGTCCATATGACAGTCCGCAAGATGACCGCCTATACGGCTGACCGGGTGGATATTCCTCTGGCGGCGCGGCAGGGAAGCCCGGAATCGGAGGGCTTCAACTAACACATTCCGTTCACCCCGCAAGGGGAGCTGAGCAGTAAATTCAGCAATAAATTCAGCAGTAATTCAACAGTAATTCAACAGTGATTCGTCTGTAAACAAACCTATATTACAGATGAAAGCAAGTGAAAACAGGAGGAATGTGAAATGAAAAAATGGATCAGGCGCTATGTTGAAATGTGCGCGGAGAAAAAGGGAAATGTTGCAGAGAACTACATGAGGGCAGGAGATGTGCTGACCTGGGATGATATCATCGCTAAACTCGCCAAAAGGGAAGGGTTGTCTAAAAAATAAATCCAAACCAAATAGTATATATGCCTCAAAAGCGTTATACGAAACCCCAAAAATAAGTCTTCCTAATCAGGATGACTCTTCCTTTTTACATATTCCATCATACGGACACAGACAACCTCTGTGTCCGTGTTGCATTTAGAAGGAGAACTGGAAATGAAACACATTGACTTTAAAGAAATTGGCATCGACATTCTTATAGATATATCAGGAGGGCTGCTGATCGCCATAGCGGCCTATAACTTCGCTTCAGCAGCGAACTTTCCCATGGTGGGATTTAACGGGATCGGCCTGATCCTGTACCATCTGTTCGGACTGCCCATCGGGACAACGGCTTTCGTTTTGAACATACCGGTTGCGGCTGCCTGCTATAAGCTGTTGGGCCGCGGTTTTCTGCTGCGGTCCATGCGGACCATTGTTATCACGTCTTTGATTATGGATTTCGCGGCTCCGCTGATTCCCATATATGAGGGAAACGCCATGCTGGCTGCCATCTGTACCGGCGTGTTGTCAGGTCTCGGCTACGCCATGATCTATCTGCGCGAGTCGTCCACCGGCGGAACCGACTTCATACTCATGGCGGCAAAGGAGCTGCGCCCGCACCTGTCCTTCGGCAATATTTCTTTTGCCATGGAGTCGGTCATTATCATACTGGGGACTGTTACCGTATCAAAGAGCATCGACGGCCTGATCTATGGCATGCTGATCAGCTTTGTCATGTCCGTGGTCATTGACCGGGTTATGTACGGCATTTCCGCCGGAAAAATGACCTTCATCGTTACAGATCAAGCTAAAGCTGTAGCGGAACGGATCAATCAGGTAGCCGGCAGAGGCACTACCTTTATCAAAGCAGAGGGCAGCTTTTCCCAGGAGGAAAAGGACGTCGTCATGTGCGCCTGCAGTACGAAGCAGATGGTCAGCATACGCAGAGCTGTGAAAGAGATCGATCCGCGGGCTTTCATCATTATAATGGAATCCAACGAAGTTGTCGGGGCGGGGTTCAAGGAAAACTGACCGATCTCGATTTGCGGAGCCTATTGATGGCAGGAAAAATTTTCTATCGATGCAAGAATCCGAAAAAAAACATTGAATGTCCTCTAAGGGTAGTGTATAATATTCGTAATAACAAAAGAACGGGAGGACAATAATAATGGTAAAATTATTGATTGGACATAAAGGAACAGGAAAGACAAAACAGATGATCGACTTAGCCAACGCGGAGATCGAGCAGAGCAACGGCAGCGTCATCTTTATAAATAAGAATTCTCGGCTGATGTACGATTTGAAATACCGCATCAGAGTCGTCTGCATGGAAGAGTATGAGCATATCACCAACAGCGACGAGTACATAGGATTTATTTACGGCATCATCAGCTCCGACCACGATATTGAGACCATCTTTATCGACAGCATTCTGAAGCATGCGGATTTCTCACTGGGCGATATCCCTGAGTTCCTGACCAGACTGAAGAAGATTTCCAAGAACTACGGTATGGACTTCGTGGTCAGCCTCAGCGCGGAGAAGGAAGAGATGATCGGCGTAGACTTCTCAGAATACGAAGTGCTGAACTAAAAGAAGCGATCGAAAACACTGGGGCAGAATCCTGCCCCTTCTTTTTTTGGCCTGACCCCGTGAAGGGGAGGGGCTGCAAGGAGGCATCATGACAACACTGAACGACATCAGAAACGTATATCGGGGCAGACAGCCCCAGCCCATCGGGAGACACCGGTTTTTCTCCGTGCTGGTACCCGTAGTAGAGAAGGACGGCCAGCCCCATCTGCTCTTCGAGGTGCGCGCCAGAGCCATGGAGTCCCAGCCAGGAGAGATCTGCTTCCCCGGCGGTAATGTGGAGCCAGGGGAGGATCCGGCGGACTGCGCCCTGCGCGAGACCATGGAGGAGATCGGCATCGCGCCGGAACAGGTGGAGTTGATCGGACCCGGCGATACCCTCTACGGCTATGCCAACTACACCCTGTACACCTACATGGGCATCGTTCCCTATGAAGCCTGTGAGCAGGCGCGGCTGGCGCCGGAGGAAGTGGACGAGATCTTTCTCGTTCCGCTGCAGGCGTTTTTCGACCAGGTCCCTCAGGTGCAGACAGAAAAGATCTACACGGAGATCAGCGATGACTTTCCGTTCGAGAAGATCGGCATCGATGAAAACTACCCATGGAGAATCGGCGATTGGGAGATCCCCATCTACGACGTGGAGGGCAGGATCATCTGGGGACTGACGGCGAGGATCACGGCCAACATGGTCCGGGTGCTGGAGGAGAGCCTGCGGCCAAGAAGCCCGCAGCCAAGCCCGCATTCGGAAAAAAACCTTTAAAAAGGCGGGAAAGTACCTTATAATAGAGGATAGAGTAAATCAGGAGGAAACCCTTATGAAAAAAGTCATGATTTTGCTGTTGGCGGCGCTTTTGACCGTGTCCGCGGCAGGCTGCTGCGGCGACGGCGAGGCTGTCCAGAGCAGTCCGGAATACGAGATCGCCATGATCACAGAGTCGGAGACCGTTTCCATCGACGATGGAGGCAGCACCCAGGATACGTGGGAGGGTCTGCGCCGTTACGCGGAGGACAGCGGGATAACCTTCAAATACTATGAGCCGGCGGAAGACTCTGACGACGGCAGGCTGGAGCAGATCGACGCGGCGGCCCAGGCCGGAGCAAAGGTCATCGTCTGCTGCGGCGAGGCCTTTCAGCGGGTGATCTATACAGCCCAAAGCAAGTACGAGGATCTGACCTTCCTCTATGTGGACGGCACGCCCCTCGATGAAGAGGGAAAGTCCGAGATTGCGGAAAACTGCCTGTGCATTTCCTTCAACGAGACCCAGGCCGGGTTTTTAGCCGGCTACAGCGCTGTCATGGAGGGGTACAGCAGCCTTGGCTTCATGGCAAAGGGCAAAAGCTCCGGTGTGAAACGCTATGGCTACGGTTTTCTCCAGGGCTGCAATCAGGCGGCAGAGGAAAAGGGCTGGTATGTAGACGTCAATTACAAATATTTTGACCAAGATGAGAGCGCGGCCCGGATTCAGAGCCAAGCGGAAAAGTGGTACGCCGGCGATACAGAGCTGATCTTCGCCTGCGGCAGCGGCATCTTTGATTCTGTAGCCGTGGAGGCAGAGATCGCTGACGCGGCGGCTTTTTCTGCCGGAAGGGTGAGCAGCCCGTCCAAGAATATTCTGGGCTCGGTGGTCAAAGAATGCGGCAACGCGGTATACGCACAGCTGTCAAAGGTGTATGACGGCAGCTTTGAAGGCGGAAAGACGGTGACC
>CALLDR010000210.1 GCA_937997955.1 uncultured Emergencia sp. | reverse complement strand
AGCAGGCCATGGGCGCATATGACATACAGAAGCTGGTGGAGTACCGCAATATATCAAAATGGGTCAAAGTCAGCACGCCCTCTATTTACAAGAAGACCGTGCAGCTGGAACAAAAGGGATTGATCAAAGGAACCGCGGTCAAAGAAGGCAAGATGCCGGAAAAAATGGTCTATTCACTGACAGAAGCGGGAGAGGCCGAATTTCAGCGTCTCATGTTCAAAATCGCGGCGGAGCCGGTTCGATTTTTTTTGGACTTTAACGCGGTCATTGTTAACCTGGACAGCCTGACGCCGGAGGAGCAGCGCGTTTGCATCGACGATATTGAGAAGAACGTGAAAGAACTGAAGGCGACGATCGAAGAAAACCTGAGTATCAAAGAGCACCTGGCGGAGATTCCAGAGACGGGGATTGCGGTGCTGCGGCAGCAGCTGATGCTGGCAGAATCCATAGAGGCGTGGATTCTTTCTCTGAGAGGGCCTGATCAGGCATAGGCAAAAGCGGCGGCGTCTGAAGCTTTTCAGTTTGCCGCGGCTTTGCTGACTTTGCCGAGCGCTCGATAAATCTTTAATTTCTTTGAAAAACGTATTGATAAAGCCTATTGACAAAGGAGCGCGTCGGGAATATAATAATGAATGAACAATTCATTTAATTCCGAGAGAAAAGGAGGAAGAAGAATGAACGAAAGAATCAAAGCGATTGCCGACGCGGCGACGGGATTGTTTTTGCGGCAGGGCTATTCCAAGACGCAGATCAGCCATATTGCCAAGGCTGTCGGCGTTTCTGTGGGCACGATCTACCTGGATTTCACAGGGAAAAAAGAAATCATGCATTTTGTTTTGAAGTGTACCCTGGAGCCCGAATTTATCGAACGGGACTTTGAACGGCCTATTACAGACGAGCTGTTTATCGGTCTGGAAAACGATATCGTCGCGGCGTTTGAAAGGACCGACGATGATTTCGCGAAGCATCTCGCGGACCGCGCTTCCGGCTACAGCCTGGCGGCTTTGATCTCAGACGCCTTTGATCTGCTTGCGAAATACGCGGTGGGCTGCCTGTTTATCGAGAAAAATCAGTTTGATTTCAAGTTTCTGGCGGAACATTACCGGTCATACCGCAGGCGGTTCCTCGAAACGATGACAGCGTATCTGCGGATTTTCATCGAGGAGGGCGCCGTTCGGCCTCTCGAACACCTGGAGCTGTCCACGACTTTGATCATCGAGATCCTTTCGTGGTGGGCCATGGACATACGATATACGTCCTTTGAAACCCAGAGCGTCCCGCTGGAGCTGGCGAAGCAAATCTGCATGGACAACATCGTGTCTGCCTATGGGCTGGAAACCGAAAAGGAGAATTAACGGGCCGACACAGCCCTTTAATTTTTAACCTTTTGATGAATGAATTGTTCATTTAGAAAATTAGAATGGGAAATATGAAAGCGAGGTATTTTTATGACGATCAAGAAACAATGCATATGCTGTACTATGGCTGTGGCGCTTTTGTTGGCGCTGTCCGGCTGCTCCGGCTCCGACAAGCTGCAGCTGGCAAACGAGATTCGCTTTTCTCTGGATGGAATCTCTGATGTGACCATTTCCTACGATGAAGAGCTGGTTACCTTTTTTCCAGCGGACGGCGACGAGCTGGTGATCAGGGAATATATGACGAAGGACAAGGGCAGCTATCACGCGGATGTGAGTCAGAGCGGCGACAGCATCCACGTCAGCGAGGGCGGCAAGCCGTTGTTTCACGGTGATTTTTCCCGCTATATAGAAGTGTATCTGCCGGCTTCCTACGGGGAATCGCTGACGGTAACCACCACAGACGGCGATATCGATCTGTCCGATGTGGATCTGCGGCTTGCGTCTCTCCGCGTTGACAGCACGGAAGGCACTGTCACAGTCAAGCGGGCGGCCGCATCAAAGCTGCACCTGTCTTCTACCAGCGGAACGCTGAAGCTGGGCAGCATCACGGCGGAGGATATTCGGCTTGAGACCACCAGCGGCAAGGTCAGCTGCGACTTGATGGAAGGACGCGTGACCTATACGTCCACCAGCGGCAGCGCGGACATCAAAGGGGCAAAGGGCTCAGGCAGCTTCAAAGCCGAGAATTCCGGCGAGCTGAACGTGGTTTATACAGAAGTTACCGGAGATCTGTATTTGTTCAACAAAAACGACAGCGTGTGCCTTACGGTTCCCGCCGGGCTGGACTTTGACTTTGAGGCGGTAACAAAAAACGGTTCTGTCAAGACGTCGTTCCAGGAGAGTCTTGTGGTCAGCGGCGATACTGTGCGTGCCGCAGTAGGCAGTAATCCGTCTGCAGCAATCAAGGTTGAAACAAAAAATGGAAATATTGAGGTGATACGATGAAAGGAAAGTTTTTTTCTATATTGATGGCGGCGGTCATACTGGCAGCCTGCGCGGCTCTGTTCTGGGGCGGCAGCTATGTTGCCTTTATTCTTGCCTATGTTTTTGCTTTCGGCCTGGTGCTGTGCTATGCTGGCTTTTCAACGACGGCCGCGGGTGAAAAGGTGAAGCAGGGCCTCATCTTCGCTTTGATCATGGCCGCGCAGATCCTCTTCGCCGTTCTGGTCCTTCGGACTTTGATGGAAGGGGATATGACGGATTACAATTTGGGCAGGCTGGCAGGCGTGGCGCTGGTCTTCGTCCCGTTTCTGGTGAGGCGGTGCGTTTTCCAGAGATGAGGCGAGATGGCCGAGTATTAACAAAGTGTTGCTTTTTTATTAATTTCCTATTATAATTATTTTGCTAAAATTATTTAAGAACGGTCAAGGGAAAATACAATGAAAACAACAACACACAGAACAAAACTAATTGCGTTTCTTACCATTATTGCGATGCTTGTCGTAATGTTTCCTTCGACAGCATTTGCCAGCACTTCGGTAAGTGCGCCAACGAAAGTGACTACAACAAGGAAGGCTTACAACGAGGTTCAGATTAAGTGGAACAAGGTGAGCGGAGCCGATGGATATGCTGTATATAAGGCGACATCCAAAACTGGCAAGTATACTGTGATCAAGAGAATCGATTCCAGCAAAACGACTTCCTATACGTGGGCGAAAGCCAATGTCGGCACGACCTATTACTTCAAGGTAAAGGCTTATAAGAAGGTCAACGGCAAGAGGATTTATGGTTCCTATAGTAAGGTCGTGAGCGGCAAGACGTATTTGGCAAAGCCGACAGTTTATTCAACAGATATGCAGATTGAAGATTACGCCCACTTGTATTTCAGCAAGGTTTCCGGCGCGACAGGTTATGAAATCTGGCGGTCAACAGAGCCTGATAGCGGATATAAGAAAGTATCAACGGTAAGCAGCAAGAACTCTTATTACGGATATTATTCTAAAGCGAAAAAGAACGTTTATCACTGGGCGATTTCAGGCAAGAACTACAAATCGGAAACAGTTTATTACCACAAGGTAAGAGCATACCGTGTAGTCAACGGTAAGAAAGTGTACAGCAACTTCTCTGATTACGATATCACATACGAAGGTGTAAGCTCCAAGCAGCCTTGGACACAGATGACATATCTGGAAGAAGAAGGAAAGAAGATGTTTGACCTTGTAAACGAGGCAAGAAAGGAAGCAGGATATCCAGAGCTTGAATGGGATGAAGAGCTTTACGAGTATGCGAAAGTAAGAGTACAGAATTGTTGTCATGCGTATTATAAAGACGGATTCCTTTCTCATAACGCAGTAGGGGACTACGCGACCGGAGGAGAAGAACTGGGATTAGAAAATGGTGTTGGAGAAAATGCAGCACGAGGATATTATACAGGTAAAGATCTATTCAATGGCTGGATGGGATCCCCTGGGCACAAGGCTTTGTTTTTCGATGAGTATAGCGATACTGCTCCATTTCTGGCTGCGGCATGTGCGGTAGGAATTGATAAAACAGGAGAAGTTTTTGCAATATATTTATGCAAAGACGAGTTTTTCCAGAAGAGTTTTGAGTACTTTAAATAACTAAATAAATAGTTCCAGTTAAAATAGGGTGTGAGTTATCACACTCTATTTTTTATTGCAATAGCAATATGGATACGTCTGGATCCGCTGTTTCCTTCTCATAATGGGGAGGCTTTCAACACTATTCTGCATTCGTTTGATTATCAGAAGTGTCATTCTTAATTATATGATTTTAGTTAATTTCTAAGCTATATTATTCTTCATAAGGAGGGGCAAAATGCTAAAAAATAAAAGCAGACATAACCCCTCTAAAAATTGGAGCGATTTTGCGTGAAACGAACAAAATCCCCAGCGTACGCCGGGGAGACAATCATAATTCACCTTTAAGGTAGTGGGACACCTCGGAATACTCTTCCTACTATTTATAATATGTGCTTTTATTTCGCTTGTCAAGCAAAGCGTCTTTTTTAAAAATCCTTTTCTTAGAAAACTTTGCAGGATTGATGAGCTGGACGTTGATTTTGAAAGGGCGTGAAAAAAACATGCAGACAAATTGGCAGAATTGTATCTGAAATAGAATTGTTGGCAACATTGTTGGCATTGACGGTGTAATCATAAGAAAAACCCTGTGACTATTGCAATCACAGGGTTTCATCTGGCGGAGGACATGGGACTCGAACCCACGGGGCTGTTACACCTTACCGCATTTCCAATGCGGCTCCTTAGCCACTCGGTCAATCCTCCAGGCACCATTATAATTTACCATAAACCGAAGCGTTTTGCAAGTGGTTTTTGACAAATTATATATTTTTTTATGATCTTCCACATCATAGGTAAAAAATGGAGCGGACAACGGGAATCGAACCCGCCTCCTCAGCTTGGGAAGCTGATATTCTACCAATGAACTATGTCCGCGTGCGATATATAGTATAGCTGTTCTGGTCAACCTTTTTTGTAATAATGTGTTCAGTTTTTACAGTACCTTTGC
>CALLDR010000209.1 GCA_937997955.1 uncultured Emergencia sp. | reverse complement strand
CCAAGTAGACGATGTTTTCAAGGCTTGCAGCTACACTGTCAGCGTTATAGCCGAGAACGCTGTACCGCAGAGCGTTATCCGCGAGGTAAAACTTCTCCTGTGTCTTCAGGATCTCCTTCCCCTGCAAATCATACCGGGAGCAACGGTGGAGCAGATACGCTTTTTCCAGCTTTTCAAGGTAGCTGTAAACCGTTTCATTATCGAGTGCCCTGTGCTCCGATTTCAGGTAGTCGGATATTGACTTTGCGGAAAATGTGTTGCCGACATTCTGAAAGGTGTACTTCACAACACGCTCCAGCTGGTCTATCTTTCTGATCTGATTCCGTTTCACAATATCGGAGAAGAGCGTCGAGTTATAAATATCCCGGACAATCGTGTAAATTTCGTCCTGCGAATACTTCTGCAAATGCGTTGCGGGAAAGCCACCCAAGCGGACATACTCTGCAAGTTCAGATTTCGGTTCACCGACCGTATCGTACGTTTCCTTAAACATCAGATATTCCGAAAAGGACAGGGTAAAGATGCGGAAGGCGATATATCTTCCGGTCAGGTAGGTGGAAATTTCCGAGGACATCATCCGGGAGTTAGAGCCTGTCACATACAAATCCACATCAAAATCCGACACTAAAGAATTTACAACCTTTTCCCACCCTTTGATTTCCTGAACCTCGTCAAGAAACAGATAGGTTTTCCCGTCAGACGAAATCTTTTCTTTTAAGTAGGCGTACATCTGCTTTGCCGTCATATCCCCATATTCCATTGAATCATACCGGCAGCTTACAATACGGTCTGCGGGAATATCCCGCTCCCCTTGCAGCTTTTCCATAATCATTTTGAGAATCGTAGACTTCCCGCAGCGGCGAACCCCTGTCAGAACCTTTACAAAAGGCGTGTCTACATACGCCATGATCTTGTCCACATACATAGGTCTGTAAATCACGACAATCACCTCCGTTTGTAAGATAGTATATCGCAAAATCAGAAAAAGTCAACAAGTTTTACGATTATAATCCGCAAAACTTTTCGATATTTTATTTCATTGCGGTCTTTTACAGCAAGAGGCTGCCGCATTAACGGAAAATACCGTTAGAGCGGCAGCCTCTTGGCGCAATCATATTCAATTTAACAGCGATATAATTTAGAGACTTATTCAGTCCATAGGCTTCATGGTCGGGAACAGGATGATGTCCCTGATGCTAGGCGCGTCGGTGATCAGCATGATCACTCTGTCGATGCCGATGCCCAGACCGCCTGTCGGAGGCAGGCCGACTTCCAGGGCGTTGACGAAGTCCATATCCATCGGATGCGCCTCGTCGTCTTCGCCGGTATCCAGCTGTCTCTGCTGCTCGACGAATCTCTCGTACTGGTCGATCGGGTCGTTGAGCTCGGAGAACGCGTTGCAGACCTCCCAGCCGTTGATATATCCCTCAAATCTTCTGGTAATGCGAGGGTCCTGCGGATCTCTCTTTGCCAGCGGTGAGATTTCTACCGGATGTCCGATGACGAATACAGGTCCGTCCAGGAATCCAGGAACATCTTCACAGAACTCCTCGAACATCTCAGCGATGATCTTGCCCCGGGTCCAGTTTTTCGCGTCGTCCGCGTCCAGACCGTATTTGATAGCGGCTTCCCTCGCCTCTTCGTCAGAATCGATCTTGTGGAAGTCGATGCCGGTGATCTCCTTGACGGCGTCGGTCATGTCCAGTCTTCTCCAAGGCGGCGTCACGTCAAAGGTCTTTCCCTGATATGTGATGATCGGGGTACCGTTGGTCGCCATGGCAGCCTTGTAGATGACCTGTTCGGTTACGTCCATAACGCTTTCCATGTTGCCGTATGCCATGTAGCACTCCATGGAAGTGAACTCAGGGTTGTGGTTTCTGTCCATGCCTTCGTTGCGGAACATCTTGCCCATTTCGTAGACTCTGTCCAAACCTCCGACGATGCATCTCTTCAGGAACAGCTCGTTGGAAATACGCAGCTTCATGTCGATGTCCAGCGTATTGTGGTGGGTGTTGAACGGTCTGGCGTTGGCGCCGCCCGCGATGGTGGTCAGGATCGGGGTATCCACTTCCAGGAAACCGTAGTCCTCTTCCAGAACTCTTTTGATCTCGTGGATAATGGTAGATCTCTTATAGAACATCTCCCGGACTTCCGGATTTACGATCAGGTCCACATATCTCTGTCTGTATCTGATGTCGGTATCCTTCAGGCCGTGCCACTTGTTCGGCAGTACCTGCAGGGACTTGGACAGCAGAACCAGCTTCTTGACCTGAATGGAAATCTCTCCGGCTTTGGTCTTGAAGACGGTGCCTTCCACGCCGATGATGTCTCCGATATCGTAGGTCTTGAACCAGTCATATTCCTCTGTGCCGATGTCGTCTCTCTTTACGACGCACTGAATTCTGCCCTGCTTATCCTGAATGTCCACAAAGGCCATCTTGCCCATTCTTCTGAACGCCATGATACGGCCAGCGCAGGAGACCTCCTGATCCTCCATGGCGACAAAATTATCTTTGATGTCCATGCTGTGGGCTGTCACATCCCAGGTTTCCTGCAGGAACGGATTTCTGCCGGCCTCCTGCAGCTTCTTCAGCTTTTCACGGCGGATCAGCCTTTGTTCGTTTAACTTCTCTTCAGAAAGCTCCTCCTCGGCAACCGCCGGATTCACATTCACGTTGTTGTCTTGTGTACTCATATCTATCTACCACCCTTAATTTATCTTGAAATTTCTACGATTCTATAGTGCAGCGTTCCGTCCGGAACAACGATTTCCGCGACCTCGCCGATCGCTTTGCCCAGCAGGCCCTTGCCTACCAGAGATTCGTTGGAGATCTTTGCCGGCGCCGCGAAAGGATCCGCCTCCGTGGAGCCTACGATGACAAACTGCATCTCCTCGCCAGATGCCTCGTCTTTGACCGTTACAGTCAGGCCTACGTTGACATGGTCGCCGGAAACCTCATCTTCGTTGATGATCTTGGCGCTTCTCAGCATGGTCTCCAGCTTGTGGATTCTCTCTTCCAGCTCGGCCTGCTCGTTCTTTGCGGCGTCGTACTCCGCGTTCTCAGAAAGGTCTCCGTAAGAGATGGCTTCCTTTAATCTCTCAGAAACTTCCTTTCTTCTGACGGATACCAGCTCGTCTCTCTCCGCTTCCAGTTTATCATAACCCTCTTGGGTTAGAAGTATTTCTTCTGACATATCTCAATCTCCTTTCAGGTAATGCCAATTCGCAATATTATACTCTATCCACCGCTGTTTGTCAATATTTCCGTGGATCAAAGGTATTTCCGAAGATCACGCGGATCAAAGGGTTTCGTCCTTGTTGGCGTCTACAAAGCGCTTGATCTTTTTGCCGGTGGTCTTCTCAAAATCCTCTTTCCTGATTCTGATCTGCTTGATCTTTTTATAGTAGGGAAGTTCTTCGTTGACCTTGTCAACTTCTTCCCACACCAGATCCCTCGCTTGTTCTTCAGTATAATCTTCGCCTAATTTTTCTGCTACATCTTCCTCGCTCAGCGTGACGGTGGCGATGATGGAAGTGTCGTTGGAACCATCTTCACCTTCGCTGCCCCACACCATGCTCTCCGCGATATACGGAATCCTGCTCAGACGGTATTCCAGCTCCTCCGGGAATACGTTCTGACCGTTTTTCGTGATGATGACGTTCTTCTTCCGGCCTGTAATATAAATGAAGTCTTCTTCATCTACATAACCCAGGTCTCCCGTGTGGAACCACCCGTCTTTCAAAACTTCCTCTGTCGCCTGAGGATTGTTGTAGTAGCCTTTCATAACGTTGTCGCCTTTGAGGCAGATTTCACCGATGCCATCTTCGTCCAGGTCGACCAGCTTGACCTCCATGCCCGGCAGCAGATGTCCTACTGACGCGTTTCTCATGTCCTTGGCCACGTCCGGATTCAGCGCCGCCATCGGCGCGCATTCCGTCAGGCCGTATCCCTGGACAGCAATAATACCCAGATCGTTGAAGAACTGCAGGATCTCCGGATCGATGGCCGCGCCGCCGGAAATCAGCACGCGCATTCTGCCGCCGAATACGTCCAGAATCTCTTTGGTAAACGGTTTGCTGATATCCAGTCCGGCTTTCCTGGTCCTTCTGCTGATGGCCAGCAGTCTCCGCAGGGTCTTTTCCTTGCCCTTCTTCCGCACGTTCTGCCAGATCTTCTTGTACAGGGATTCGATCAGTACCGGCACGCCCAGCAGCATGGTCGGCTTCACCTCTTCCAGGTTCTTGGTGATGTATTTCAAGCCCTGGCAGTAGGCGACGGACGCGCCCTTGTACAGCGGCATCAGGAACGCGCAGGTGCACTCGTAGGTATGATGCACCGGCAGTACGGAGAAGAAAATATCGTCCGGGCCTACGTCGAGAATCGTCGGCGCGCTCATCAGATCAAAGGCCAGATTCCAATGGCTCAGCATGACGCCCTTGGCATTTCCGGTGGTGCCGGAGGTATACAGCAATACCGCCATGGCGTCTCCGTCGATCTCCGCGTCCAGAAACTGTCTGTCTCCCTGCGCCACCTGGTTCTTTCCTTCCTCGATCAAAGCCTTCCAGGACAGGACCTCTTCGCCGTGTCCTTCTGCGTCAAAGCTGACCAGCGTCTTCAATCCAGTCTCTCCGGAGGCCTTCATATCCAGGAACAGCTTCTCATGTTTCCTGCCGAAGATGACACAGGAAACTTCGGCTTCCCTGACCAGCTGCTTCAGCTCCTCTGCCCCCAGCTCTTTGTCCAGAGGCACAGCGACGCCCGCGCCGCCGACGACCGCCAGATAGCTGGACTCCCACTGATAGCAGGTATCCCCGATGATGGCGATCCGTTTGCCCTTCAGGCCCCGGTTGATCAGCGCCGTTCCCAGCCCGTTGACGTCGGCCAGCGCCTCTTTATAGGTGATGGACCGGTACGGCTGATCCTTCTCAAACTTCTGCATGAACGCGACGTTATTTCCGTAGAGGGCAGCGCTGCTCTCAAACATCTGCTTGACGTCGGTGATCGGCCGGCTGGTCTTGTATCTTACATATGGGTCTTCGCTCTGCGCCAGTTCGTCGGCAAAGGCCTTGGCCCGCTTCATTTCCAGCGCTTTTTTCTGATGGTAGCCCATCTCCACGCTGTCGTCTGCTGCTGTCTGTCCGGCAGGCACGTTGCCGTAGCGTTTGACCTTGCCTGTCGTCGTCTTGTCAAATTCCTTTTCGCGGATATTGATTCTCTTTACAGCTTTGTACGGCGGCATCTTCTTGTTGGCCTCGTCCACCGCTTCCTTAAAGAAGTGGTAGATCTCGCTGCTGTTCATCTCGCCCTTTTGCTCCTTCAAAAGCGGGTAGTTAGGGAAGATGTCCGCGGTGACCATGACGTTGCCCACTTTTTCATCTGCGGCCCCGTAAACCAGGACTTCCGCGATCAGTTCGTTTTCCATGAGAACGGCCTCAACCTCCTCAGGGAAGATGTTCTTGCCGCCCTTTGTTACGATGACGGTCTTCTTCCGTCCGGTCAGGTAGAGGAAGCCCTCTTCATCCAGATAGCCCAGGTCGCCGGTGTAGAGCCAGCCGTCCCGCAGCACTTCCTCCGTCGCCTCCTGGTTGTCGTAGTAACCCAGCATGACGGAATCGCTCTTCGTAACCACTTCGCCGACGCCGTCCTCGTCAGGATTCTCAATCTTCACCTGGATGCCCGGCATCGGTTTGCCGACGGAAGCGGCTTTGCTGTAGCGGTCCTGATTTACCGCGATGATCGGCGCGTTTTCGCTCATGCCGTAGCCCTGGATCATCGGCAGGCCCATAGCCTCGAAATCCTCGATGACCTTCGGGTCGATGGCCGCGCCTCCGGCGATGAACAGTGTGATATTGTTGCCGAAATTCTGATGGATAGCCTTAAACAGCTTCTTCATCAGCTTCGGATTGTTGTACAGCTTCAGTTTCTTTGACAGGTCGATGGCCGTGCGCAGCTTCTCCGCCTCGCCCCGGCTCTCCGCCTGCTTCCACATGCCCTTGTACATCTTCTCAAAGACGAGAGGCACGCCCAGCATAATATTGGCCTTTACCTCTATCATATTCTTCTGGATATACTTTATACCCTCGCAGATGGCCACCGTTCCGCCCTGATAGAACACGGTGCAGATGTCGCAGGTGAACTCGTAGGCGTGATGGATCGGCAGAATGGACAGGGTGATCGTCCCCTCCGGCACGTTGACCAGCTTTGACATGGCATATACGTTGAATACGATGTTTTTGTGGCTCAGCATGACGCCCTTTGACATGCCGGTGGTGCCCGACGTGTACATCAAAGTGGCCATGGCATCCGGGTCTACTTCGGCGTCCACGAAATCACGAACGCCTTCCTTCAGCAGGTGGTCTCCTTCTTTGATCAGCTTCTGCAGGGACAAAACGTCTCCGTCGTGGTCCTCCTTGCCGATGGAAATGAAATATTTCAGGTTAAAACGCTCCTCAAAGAGCCCCTTGATGCTCTTCTCGCTGCGCTTGGTGTAGATCAAAGCGCTGGCGCCGGAGCGTCGGATCAGGTTCTTGATCTCTTCCGGCGGAAGGTTCTTATCCAGCGGCACGATCACGCCTACGCCGCTGACCACGGCAAAGTAGGACAGGATCCACTGGTAACAGCTTTCGCCGATGACGGCGATCTTCTTGCCGCCAAGCCCCAAGTCCAGAAGACGAGTCCCCAGGGCGTCCATCTCATCGCGGAACCGCCCGTAGGTGATCGGCTGGAAGGTTCCGCCCGGCTTATCTTTCTGCAGATATGCGGTTCTGTCTTTGTACAGTTCTGTGCTCTTGATGACCATATCCTTCAGGTCCGTGACCTCTCTGACAGGATAGTACACACCATCGTATTTTTTATGATTCATTTTTGATTCTTCTTTCCTTGGTTTATTTGATCGTTAATAATATATTTTAACATTCTTTCTCTGTATTTTCAAGGGTTTCAGATGCAAAACAATGGCGCTCCATGAAATTTAAGCTCATTTTTGTGTGGATTCCCGCCAGTTGCGGCAGGCATTTTTTTCTGATATAATCTGCGTATCAGGAGGTTATACAATATGATTCGACAAGCAGTAAGAGAAGACATTCCACAGATTGTAGAAATCTACGACAAAATTCTCTCCAATGAGGAGGCGGGCAAGGTCACCATCGGCTGGGCCAGAGGCGTATATCCTACCGAGCAGACGGCCCTGGACGCGCTGGAAAAAGGGACCCTGTTCGTCTGTGAGGACGCCGACGCCGAGGGGAACAGCCGCGTCGTCGCCGCGGCGAAGATCGATCAGACCCAGGTGCCTGAGTACGCCGACTGCCATTGGGAGCACCAGGTTCCCGACGACCAGGTGATGGTGCTGCATACGCTGGTCGTCGATCCGGTTGGCCCCCGCAGGGGTTACGGCAAGGCCTTTGTGAAGTTCTATGAAGAATACGCCCTGTCCCATGGCTGCCGCTATCTGAGAATGGACACCAACGAGCGCAACGTCATCGCCCGGAAGCTGTACGCGAAGCTGGGCTACAAAGAGCCCGGCATCGTATCCTGTGTGTTTAACGGTATTCCGAACGTGCGGCTGGTGTGTCTAGAGAAGAAGCTTTGACGGCGGCGCGTTCCGGATCGCCAAGACCCGGTATTCCACGCCGGGGGTATCCCTGATCTCGCCGCCGCTTCAGGAGTTCACGCATCTGCATTCCATCGCGTCACGCGTCCAGCGCGGCAAGCTGCTCTTCCACCATTTGCAGGAAGCTGTCTTCCAGATATCTTCCCAGCTTTTCAAAGGTAGACGCGTTGCGCAGCTGTCTGTCCGGCTGCTGGTACTCAATCCACGCCATGGCGCACCAGGTGATGCCCCGCAGACAGGTGACCGGAGCCAGAATATTCACCCGGTCTCTCAGCCGCTCGCCGTCCACTGGCCCATGGGCGGCCTCTATATAGTCGTCTATGAAACGATCCATCTGGCCGCGGCTTAATATGACGTCGGTTTTCCAGAAGGTGGTGGTCGGCGCGAGGAAGTGGCCCAGATCCTGCGCCGGATCCCCATACAGCGGCTTCTCCCAGTCGATCAGCCTGGCAAGCCCGCTTTCATCGTCCACAAGGAAGTTGGTATTGTTCAATTCAGTATTGATGCAGCAAGGCGTGTAATCCGTCATCAAAGGACTTTTCGCCCCGGCTTCTCCTTTGTCCAGCAGTTCATCGATCCACGCCGTCTTGTAAGGCTCCGACAGCGGTGACTGCCGGTAAACCTGAAACATCTGGCGGCACTCCGCCAGGATCTCCGCCGCCGTGTTCCCGCCGCTGAGCAGATGGCTGTCCGCCGGCACGGGCACACTGTGAACATCTGCCAGGCAGGCCGCGGCCTTCTTCAGATCCAGATCATAATCCAGAGGACGGCCCTCGAGGTATTCCATGACCAGCGCGCCATGACCGCAGATCCCCTCTTCATCGACCAACAAAGCCTTCGGCGTCCGTCCGGAAGGCTCCAAAAGCCGCAAAGTCTCAAATTCGTAGGCAATCTGACGCTCCAAGTGCATCTGGCTTCCAAAATTCACCCGCAGCACCAAAGCCTGACCTGTAACCGGATGGAGGAATCTGTAATTCCGATGATACTCCCCCTGCGCCAGAAAACTGCACTGGATCTCCGCGCCGCGGGGGATCCCCAGCCCCTGCCGGAAGGTTTCTGCCTGCGTATAAATCTGTATCATTGCTTCTGTAAACATGGCCGGCTCCTTTAAATACGGATTTTATTCGGATTATTGATGTATTTCTTTTTCTCTTCCAGCGCTTTTCCGCCGTTCTCCGGCAGATACTCTTTCAGATCTCTCTGAATGATCTCTTCTGTCAGTTCGGCCACATGCTGTACCAGTCCCTCGCAGCACAGCTTATGCTCCGCTGAGTTCCATTCCACATTTCTCGTCAGCACCCTGCAGCAAAGGGCTTTGTGGGCGGCCTTGAAGCGGTCGTGAAGCTCGTTGACGGCCGTAAAGGATACTCTCTCCGACTCGTAGTTGTGGTTTCTTCCCGCGATGAGGCTCAGCACCATGATGCCGCCGGTAACCGCGCCGCAGGAGCATCCCGACTCGCCAAGTCCTGATCCAAAGGCTGTGGCGATCTTATACTGCTCCGGCGGGAATCCCAGATCATAGGCTTCATTAAAGCCTCTCAAAATAGCTTCGCTGCAGTACAGCCCATTCTGGAAGTACCGCAAAGACAGCGCCACGGCATAAGGCATGGTGTGATCCAGAGTTTTCAGGATCTCCTGATTCAGCTTCTTGTCCGTATCCTCAGCGTTCTTCGCGAACTCTTCATAGAGCCATGTGGTCAGATATCTCTCGCCGGAGTCAGGCAGTACGGTTACGATGCGTTTGCCCTTGTTTTCCGGCCGCTTTGCCAGTTCTACAGCCGCCCATACGTTGGCAGCGCCGGAGATCCCCGCCAGAATCCCCTCGTTTTCCGCCAGAAGATGGGCATATTTGCTGGCGTCCTCATCGATCACCGTCAGGATCTCATCGACGATCTCCATGTTCATAACCTCCGGTACGAAGCCCGCGCCGATGCCCTGGATTCTGTGGGGGTAAGCCTTTCCTCCCGACAGTACCGCCGATTTAAACGGCTCTACCGCTACGACCTGCGCCGCCGGGTTTTCCTGTTTCAGCACTTCGCCAACTCCCGTCAGCGTTCCGCCGGTGCCGACTCCCGCGACAAAGATATCCACCTTGCCGTCAGTATCCCGCAGAATTTCTCTGGCCGTCGTCTGTCTGTGAATCTCCGCGTTGGCGGGGTTGGCGAACTGGTCTGGGATCCACGATCCCGGAATCTGCTTCTGCAGCTCTTCCGCCTTTTGTACAGAGCCCACCATGCTGGAATATGCCTCCGTCAAAACGATTTCCGCGCCCAAAGCGCTGAGTATCTTTCTTCTCTCCACGCTCATGGTCTCAGGCATGGTCAGGATCAGATGGTAGCCTTTGACGGCACAGGCCACGGCCAGACCAATTCCCGTATTTCCGCTGGTCGGCTCGATGATGGTGGCTCCCGGCTGGATCACGCCCCTGGCCTCCGCGTCTTCCAGCATGGCGAACCCTACCCTGTCCTTAACGC
Source organism: uncultured Emergencia sp. (assembly GCA_937997955.1). Classification (GTDB taxonomy): domain Bacteria; phylum Bacillota; class Clostridia; order Peptostreptococcales; family Anaerovoracaceae; genus Senimuribacter. Next base: position 4,043 of record CALLDR010000209.1, on the reverse strand, counting down.
TGGACATCGGGTTATAGTATTCCAGCTTCAGAACCACTTCCGCGTCATAAGGATTCGTCTTCTCGCTGAGCCGCACCAGCGGAGTATTTCCAATCAATTCTGTAACATTTTCTGCGATCTTCATATGCAGCATCTCCTTTAACCTATTTTTCCGATATGATTAATGTATTTAAAAATCTATAATGACATATTATGCCTATCTTTGAAAAAAGTCAATGGTGTCTTTCCATTTTTCTTCTGGATTTTCCTCTTGACAGGGCGGCCCTTTTGGTATAACATGGCAGATATAAATACTATTATTCATATGGGTTTTATATGAATTAAAAGGAGATGTTCTATCATGATTGAAAAAAACGAAAAACTCATCGAAAAAGTGACGGCAGATTTTGCTTCCGGACTCCACTGTTCTCAGGTAACCTTTGGACATGCCGCTGAAAAGCTGGGCTTTGATGAAAAGACCGCGAAGAAAATCGGCGCCGGCTTCGGCGGAGGCATGTTCAACGGAGAACGCTGCGGCGCTGTCACCGGCGCTTTGATGGGGCTGGGACTGAAGTACGGACACAGCTGCGCGGAGGACAAGCCTAATGAGGCCGAGCTGCAGGCAAAGAGAGTCCAGCTGGAAAAGGCTTTTCTGGAAAAATACGATTCTCTCCTCTGCAAAGATATTCTGGGCGCCAACATTGGAACGCCGGAAGGCCTCGCGGAAATCAAGGAAAAGAATCTGACCAGCGGCTGCGCGGAGCTTACGGCGTATGTCTGTCAGATCTTAGATGAGCTGCTGTAATGGAGCAGAGGGTTTTCCTCTCCGGCGCCAACCGGGTGTCCCTTCACTCCGCGGGCAGTACTCTATGGGTAGAGAAAAAATACGGCAGCCAGCTGACCGGCTATCCTGTCATCTGGCCTGTCAGCCGCTGTGAAACGGAGGCCTCTTTGCTGGACTACCTTTCACAGCGCTTCGGCGGCCCCAAGATCCGGTTCCCCCGCGTATACAGCTGTGATCCATCTGGCCTCCTTAAGATGGAATACTGTCCGGGGAAACCTCTCGCGGCCTGCCGCGAAGCAGAGCTGGACCGTCCTGAGCTGTGGAAGGCTCTGTTTCGCCTGCTGTACGGCCTGAGCGGCATTTCACGCGGGACAGCCGCGGCCATCATAGGACCTTCCTTGGCCAGGCAGTCAGCGATTCGGGACTGCATGCTGCGGGAAAAGATCAAGGACACAACCGCTTTGGACGGCTTCGCGAAAGACATGCCGGACGCCCTTTGTCTGGGCGATCTGAGCCTGAACAATATCCTCCTGGACGGCGGCCATTTCTGGATTCTGGACCTGGAGTGCGCCCACTGGGGGAAGCAGGGCTACGACGCCGGTCAGCTCCTGGCCATGTCCCGCGCCTGCTGGCCGGACGGATCTATATATGACAGCATCAAAGACGCCTTTGTCCAGAGCATACCTGACGCGCGGTACCGCGCCAGCGCCCGGCTGTGGGAAGAAAGGTTTCTGCCCTTTTATCAGAACAAAGGCTGAAACAAAGGCTGAATGGTCTCGTGCTTCATATGGATGGCTGCCCGGATATATCCTGTCCTGTAATACAAAGACTGCCGCAAACGGTTTTTTCAATCAAGAAATAACCATCTGCGGCAGTCTCTTAGTTTTCATATTTTTTCATTGTCTGTCGCGTGTCTGCCGCGCGCTTGCCGCACGCCCGGCGTCGACTGACCGGGACTGTTGACTGCGCGTTCTATTTGATCGCTGTCTCCAGAGCGATTTCCATCATCGTCGTGAAGGAGGTCTGTCTCTCTTCAGAAGTGCAGGACTCATGCGTTACCATGTGGTCGCTGATGGTGCAGATGCACAGCGCGTTTTTACCCGCTCTGGCCGCTTCCATATACAGCGCCGCCGCTTCCATTTCAACAGCTTTGACGCCGATGGCTCTCCATTTGTCGTAGTCCCTTGTGGTATCGTAGAATACGTCGGAGGAGAACATGGTTCCGATATGCGGTTTCACGCCGAGGGATTCTGCCGCGGCTTCAGCCTTCTTCAGAAGCTCATAGGAGCATACCGGCGGAATCGTCGCGGGGATCTCGTACTGCGCGGCCCAGTTGCTGTTGGTCACGCAGGCCATAGCCATGACGATATCGCGGACTTTTACTTCTTCAGAAAGACCGCCTGCGGTGCCGATTCTGATGATGTTCTTCACATCGTAGAAATTGAACAGCTCGTGGGAATAGATTCCGATGGCCGGCATACCCATACCGGAAGCCATGACGGATACTCTCTCGCCTTTATAGGTGCCGGTATAGCCCTGTACGCCTCTGACATTGTTGACCAGAACGGCGTCCTGCAGGAAGTTCTCTGCGATGAACTTGGATCTCAGCGGATCTCCCGGCATCAGGACTGTTTCAGCAAAATCGCCCAGCGCGGCGGAAATGTGTGGTGTTGGAATGTTGGACATATCAATCACGCTCCTGTCTTTTTTATCTTATGGGTATATTTTAATAGATTCCAGGGCGAAGGTCAACAAAAACCGACGTGCGCGCCTCCTGCATAAAACGTGGGCATGTCTTCGACCTATAAACACGCTTCCTCTCTTACAGCAGTCTTATAATCTCCTCATTACATCTCTCATAGGTCAGCAGGTCTTCCTCTGTAACTTTTATTCCAGAGAAGATCGTCAATGTTTTCAGAGCTTTAAAAATCGCTATAGCAGACATGCCTGTAGCCATTTTGATCACATCTTCTGTAATGTATGTAATACAGTGGGCAACCGGGTTTCTTATATCTTCCTCAACCCGTCGTATCCGCATAATCACTTCTTTCAGCTTTCCATTTGAAGATTTCGCGTTGATCAGCTCTACCAGATGTGCAGTTGTCACCACCTGTTTTCTTAATTCGTACCGCCCGTTTCTGGTTAAAATATTGGTTAATACAGCATCTCTTTCAACTCGCTCTATATCCCATGCCTTAAAGAATGTACCGTTCAGCCCTTTTCTCACATCATAAAAATCTTCCAGTGCGATCCCCAGCTCCTTCGCCGCAATTCTCTCCAGCAACGCAAAGAACAGAGGCGAGATATTGCGCAGAAAATCCGCATACTCTTCTTTTATAATTTTAATTCTGCAAAGAGCCAGGCACTCAAAGATGCCGCACTCGCTGCCCATTTCATGCGGAAACATCTTATAGCCTGTGTTTTTCAAAAGCAGCGTCGCTTTATTCTTGTCCAGCTTCATTCGCGACGCCGCAGCACGGAGCAGGTTCAGGGCGCGCTCGTCAATGAAGGCGTCCATCTCTTCCGCTATCTCAAGGGCAGCCACATAATCATAGGATTCCGCAAGCTTTTTGATGATATTCTTTTTTATCTCGGCCGCAAGGTTGACATTACTGGAAACACTCCAGCGGGCTTCAAACTCCGGCTCATTATCTAAATTCATCTCCCACTGCAGTTCCACATCATAATCGCCCTTTACATCTTCTCGATGTTCATTATACGCCTTTGACGGGGTAGACACCTGGATCGGGACCAATTTGTGCTCCGCGACAGTGGCAATTACCTGCAAAGCGCTTTTCATAGCCGGTGTACCAGATGAGATATTCAGATACAACTCGTCTTCTTTCCCCATCTCTGCCGTAATGCGCTCCACGATGCTTCTAAACTCCGAAAAGATCGTATCAAAAACCTGAACCTCCTCAAGGGCCGGTCTCAGAATTTTATGTACGGCAAAACTCTTTCCCGCGTGTTCTTTTAATCTGTCCAGACAGTATATGTATCGATCGTCCTTCTCATCCAGTTCACACATTTCCTTTGACAAAAAGAGATACACCTCATCGATGTCAAAGCATCTGGTAATATGAAGCAGAGCGCCGTCGCGCTGTCCCGCAATAGGATCTGTGCTTCCAACCGGTGAAAATAAAATTCGTTTCATAGTGTTTCTCCTTCTTCATTAAATTATAATGATATTTTCTTCATACACGGTATCCGTCTGCCCCAGCAGGATAGTCAAGTCCATCTTTGTGTGTAAATTCCTTTAGGTATATTGTGGTCCTAAGCT
>CALLDR010000208.1 GCA_937997955.1 uncultured Emergencia sp. | reverse complement strand
CAGGCCGCCCTGGTCATCAAGCGACACGGAAAAGTACCGCAGCTCATAAGGAAGCTCCGGAGAGAAGCCCTTTTCCCTGCCCGCGCCTGCGTCAGGCGGAGGGCTCTGCTCCTCGTAGTTCAGGGTCATGGGAAAGCTGCCGCCGTTTTCTGCCAGGATAGAAAGGTTTCTGTCCGCGTCCGCCACCGTCTGGCGGTAATTCAGAATACCGATGGCGCTCATGATGATCAATAACACGATGGAAATGGAGAACATGGAGGCCAGAATCAGTTTCACGCGCAGTTTCTTTATCATCGGATTTCCTCCAGCGAGTAGCCCGCGTTTCGCGTGGCTTTGATCTGAATATCGGCGTGGAGGGCCGCCAGCTTTTTCCGGAGGTAGGAAATGTAGACCCAGACCACGTTGACCTCCGCTTCGCTGTCATATCCCCAGATCTTCTCCATGAAGCGTTCCGTGGAAATCAGATTCTGCGGGTTGCTCATCAGCAGCTCCAGCATCTGAAATTCTTTGTTTGCCAGACGAAAGCTGCCGGTCGGCGTTGACAGCTCAAAGGTGGCCCGGTCCAGCACCACATTTCCCGCCCTCAGCTGTGAGCTGGGCTGCGCCGCCTGGGTCCTGGTCATGGCCCGGATCCGCGCCAGCAGCTCACGGGCATGGAAGGGCTTTGTCAGATAGTCGTTGGCTCCCGCGTCCAGCCCCAGGACCTTGTCGTCTATCTCCGACTTGGCGGTCAGCAGCAAAACCGGTATCAGATTGCCCCTGCTCCGCAGCTCCTTCAGCACCGTAATGCCGTCCTTCTTCGGCATCATGATGTCCAAAACCACGCCGTCGTAATTGTCGGCTTCCAGATATTCCAGCGCCGCCTGTCCGTCATATACCGGATCTACAGAATAATTGTTTCTCTCCAAGATCGTGACCAGAGCCCTGGAAAGGGCTTTTTCATCTTCAGCCAGCAGCAGTCTCATGATCGTTCCTCCTGTATCCACATACTATGATATCCTATTATGCGCCTGAAACTTTAAACTGAGTTAAAAAAATGCCCCTTCCGGCATTTTTTACGCCCTCGGATGGGTCTTGTCGTAGACGTCCTTGATCCGGTTCTTCGTCACCGTCAGGTAGATCTGGGTAGCCATGATATCCTCATGGCCCATCAGCTCCTGCAGGGATTTGAGGTCAGCCCCGTTCTGCACCATATGTACCGCGAAGGAGGTCCTGAGGATATGGGGCGTCAGCTTTCCCTCCAGGCCGGCCGCCGCGCCGTAGGCCTTCAGCACCTTCCAAAAGCCCTGCCGGGTAAAGGCTTCGCCAATGTAGTTGACGAACAGGGGCCCGTCGGGATCGTTGTCGTCCTTCCCCCTCATCAGCGCGCCGCGGCTGTTGAGGATATAGTTGTCCAGGGCCTTTCTCGCCATGGTCCCCATGGGAACGATCCTGGCCCGGCCGTGGCTGCCGCTGCAGGTGATAAAGCCCATGCGCAGGTTGGCGTCCCTGAGCCGAAGCTCGATGATCTCGCTGACCCTGATGCCCGTAGCGTACAGCACCTCCAGTATCGCCCGGTCCCGAAGCCCTTTGATCGAGTCGTCAGGCGTCTCGAGGAGCCGTTCCACCTCTTCTATGGTCAGATACTCCAGCTTCTTGCGCTCGATACGCGGCGACTTGATATCCTCGGTGGGATTGGACGACGCCAGCCCCGCCCGGATCATGTATTTATAATAGGTTCGGATGGAAGACAGCTTGCGGTTGGCCGTCGACCGGGACCGTCCCTCATTTTTCAGCTCCAGCAGGTAGGCCGCCACATCCGCGCCAGTCGCCTTCGACGGCTCTGCCGCCTCCCTGCCGGCGAGAAATCTTCCGAAAGCCTCGATGTCCCGCCGGTAGGCCTCGCAGGTGTTGTCCGAAGCCTTTTTCTCCCGCTTCAGATACTCCATAAACCCGTTTATCTCCATATATATCCTCTCCGTTTCATCTATCTCAAAGCACTATCCGTCAAACGTTAAATCCCGTCTGAATCTCGTCATTTTTTGATGCCGCTCCGCATATCCTCTGTTGAGGAGGTTGTCTATGAACAAAAATCACGTGTTGATCATTTCCCTGATCGTCATCATCAGTTTTTCCGCGGGAGTCTTCACCGAGATCCTCGTCCCGTCCGGCCGTTTCCAGCTGTCCACAGATCTGCCGGCCGCCGGCACTGCGATCCTGGATTACCTGAAGAGCGACGCCCTTACCGTGCTGGCGTCCCTGATCTTTTCCTGCACCGTAGTCCTCATGCCGGCCGTAGCCCTGCTGGCCCTGGGAAAGACCTTTTCTCTGGGATTTTCCGCCGCCTATATCCTGTCCTGCGGCGCGGACAAAGCCTTCGGCATCCTGCTGGCTGCCCTGCTTCCCCGCGGCCTGTTCAAGATCCCCGCTTACATGGCTTTGATCTTCCTCTCTGTCCAGACCGCCCGCCTGATCAGAGAAAACTTCCATCAGCCGTCCAAGCTGCGCGGCTGTCTCACCTCATGCCTGCGCGGCTATCTGCTGTGCTTCCTCATTCTGGCTGTTTCCAGTATTTTGGAAGCCGTCCTTCTGCAAGGCGTCCTTTGACCATCAAAATGGCCACCTGAGACTTGCCGTCCTCGATCTGTCCAGCCATGACCATGTCGTAGAGCTGGTCCACCGGATAGCTTTCGATATCGATGGCCTCGTTTTCATCAAAGTGGGTCTCCCCCGGCGTCAGGCCTGTCGCCAGATAGATGTACAGAAGCTCCTCCGCGTACCCCACAGAAGGATACATTCTTGTCATCAGCTCCATGTGTTCCGCCGTATAGCCGGTTTCCTCCTTCAGCTCCCGTACTGCCGCCTCATAAGGCGCTTCCCCGGGATCGATCTTGCCTGCCGGGACCTCCAGCATGACCCGCTCCGCCGGTTTTCTGTATTGACGGACCATGATCATCTGGCCGTCGTCTGTAACGGCCGCGATAACGCTGCCGCCGCTGTGCTCTACGATCTCCCTGTAGGACAGGCCGTTTTCCACCGTCACCTGATCCCTGCGGACGTTGATGATCTTCCCCTCATAGATTCTCTCCGTGCCCACAGTCTTTTCTTCAAATGTCATAATATCATTCCTCCCCAGTCTGTCTCTTATCTATTATATCACGACTCTTTCTTTGACGCCACAGCTCTGAAAACAAAAATTGGGGAACCCTCTTCCGCAGGGTTCCCCTTACATCGTCATCTCTGACCAGCCTCCTTTTATCTAGGCTCTACGATCAGTTTGATGGCCGTTCTCTCCTCACCTTCGATCTCAATATCCGTAAACGCCGGAACACACACCAGGTCGATACCGCTTGGCGCTACGAAACCTCTCGCGATGGCTGTCGCCTTTACTGCCTGATTCAGCGCTCCCGCACCGATGGCCTGAATCTCAGCACCTCCCTTTTCCCTTAAAACACCTGCTAAAGCACCTGCTACCGAATTCGGATTTGACTTAGCTGAAACTTTTAATATTTCCATACTGTTTTCCTCCCTTAGAAATGTTTCGTTTTCTCTATTATACTTGTTTCTATTCACAAAAAGTTGTACAATCGTAAAACAAAAAATATTCTTTTTCATTTTTTTTCGATTTTTACTTGCATTTTTCGACTAAATTAGGTATAATTCAATTGTGGTTATCCCCCTGATAACCTCATTAATCTCTAATCCCAATACCCCTTTTGAGCAAAGTAGACTGCACCCCTGCGGTCTATTTTGTTTTTACGGGCATGTGTGAGGTAATCCAATGAAAACCATCATAGATAAACTGCGGCTGCAGCCCTTCGCGTCCAGACTCATGGAACAGTACTTCGGGAACCGGCCTTTCGCCGTCTTCGATATCGAGACCACCGGATTGTCCCCCGTCTACTGCAAGGTGATCCTGTCGGGCATCCTGCGCTTTGACGGCGGCCAGTCCCCGGATCAGGCTCAGGTGATCCAGCTGTTTGCCGACCGCCCGGACGACGAAAGACAGCTGCTGGCGGAGACCATACGAATCCTGGACAGCGTGGACTACGTGATCACCTACAACGGCCGCCACTTTGACATTCCCTTCGTGGAGAAGCGGGCCAAAAAGCACGGTCTGCGCTTCCGGCCGCCCTATGATCTGGACCTGTATCAGATCGTAAGCGGCCACTCGCCCCTGCGCCAGATCCTTCCCAGCCTGAAGCAGAAGAGCCTGGAACAGTACCTGGGCCTGTCCGACGGCCGCGACGACGAGATCTCAGGCGCTGAAAGCGTGGCCCTCTACGAGCGCTACATGGCCTCCCACGCCTTCCAGCTGGAGCGGCAGATTCTGCTTCACAACCACGACGACGTGATCCAGCTGTACCGGCTACTTCCCATCATAGTCAAGACCGACTTCCACCGTGCCATGTTCCGGCAGGGATTTCTCGCGGGGGACTGCTCCGTCGCCAAGATCCAGCTGGCGGGACGGGACCTCTGCGCGGAAGGCTTCCAGCTGGCGGATCCAAAGGACTTCATCTCCTTCCCCACAGACGCCAGGCCGTACACCCTGATCATGAACCGGTCCAGCCGGACCTTTGAGCTGCAGATTCCGGGACAGGCGGAGGCCGGCGCCCTGTATCTGGACGCCCTGGCGGTCCTGGGTGAAGAGGCCGTGCAAAAAATAGAAAAATACCCGTCTGTCGTCAACGGGTATCTGATCACACAGGACCATAAAGTGACCAACTATATGGAGATCAACGCCTTCCTCAAGGTCTTCTTTGAGAATCTGGCCTGGTAAAACAGCGCCAGGATACGACAGTAACACGCCAATAAAGAGGGTTTTTCCTGTCTTTTGACCGCGAAAGACAGGAAAAAACATCCTGCGGCGGCGAAAAAATCGCGATTTTAGGACGCGCATGGAGATTCTTCCGTTTTCCATTTTCGTCGTACTCCATGTTCAACTGAAAATCCTCTATGAAGGGAACTGCTTCTTCATTTGCTACTTGTGATAACTGCATGAAAACGGCGGCCGGAAGGCCGCCATATTTATAATTCCAAGCTGCTGATTTCTGATATATTCGGATACAACTGTAGATGACCTACGCCTTCATCACCATGCATCCCTTCTTAAAGAAGCAAACGCCGTACTTCAGGATCGGGCTGTAGCCGTCGCTGACCAGACCGTCCTCGTAATGATTTTCTTCAATCTGCTCCAGGGCTTCCCGGCACTTCTCTTCCATTTGCCGGATGTCCTTTGTCACCTTGATCTCCAGGATCACGCCTCTTCCGCGGAATTTGCTTTCCTCCAAGGTGATATCGGTTCTTCCCGCGCCGTTTTCCCGATTAGAGGCTACCCGATAGTTTCCAGCCCCTTTCAGCAGACCTGTCAGGAATCCATGGTAATAGTTCTCCTGATAGTCGAAAAAGCTGATGGTATCCCGCAGCTGGCCGTTGATGATGTCCTCCATGGCGGCGCAGTCCCCCTTTTCGATGGCTCTGATCAATGGGCGTCTGTCGTCGTTCCTCACCTTTTTGTCAAACCATGTTCTGACGGTATCCTTGTATATAGTACGAATCTCCGTGTTAGGGATCGCCATCTTCACATAGGTAGTCTCACCGTCATATCTCTGCCCGCAGGACTTCAGGTAGCCGGTGAAGTACAAGAAATTCCACAGGTTGTCCTTGGACTCGTGGATATCCCCGTAAGTGATGTCTTCGTGTATCGGCTTTTCCAGAGTTTCACCCGCGATCAGTTGCTCGATCTCTCCCTTGGTTTCCTCATCTGCCTCCTCTACCAGCTCACGAATGATGCTGTTGGAAGAGGTGTTTGACCAATAAGCGCAAGGCAGCATCTCTGGATCCCGGTTCATGTCGTCCACGTAATTGATAATGCTCCACGGGTTGTAGATTTCCTTATTGCCAAAGCGATACCCATCATACCACTGTTTTACTTCCGGAAACTTATCACCTAAGTCGTAGTAATCCAGCATAGCCTCTACCTCTGCTTCCGTAAATCCAAAGGCATCTCCATAGCCGGTTCTCTGGACAGAATCGATCTTCAGGTTGTTCAGTCCGGTGAAGATGCTCTCCCTGCTGATCCGAAGACACCCGGTGATCACAGCGAATTCTAAGCTGTCGTTGGTCTTCAGCGCCGACTCAAAGAGGGAACGGATAAAGCCGATCATCTCATCATAGAAACCCGAAAACCAGGCGTTTTCCAACGGCACGTCGTATTCGTCGATGAGGATGATGGTTTTGCGGCCGTGGTATTTTTCCAGCATTTTAGATAATGTCCCCAGAGCCTTAGCATATTGGATATCTTCAGCTTCTTCACGAGCGATAGCCTGAAAAATCTGTCGATCCCGATGTTCTAGTTTATCATCCAGGAGGATATACGAATGGCGCTGGAATTCCCTGATGATCTCGTCAACCAGGCTTTTATAGGCCATCTCGTAACTCGGCTGTTTCCCCGATTTCAGCGACAGGTTGATTACCGGATACTGCTGCTGGTGACGCAGATAGGTCTCCCCGCATTTGGATATGGCAAGATCATCGAAGATGTAGCCGTTGTCGATTTTGCTGCCGTCCGGCTTCCGCTCATCTTCAAAGAATCTCCTGAACATGCTCTGGTTCAGCGTCTTGCCGAAGCGTCTCGGCCGGGTGAACAGAGTCACCTTAGAATGTTCATCCACAAAATCCTTCAGCGCCATGGTCTTATCCACGTAATACAAATTCTTGTCTATGAGTTCCTTTATATCTTCATATCCAATCGGAATCGGTTTCTTCATCTGCCCTCACCTCGCTTCTATGCGTTTCTTTCTCTTCTCTTTCTCTTAGTATACTCTAAGTTCCTGAAAATCACAAGAAAAAGCTAAAGCAAAAAGGCCTTTCCTGTCTTTTGGGTGAATATGGCCTAAAAAACGGAACTCTTTCTAAATTTTAGGCTTCGTCAGAGGAAATGCGTCGCCGTCCACACCAGAAATTGCTGTTTCCTCACTGCCACAGGCTGAAAGTTCCTGATTTTTGCGGCAGAAAATCAAGTTTTGCTGTAATTTAAAAACAAGTATATCAGATCAAAGGTATTAAGACCGTCATGCTCCCCGGCAGAGTTTCGCTTTTTGCTCAGTTCGGCAGTGAAAGACAGGAATGACCATTTTGATTTCATGGTAAGCTCTTCAGAGACAGACTGCCTGCGGACCAAAAAAGCAGGCGGCCCGCGTCGAAGCATTTCGACGCAGGCTGTCTGCAAAGGTTAATTTTAGAGTTATTTTCTGTTGACTCTGGAAATTCTCCAGGCCTTGTTGGACCACTGAGTATAAACCTTCTCACCATTGATGACTCGAACACCTCTTACTTTGTAGAAGTATCTGGTGCCTTTCTTCAGTTCCTTGGTGTTGATATAGAAGTTCTTTGTTCCCGTCGATGTCTT
>CALLDR010000207.1 GCA_937997955.1 uncultured Emergencia sp. | reverse complement strand
ATGGAGGACCTGGTGGAGTTCGATCCGCTGGAATTTGCAGGAGGGATTTTCAGTGAGTAAACCAATCGTAGCCGTGGTGGGACGCCCGAACGTAGGCAAGTCTACCTTTTTTAACCGCATTGTAGGCAGACGGGTCGCCATCGTAGAGGATACCCCAGGCGTTACAAGAGATAGAATTTACGCGGAGGCGGAGTGGAACGGCGTTCACTTCGCCATCATCGATACAGGCGGCATCGAGCCTGCCAGCCAGGATATCATTTTGTCCCAGATGCGGGAGCAGGCGCAGATTGCCATGGATATGGCAAACGTAATACTTTTTATGGTCGACGGCAAGGAGGGACTGACCCACGCCGACAGGGAAGTGGCCGTCATGCTGCGCCGCACCGGCAAGAAGGTGATCCTGCTGGTCAATAAGATCGACAACCCGCGGAACGTGCCGGTGGATTTCTATGATTTCTACGAACTGGGTATCGGAGAACCTGTGCCGATCTCGGCCGCCAACATGCTCAATTTCGGCGACGTCCTCGATGAGATTGTGGAAAGCTTTCCAAAAGAGGATCCTGACGAGGAAGAGGAGGACATCAAAGTTGCGGTCATCGGAAAGCCTAATGTGGGGAAATCCTCTTTGGTCAACTGTCTGATCGGAGAAAACAGGGTCATCGTTTCGCCTATCGCGGGCACCACCAGAGATTCCATCGACACGCCCTTTGAGTGGGACGGCGACAAGTACACCCTCATCGACACAGCGGGGATTCGCCGCAAGAGCAAGGTCAACGAGGATATCGAGCGGTATTCTGTCATCAGAGCCGTGGCGGCCATCGAACGGTGCGACGTGTGCCTTTTGATGATCGACGCGGAAGAGGGCATTACCGAGCAGGACAAGAAGATCGCCGGGGTCGCCCATGAAGCCGGCAAAGGCATCATCGTGGTGGTCAACAAATGGGACCTGCTCAAAAAAGAGACCAATACCATGCGGGATTACACCCGGGTCATCGAGTCGGAGCTGCAGTTCATGTCCTACGCGCCGTGCCTGTTCATTTCCGTCAAGGACCATCAGAGAGTGCTGGATGTGATCCGCCTCAGCAAGGTGGTCGCTGAGAAGCGGGCTATGCGGGTGCCTACAGGCCAGCTGAACAGCCTGATCACAGACGCCACAATGATGAAACAGCCGCCGTCGGACAAGGGCAGAAGGCTGAAGATATACTATGTGACGCAGGTGGGCGTCAAGCCACCGCTGTTCTCCTTCCAGATCAACAAGCGGGAGCTGATGCACTTCTCCTACGCCAGATATCTGGAAAACAAGATCCGGGAAAGCTACGGCTTTGAAGGGACTTCTATCAAATTCGTATTCCGGGAAAAGGGAGAGAAGGAGCAGTAATGGGAAAGATCGTACTGGCAATCGTCATCGCCTATTTCCTGGGCAATATTTCCCCGTCCACGCTGATCGGCAGAGCGCGGGGCATCGATATCAAAAAAGAGGGCAGCGGCAACGCTGGAACCACCAACGCCCTGCGGGTGCTGGGAAAAAAGGCCGCCGCTGTGACCCTGGTCATCGACATCGGCAAAGGCTTTCTGGCAGTGGAGATCGGATTTCTGCTGGCGGGATCTGAGGCGGCTATGTACTGCGCCCTGGCGGCTTTTATCGGCCATATCTGGCCGGTGCTGTTCCGCTTTAAGGGAGGCAAGGGAGTAGCCGTGGCCTTCGGCGCTATCTTAGGCGTAAACTGGCAGCTGGCTCTGCTGGCTCTGGCCATCGTCGCCGCGGCCGTGCTGATCACCCGAATGGTCTCCATGGGATCTGTCATCGTGGCAATTACCTTTCCGGTATTGGCCTGGTTCATGGAGCCGGACTTTTTCTGGATCGGCTGTGTCATGGCAGTGATCATGCTGTACGCCCACAGGAGCAACATCGGACGGATCATCAGAGGCGAAGAGAATAAGCTGAGTTTCAAGAAGAAATAGAGTGCAAACAGCAGAGTGTAAATAGAATTAATAGAGTAAATCGAGTTAATAGAGTAGAAACAGAAAGGTAGACGCATATTATGAAAACCATCGGCGTTATCGGCGCAGGCAGCTGGGGTACGGCCCTGGCGCTGACCCTGAGCAACAAAGGACATCAGGTAAAGATCTGTGATATCAACCAGGAGCATCTGGCGGAGATGCGGGAGCATCGGGAGAATGTCAGATATCTGCCGGGCATCAAATTCGGAGAGAATCTGCACATCGTGGATTCTACAGAAGAAGCCCTGGCAGGAGCGGACATCGCTCTGTTCTCCGCGCCTGCGCAGCATTTCAGAAGCGCCTTTGAGAAGGCGATTCCGTTTATCACCGACGGCATGGTGGTAGTCAACGTGGCGAAAGGCATCGAGCAGGGGACTTTGATGCGCATGAGTGAAATCGCGTATCTGTTGAAACCAGACGTGAAATACGTGGTTCTGTCCGGTCCGTCCCACGCTGAGGAGGTAGGCAGAGCGCTGCCGACCACAGTGGCGGTGGCCTCCAAGGATATGGCCCTGGCGGAACAGGTTCAGGACGTGTTTATGACGGACCGCTTCAGAGTCTATACCAACGACGATGTCTGCGGCGTGGAGCTGGGCGGCGCTTTGAAAAACATCATCGCCCTGGGAGCCGGCATCTCTGACGGCATCGGCTTTGGAGACAACGCCAAGGCTGCTTTGATGACCCGCGGCATCACGGAGATGTGCCGTCTGGGCGTCAAGCTGGGAGCGGATATCGCTACCTTCTCCGGCCTGACCGGCATCGGTGACCTGATCGTGACCTGCACCAGCATGCATTCCAGAAACCGCCGCTGCGGCATCATGATCGGAGAAGGGGAAAAACCGTCTGTTGCCGTAGAAAAGGTGGGCATGGTGGTAGAGGGCATGTTTACCGCTCAGGCGGCCTATCAGCTGGCCCAGAGAGTCGGCGTGGAGATGCCGATCACAGAGTGCATTTACAACTGCATCAACGAGAAGATCACTGCCAGGGAGGCGGTGGAACTTCTCATGGGCAGAGACCGGAAAAACGAAAAACATATTGGATAGTACCCTTTGTACCATGGCCGGAGGCACAGCAGTGTTTCCGGCTGTTTTTACAGGAGTGTGAAAGATGAAAAAGATTTACTTAGACGGAAAGACATATGCGGAAGATGAGTGGAACAGGGAGAACGGTCTGACGCCTTCGCCGCTGGCAGATGCTTTGATGGACTATCTGGACTGCCGGTGCACCTGTTTCCCGCCGATGAGCGACGATGATCCCATCATCGCGGCTTACAGCTCCGCGCGGCGGCTGGGCTTTGACGGCGCATCAGAAGCGGAAGGCTATGTCCCTGTGCTGGCGGCGGTGGACGAGACGCTTTGGGAGTGTCTGAACCTGAACACGGGAGAAGACGGTGAAGATGGGGGATTCTATGACTTTGACGCTGCGGCTGCCGCCCGGTATCGTGAGAAGATGCTTGCACTGCCGCTGCAGGATGGAAAGGCAGTGCTGGAGGAGATGATCGCCGTCCGCAGGGAAGAGGCTGCGGAAGATGATATAGACTGGGACGAAGAACTCCTGGGCGAAATGGAAGGCGGGGAAGTTAACGACCGCTTTGCGGGTATCTGGAATTTTTCCGATCGAAAGACCCTGCCTTTGATCCTGGCCGAAATTCCGGTGAAACATCCCTGGGAAATCTTCGCGTACCTGCCGTTTGGAGGCTGGAACGAATGTCCGGATACGCCGGAACTGATGGCCGCGGCAAAATACTGGTATGAGAAGTACGGCGCGGTTCCCGCTGTCATGACCCACGATGTGCTGGAATTCGATCTGACTGAGCCGGTTCCTGAGGAGCTGGCCATGGAACTGGCGCTGGAACAGTATGCCTTCTGCCCGGATATCGTGGATCAGGGGGTTGAGACCGTCGGCGCCTTGGCGGATATGCTGCGGAAGTCTAAAAAGTGGTATTTCTGGTGGGATTAGTTTTAGTATGAGTATGAGAGGGCTCGGAGAGCAGGCTGGGCCGCCGGTTTCGTAGCCGCTGGTTTCGTAAAGCTGCGTGAAACCAAAGAAAATACGAAACCCTGAGCGTCCCTATGCTGTCATTGGTTTCGTAAAAGAAGGAGAATTTGATGGGAATACGAAACTTTTCAGGCTGGCTGAGGCCGCTGGTTTCGTAAAGCTGCGTGAAACCAAAGAAAATACGAAACCTTGAGCGCCCCTATGCTGTCATTGGTTTCGTAAAAGAAGGAGAATTTAGCGGGAATACGAAACTCGTCGGACAAACTGAAGCCGTCGGTTTCGTAAAGCTGCGTGAAACCAAAGAAAATACGAAACCCAGAGCGTCCCTTTGCTGTCATTGGTTTCGTAAAAGAAGGAGAGTTTAGTAGGAATACGAAACTTTTCAGGCTGACTGGGGTCGCCGGTTTCATAAAACCCTAATTCAAAGGAGCGAAATACCCAGCAGATATTTTTTGGTGTGCATTTGAAAAAATCATCAGCTTAAATCGATGCAGAAAAATTGTTGCGGAAACGGAGGATAGTTTTGGTTCTTTTGCGAGATATGCTGGAAAGCGATATTGAAGATTATGTCAGATGGTTTACTGTTGAAACGGAGTGGACCCAGTGGGATGCGCCGTGGGAGCCGGTGGAAACCGATGAGGAGAGGGAGAGAGACCATTGGACTGCCTTCTTTCATAAGAAAAGGGGCCTAGATGATAAGGCGTTAAGGAAGAGATTTGAAATCGAGCTCGATGGTGTGCATATCGGCTGGGTATGCTGGTATACGGACCTGGGCTATATGGAAAACCCGGATCAGCGCCCCGTTCTCGGCATCAATATACCTGCGGCGGACAATCGGAGCCGGGGTATCGGGAGTGAAGCTGTGCTGAAATTTATAGAATATCTGCGGAGTCAGGGATACCATGCTTTTTACACCCAGACCTGGTCGGGGAACAAACCGATGATCAGAGTGGCGGAAAAACTGGGATTCAGGGAGGTATGCCGCGTAGAAAACTACAGGCAGGTCAGAGGTCTGCCATATGATGCCGTTACGTGGGAGTTGAAATATGAGGAAGGACAGGAGTGATGCAAGATGAAAGAGATCAAACCTTACGAACATAAAGTACAATATTATGAGACAGACCGGATGCAGGTCACACACCATTCAAATTACATCAGGTTTATGGAGGAAGCGCGGACCTACGTTTTGGAGGAGATCGGCTGGGGTTATGACAGGATGGAAGCGGAGGGCGTCATATCGCCGGTGCTTTCTGTAGAATGTGATTTCAAACACGCTACCACTTACGCAGATGTGATTCTCATTACGGTAAAGGTGATAGAGCTTTCCAGCGCCCGGGTGAAACTGGGATATACCATGACATCTGGCGGCAAAGTGGTCTGCACCGGCGCTACGACCCACTGTTTTCTGCGGGCTGGCGGCCGCCCTCTGCGGCTGATGAAAGATCTTCCTGACTTTTGCGAGGGGCTGAAAGCTTTGATGGAAGAGCCGGTTTAAGCCGCGCAGCCGAGGGCGGTGGCTGGAAATACTGTCCGATATTTTACGTGATTTTACGTAAAACGAAAATAGTTTATCGTTAAACATTAAAAATGTATTGACAAAGATAAAAATCTGCGTTATGATAGTATCATCAAAAGCCGGCAGATTTGTGAAAGTTTGATTGAATCATAACACAGGAGGATTATCATGAGAAATATCAGCAAGGCCGCCATGACAGCGGCGAAAATCGTAGAAGTTTTACACTGGATCGGCGCGATCTGCATGGCGGCGCTGCTGGTCTGCTCTTTGACGGCAAAGGATTGGCTGAACGGGCTCCTTGACAGCGGCGTTTTGGAGTACAATACGGGCTTCTTTAAAACCTATGGATTTGAAATCGGCGTCTCTGACGGAAGCGGGGGACTGACCATGACTGCTGTCGCCATGTTCTCTGTCGCAGGCATACTGCTGTTGTCCCTGATGGCTATGGTGTTCCGCAACGCCTATCTGATCATCAAAAACAGCCGGGGAGGCACGCCGTTTCAGGAGGATAACGCGCGCATGGTAAAGGAAATCGGTATTTTTTACATTTCCATGCCGATCATCGGGCTGACCCTGTCCTGGATCTCCCGCCTCATCATAGGTGTGGAATCCGCCGAGATCAGCATGGATATGGGAGGCTTCATTACAGGACTTTTGATCCTCTGCCTGACCCAGGTATTTTCGCGGGGCATCAAGCTGGAAGAGGACGTAGAAGGACTGCTCTAAGGAGGATATTATGGGAAAAATCATACTGCGGCTGGACCGCATGATGGTGGAACGGAAGATCTCGCTCAACGAGCTGGCGGAGAAGGTAGGCATCTCCAATGTCAACCTGTCAAAGATCAAAAACAACCGGGTTACGGCGATCCGGTTTTCTACATTGTCCGCTATCTGCCAGGTGCTGGACTGCCAGCCGGGAGATATTCTGGAGTATCAAAGAGATGAAGATTGATATCATTGGTTCTGTTGCCAGCGGAAAAACCACCATGGCGGCACAGCTGTCCGAGAAATATGGAATCCCCTGCTTCGAGAAGGACAATATCGTATGGGAACGGACGGAAAGCGGCGACGTCAGGAGGCCGGACCGTCAACGGGACAGGCTCTTTGCGGAGATTCTGGCCGGGGAAAGCTGGATCGTAGAGGGTTCGCCCCGTGCATGCCTCAATGAAAGCTTTGATGTGTGTGACTACATTATCCTTCTGGACGTCAGCACCTTTGTCAGGCTGAAAAGAGTGTTTTTACGGTGGATCAGGCAGAGAAAGGGGAGAGAACGCTGCAATACGGCGCCGACCCTGGCATTTTTGCTGGACAATCTCAAATGGGTATTTGAGTTTAACCGTAAAAAGCAAAGCCTTATAGAACGGCTGTCGGAACACGGCGACAGGTTTCGGGTCTTTAATAGTCAGGAAGCGGCGATCCGCTTTATAGAAAGCCGCTGCGCGCCTGAGAAAGAAAACTGAAACGTCCGCGCGGTTTGGCAGAGCTTTTCGCGGTCAAAGGAAGTGGCCGCTGTCGAAAAACCACTGCCCGCGATTGGCAGAAGGGACACCGGTTTCGCGGCTGATCCGCGGCGGCCACGGTCGAGTGTTGAGCAGAAGAGCGCGGGCGAAAGAGAGTTGAGAGTAAGGAGGTGTTTATGAAACTGCAAGTACTGGTTGACAATAATACATATATTGACGAATATTACCTGGGCGAGCCTGCTGTGAGCTACTATATCGAAGAAGATGGCAAACGGATTCTGTTCGATACCGGATACTCCGATATACTGCTGCGGAATGCCGAACTGATGGATATCGATTTGTCGGCGCTGACCCACATTGTCTTCTCCCACGGCCATAACGATCATACCAGGGGCTTTCAATTTTTATCGAAGGGAGCAGACCTGTCTCAAGTCTCTTTGATCGCCCATCCGGATTGCTTTCTGCCGAAGGAGGACGATACGGGCGCCTTTGGCGCGCCTTTTTCCCGGGAGGAAGCGGCAGCGTCGGCAAAGCTTGTCCTGTCCAGCGGTCCAGTGCCTCTGACTGACCGGTTGATTTGGCTCGGTGAAATACCGCGTCAAAATGACTTTGAGGCAAAAGAACCTGTGGGAAAGCAGAGAAAGGACGAAGACTGGGCAGATGACTTTGTTCTCGACGATACGGCGCTGGCCTATAAAGGACGCGGCGGCCTGTTCATCATTACAGGCTGCTCCCACAGCGGCATCTGCAACATCGTCGAATATGCGAAAAAAGTTTGTGGAGATGACCGTATTGACGGCGTTTTAGGCGGATTTCATCTCTTTGACGAGGGGGAGCGTCTGGACAAGACCATGGCGTATTTCCGAAGCTGCGAGTTGAGAAAGCTGTATCCATGCCACTGCGTGTCCCTGCGGGCAAAGGCAGCTATGCTGGCAGAACTGCCCGTGGAGGAAGTCGGCGTAGGCATGAAAATAGAGGTAGAATAAAAAAATCTTATAGCCGCTGGATAAATGCAGTTTTCTCATTTCGGTCGTATCCCGCCTGCTCGTAGAATTGGAGCGTGCTCTCCAGCTTTGAACCGGTGAGCAGCATGATCTTGTAGCAGTTTTCGCGTTGAGCGATGTCTTTTGCATAATTCAAACACTGCGCGGCCAAGCCGCGGTTTCTGCAGGATTCCTCCGTGACTACGTTTTCTATGAGGGCATAAGGCCGCTGGCTGTTGGTCAGATTTGGAATGATGACGCAGACGCAGGAGGAGACAATTCTTCCATCTAGCTCGGCAACGATGATGTGGTGGTTTTTATCATCCAGAATCGTATTCCATAGCACGGACAGCGCATCGGACTGTTCCGGAAGCGGATTATTGTGGAGATGTGTATACAGCTGCAGAAGACCGTTCAAATCTGCGCTGACAATTTCTCGAATCATGGGAACCTCCATAGATATTATATCCGATAAGATAATATGGAAAAAGCGATCCTACACGCCCAGCAGCAGGGGAATGAGGACCGGCACAGAAGCGGCGTGGATCAGGCCGGACAGAAACGAATAGACGGTCACATCGCTGCGGGTAGATTTCGCGATCACCGGCAGGCACACGCCCATAGCCGTTCCACCGGCCAGAGAGATCGTCTCCATGTATCCGATTTTTTTGGCAAGAACGGGTACAGACAGCAGCGTGAAGTATTCGCGGAGAAGATTGTGCATAAAAGCGACAGCCGCGCAGCTGACGAGCCCTTTGTCCATGATGATCGCAGAGGCGATGGTATACCAGCCGAAGCCCGCGCTTTCAGCCAGGGTCTCCCGCAGGCTCTGTCCGGCAAGCAGGGCAAAAGCCGCCGCCGCCAGCAGCGCCGCGAAGATGGCCGCGACGGGGAACAGCAGGATTTTGAAGCCAACCTTCTTAAAGCTTTCCACAACAGTGCCGTCGACGCCGATATTGACGCCGGTCAGAAACAGCAAAACAGAGAGGCCGAAGTTGACGATGAGTCCAGCACAGCCGATGACTGAGGACGCTGTGTCCGGGTCAGCCTCAGAGCCTAAGAAATAGCCGGAAAGAAGACCTGTAGCCACAGAAATGAGAATCAACACGGCGATGATCCTTTGTGAAGCGCTTTGACCGGCATCTGCATTTGCGTCGGCCATGCCGGTCTCGGCAGCCGGATCCGGAGAAATCTTCTCGTCTTTCATTCTGGCAAAGCGGTCCATACCGATGCATTTCCTGACGATAAAAGCAGATATCGCCGACGCGATCATGACAATAACCGCCAGCGCCGCGGAAATCAGGCCGATGGAACTGAGATTTTCGACGACCTCTTCATTGGATCCCATTCTTACGCCCATGGTGAAGATCAGCACCATGATCGCGCCAGTCTGAACGTGCCCCGACCAGCGGGTCAGATTTTGATAGCCGCGAAGCTTGCTTCCAACAAAGTATCCGATTGCGGCAAGTACCAAAAACAACAGCAAATCTTTCAATTCCCAGATCTCCTTTCAATCCGCCGCAGAGTGCGGATTCTGATTTCACTATTACTCAGGATATACTTTTTTCGACAGAAAGTCAATGAAATTAAACCGGCGGCCTCTGGACCCGCGAATAAAAACCAATCTCCATTTTCTAAAACAAAATGGCTTCCTGTCTTTTTGGTAAATTTGCTCCGAAAAACGGAAAGCTTCTCAACTCTTGATCTGTGTCAAAGAAAATGCGCCGCCGATCGCTCCAGAATTTCCTGTCTTACAGGGTTAAAACCCGGCGTTTGCTGTAATTTAAAAGCGAATATATCAGATCAAAGGTATATTCAACCATTCTTCTTGGTCCCCTTTCTCGTTATTTCCCGGCC
>CALLDR010000206.1 GCA_937997955.1 uncultured Emergencia sp. | reverse complement strand
TGCTTCTTGCATTGTCAGTTGTCTTCACTTACACAGTTGGTACTGCGTTTGCGGCTGCTGCACCATACGATACGGCAAAGTATACGTATAACCAGGCTATGACTGAGTTAGAAAAAGTTGCGAATAAAGCAATTGAAAGCACATCCGATGCATTGACTGCTGCTTTAACACAGTATGCCGGAAGTCCAACGCAATATACCGCATCAGATGGCAGCGGCTCTGGCACTTATTCCACTGCCGCCGCAAAGGCCGTGTATCAGGAGATCTACAATGACGCGGAAACAGCAATTAAGAAGCAATTGGATGAACAAAAAACTGCTTTATATGAATATTCTAAAGCGAATCCAAATGTAGATGAGTTCAGCATCAATGACTATGTGGATAAAATTAATGCTGGAATCCTGACCGTTGCAGATTATACTGGTGCTGCAAATCTTGCTGACAAGCTCTCAAAAGCAGAAATTACAATTAAGAAAGAGAACCTGATTAAGACATTAAATACCATTGATCTTTCTGTATATTCTAAAGACGTTGCTGCTGGCGAGAACAAGAGCAACTATGAATATGCATCCGAATTGATAACAAAGGCAATTGCTGCAGTTGAGGCACAAACTGCAACTGACACAGCTGCAACAAATGATCCTGTAATCAATCGTTTAGGATGGATTTACACACCTGGTATTGGCGTAGCTGAACCAACGGGCGTACTGTATACCAATAACGGCAACACCGTCTTTGGTGTGACCTTTACTATCTTAAATTCTGATGGTACAGTTAAATACTATGGTTTAAAAGATATCCCAACTACTTCTGGAGAAGTTGTAGAAGCGAATAAGCTTGAATATGCGAAAGCAAAAACATTATCAGAAGTTCTTGGATATTTAACTGCGGACAAAGAAAAATATCTTGACGACTATACCGCAAAACTTTTTGCTGAAAATCAAAAAGCAAAGCCAAATGCCACTACTATTGCTGATTTAGAAGAAAAAATTGCAGAAGTAAAAGAGGCATATGATGCAACAGTCGAAGTTGTTACTTATTTGGTTAACAATGCTACTAAAGTAAGCCAGTTAGGCACATTCTCCAACAAAAATGTATGGCAGGGTAATAACTGGAAGAGAGGCGAACGTTACAGCACTGGCAGACCATTTGAAGACTATTACATTCTGCCTAGCGATGCAACTTATGCGGCTGGCTTCTATGCCAAAGATGCGGTTAAACGTGTTGCTTTAGTTAAAGAGGCAAAAGAAAATGCTGAACTTCTGAAAGCATCTATTGGTATTGACGGCACTACAGTAGTAGAAATTGAAACTGCGCTTGAAAATGCAATTGATAAGATCTACAGAGGTCTGAAAAATGATGCAAGTTTAGGTAACTATAATGCTTATGAAAATTTGTACCATTATGTAGAAGAATCGCTCATCGCTAAAAGTGGCGCTACTGTAAAAGTTAATGGTATTACCTATCCGGCAATTGCAGCATGGACTGATAACTTGTCAACCAAATATGATGCTGCAAAGCAAGATGATGTTGAAGCTGTACAAACTGATGCAAAGTCTGCAGTTAGGGCTGCGGTTTCCGTAGAAGATGCTGACAAAGCATTCTTAGATGCATATGCAAAACTTCAGGCTATTCCAACTGCTCAGCAGCACAAAAACGATTTCACATTAGCTTCTGGAGCTTATACTAAAGTTTACAATAATGCGAAAAAAGAAATTGCTGCAGAAGCGGCTGCTAAAATTGCTGCTTTGGAAAAGCTTGGAACCGATCAAGAGTATGAAACTTGCAAGGCTAATACAGATCTCAAGACTTTGGTAGATAAATATACGGAAGAGCTTTATACAAAGTGCTTCAATGCTGAAGAAATCGCAGCAAAACTTGCAGAGGCAAAGAATGAGATCGCTAACCTGAAAACAGATAAAGAATTGGCCGCTGAAGCAACAGCCATCAACACAGAAGTGGCTGCATTGCCTAACGAAGCTACTACAGCAGACAAAGACGCCGTATTAGCCGCCTATGACAAAGTTCTTGCTCATAATGAGTATTGTGACTTAGTTGACAGTACTAACAAAGTAAGCTATGAGAAAGTTGAACGCCTTGCCAATGTCATTGAAAACGCTGAAGCAAAAGCGATCACTGATGCGATCAACGCGATCAATAAGGGCGACAACAAAGCTACTTTATCCGAAAAGGCTGATGTAGAAGCATTAAGAGCTGCATGGGATGCATATGTCGATGTATGGTATGATTACGATGATGTAACGACTCTCGACTATGATAAAATAGAAGCTCAGGTTTCTGCCTTCGAACGCAATATCGAAGTAGCTGAGAGAGACGAAGTTGTAAAAATGATTGCAAAACTGCCTGCTAATGGAGCAGATGCTGCCGCAGTAAAAGCTGCGAGAGATGCCTTTAATGCATTATCCAGAGACATGCAGCACAGCATCCAGTGCAAAGACGGCGGCTATTATGCATATTACAGCAAGCTGGTAGATGCTGAAAAGCTGGTTATTTCTAACGTTGAATCTCTGAAGATTACAGCATCTTCTACTGCAAAGAAGGGCTCCATCACAGTGAAATGGACTGTAAAGGGCGATGCCTCCGCCGCTGACGGATATCAGATTTACAGATCCGTAAAGAAAAACAGTGGATTCGGCACCAAGCCAATCTTCACAACTGCTAAGCAGACCTATAAGAACACCAAGTCTCTGAAGAAGGGAACCAGATACTACTACAAAGTTCGCGCTTACAAAGTAGTTGATGGCAAGACCTACTACTCTGACTGGTCCAACAAAGCTTACAGAATCGCAAAATAGTCGATTTTCAAAAGCAAAACTGAATCAAAAAATTCGAAGAAGGTCGGAACTACCGGCCTTCTTTGTTAATTCTTACAAGCCGCTGACTAATCAAACCTGCTGACAAATAAGGTTTCTCTCTTTAAAATCTTGTCTATCTGTCGGCTGATAAAATGCTCATATTTCTCTAATCTTTCATCTGGCCAATCTTTTAGGCCACTTTTGTGAAAACGGAAATCGCGAAGATTCAGTAAATCACCTTTGATGGAATCCGTCAGCATGTCGTTTGCAATAAGGTTGAATTCACCTACCAGTCTCGGATAAAGATCCATCAGCCCGTCCATATCCTCAGCCATAAACTGCACGTCGTTCAGATTAAAAAGCATGGACCGGTTATTGTCAAAGACTGGTGCCATTCCCACGGCTTTCAGTGAATTATTGTCCACCAGAAGGCCAAAATTGCCCAAATGGCGGTCGATATTCAAAATCAGGGCATCTAGTATCATCATGCGCCGGAAATTGTCCCCGTCGCCATATTGATCCATAACGGAAAGCACCTCCTGCGGCACAACAGAATACGGATTCTCCACGTGATACATCATCTGCGAAAAACCAATGTCCTCGCTGGTAAAGATATTGCACTTTGTTGCAAGGTGCCCATGGTGGCAGACCAGATCATATTTGACAGCTTTCGGGCAAAATATTTCTGCCAGCTGTGACGCATAGTACTCCGCAAAAACCTCGCGGCCAAAGGTTTCACTTCCCCTTTTCAGCAGATACAGTTCGCCGTTCTCTTTGATCCAGCATTTCGCATAGTTGCCATCAACACTCAGTTCAGGTGTCGTGCTGCTGAGTGAGGCAGATCCTCCCTCAAAAGCAATTCGCGCGATGTTTTCATCAAAATCGTTGCGATATAAAGAAACCTGGTCCCAAGTCTTTGGCTCCTCATCATTTCTGACCCAGAAGGTATCTGTCAGAGAAGCCCCGTTGCTCACCTTGATAAATCCCTCCAGATCTTCTGCACCCAGCTGTTTCAAAATGCTTTGCACATATTTCCGATGCTTAGGCGCCTTTCGCTTTTCCACAAAGCGAACAATATCGCCATTATATTCAGGAGGCAGCAGATCAGGCTGAAGCACCTTCGACTCACTGACTCGGACGCCCCCATATTCAGTTCTTGAGGTTGTAAATCGAAGGATCTCACGATCCTTATTCATTAGAGTGTAGTACATATATAACCTCCACAAATACTTTTATAGCTAATCTCCTGATTCATTCGGATTGACTCGTGTGTATTGTCGAGATTGCAACATACAAGTTCAATCCACTCAACCCTCACAGGTTGGGACTTACAGCTTTAAGAGATGCAACCGGAACAATAATCCTTTCAATCCACTCGACCCTCGCGGGTTGAGACTGCAAATTACGGCTGTTTTCCCAAAGATACTACCAACCTTCGGCATTTTCTTTAGGCCACCTCGCGGCTCTCTTCGCAATTTACTTACATCGTACCGCAATTATGGTTATTCCTGTAAGAAGTTTTGGTGCGAAAGGCCCGAGAATTTCATGTTCACTTGCCTTTCGCACCAAGGTTATGCGTAAGTCCTTTGGTAAAATTATTGCTCCCAGCTGTCTAAAGAAAATGACCTGCCGCGGGCAATAAAGCGATACTCTATATAAACCACTGCTGTTCCCATACCTTAAGTATACCTTATTTCCTCAGCAAAATAAACCACTTTTCCCATGAACCAGTCCAGTTTCTCTAGCTTCTAATCTCCCGCTTCCTATCGTATCCTCCCACGCACTGCGGCTCCCCGCGATTTGTCCAGAGCCTCCATAACCATTTCACACTAACCAACCTTAACCAACCTGTCCGCCGCCAGCGAATCCAATCCAGCCGATCTAATTCAGCCGAACCAAGCCAGTTGATTTACCCCATCCAACGCTTATGTCCTCATGTTATCACAACGAAAACATCAAAAACATTGAAATTCCAACATTTATCCCCATTCCCCGGAAATCATTGTGAACTGTAATTTCATTTATCAGTTTTGCGCAAAAACGCGTATAACTATAATCTTAAAACAAAGAACTAAAAAGAGGGAGGAATTCTTAAAATGAAGAAATTTTTAACAGTGCTTCTTGCATTGTCAGTTGTCTTCACTTACACAGTTGGTACTGCGTTTGCGGCATTAGATACAGATGCTGCGTCCGCTGCAAAAAGCTATGTAGATCAGGAAGCCGCAAAGTACCTTGATGGTGATTTCGAGCAGGCTGCAAAGAATTATGTGGCAACATTGACATTCGATAAGAATGACAGACTAATTGCCATCAACGAAAATTGGTTTGACAAGTATCCAGGGTTAAAGAGCAAGGCATCAAAAACCGTAGTTGAAGCAGCTGCAAATGCTCTGGTTGACGATGCGACTGTTGCATTTACAGAGTATATTGCAAACTATAAAAACGCATTAGTGGCTGGCGATAGCTGGGACAAGGATGTTGTAATTGCAGATGTAAAGGGGCTCTACGACAGGGCAGTAAATGAGGCTTTTACAGATAGCAATGTACTTGGAGGAAACGCAAAAACAGTAATCAGCAAGCAGTATGAAATTGATAAAGAGGCAGCTACTGCTGAGTTGTCAAAATACGACGCTACAAAATACTCCAACGACAAAAACGAATGGTCTATCAAGATTACAGACAGCTTGATTGCTACAGGAGCGCCTGCAGGCTATACGCTGTCTGGAATTACAGGAAAAGCCGCTGGCACTGAATTGACCGCAAGGGAATTTGTTGAAGCTGTTGTCGCAACACAGACAGCGGCAGTAGGTAATGCCTTAACAGGATCCAATACTATTGATTATGCCAATGCAATCGGTACGATGGATGCCGCACTGGATAAAGCTTCCGTTGCAATCAATGGTCATAAAATTACGGCTGATGAAAACTATTATGTGGAAGCAGTCCCTACAATTGAGGATTTAACAAACGATACTTCTCTGGAAGGCGCAAAAGAAAAAGCTATCACTCAGCTTAAAGCGGCGATCGCATACAAATCTGTTGAACTGCAGAATAAATTAGAAGCTGCAATTAAAGAACTTGATAAACAGGCTTCTCTGACTACCGCTCAAAAAGAACAGCTGGCTAAGTTGAATGAGGCAAAGTCCGAATTAAATAGCAATCTGGCAGCTGCAGAAGAAGTAATGGTTGCAAGAATCAATTATTGTACAACTACGAAGGCAGTTCAGGATAAAGCAGCGAGCCTAATCAACATGGTAAATGCTTTTGATACCGATTCAAACGGATATATCACTTTGACCAACAGCCAGTTGGCGAGATTTGTTAAGGTAATCGGATGGGTTGCGGACATCAAAGCAGAAGCTGCCTTGAGAGCTGAGCAAAAAGATGTCAACGGAAAGCCATATTATGATCAGGATGTTTTAAAAGCAAATCTGGAAGAAGCCGTTGAGTACCTCTATACCGACACATCTGCAACTTACGAAGGTGCTTTAGCAAAACTGTCCAGAGGTTTTGAGTCGTCGTTAATTGACGCAAAAATTGCTTACATTGACTTTATTAATGGAACAAAAGGATCATTAACTCCAGTCGACAGCAAAAATAAGAAAGTTACAGAAGCATGGAACAAGGCATATGCATCTGCAGAAAATGCAGCAAGTGGAAATGTAGCCGTAATGGCTAAAGGTACATCAAGTGCGGGATATGCTGTTGGTCCAACCTACATGTATGATTCTGCGCAGAGAGATGCGTTGACTGCTTTAATCGATAAAACCGAAGATGCAATTGAAGCGGCAACTTCCATTCCGGAAATTGAAAAAATCTTTGCCGCTGCCCATGATGAGTATGTTGCCATTGCAACAACAAAAGATCATTTGGACGCCTGGAAAGGCACTGTCGGTCTTGCATATAACAATGCAAATTATGACAAGGAATTAGCCGCCTATGCACAGTACTTTGTCGATAAAGCGGCAAAGCTAGGTACAATTAATAATTACCCATCTGTAGTTAGGACAGAAAAAGGCATTATGGAAAATGTCGTATATCCTATCATATTCGAGGCATACACTGCCGATGAGTTGGCGGATAAAGTAGCGGAAGCAAAAGCTGCTGTCGACAAGATTTTGACAACAGAACAGGTGAAAGAGCAGAGAAAAGCTGTAGAGGCTTTAATCTCTAAAATTCCTACAACGGTTGCTTTAACTGATAAGGATGTCATTATGGCTGCTGCTGATGCTCTGAGCGATTATAAGGATATTCCAGGCTCTACAGCTGATCCGATTAACAAAACTGTATTAGAGAATGCTAAGAAATCCTACGAAGCATTAGCTGCAGATGAATTGGATGCTGCGTATAAAGCGCTGAAAGATAAGAAAATTACTACAGCCGATGCCGATGCAATCGCTGCATTGAGAGA
Source organism: uncultured Emergencia sp. (assembly GCA_937997955.1). GTDB lineage: Bacteria > Bacillota > Clostridia > Peptostreptococcales > Anaerovoracaceae > Senimuribacter. The sequence continues at coordinate 2,660 of CALLDR010000206.1, read as the reverse complement.
TCTTTATGATGCACATGATGCGTTCTGCGATGACTATGACGTAACATCTACGGCAACCACGACTGAAGCAAACGTAAAGGCATTAGAAGCAAAATTGCTTGAAGCGCAAGTTGCTGCAGCAAGAGAATTAATGATCAAGTTGCCAGCTAATCCGACAGAAAAAGACAGGGCTGCGGTAGAAGCTGCAAGAGCCGCATATGAGGCTTTGTCCTTAGAAGGAAAAGCGATGCTCGTTGATTCTCTTGCATACGATAATCTGATTGATGCCGAAGAAGCTCTGGGTGAAAATGCCATTGCAGCTGTCGAAGCTCTAAAGATCACCGCTTCCTCCGTTGCCAAGAAGGGTTCCATCACAGTTAAATGGACTGTAAAGGGCGACTCCTCTGCAGCAGACGGCTTCCAGGTATACAGATCCCTGAAGATGAACAGCGGTTTCGGAACCAAGGCGTTCTTCACAACCACTGACAACACAAAGAGAACTTACAAGAACACCAAGTCTCTGAAGAAGGGAACCAGATACTACTACAAGATCAGAGCTTACAAGGTAGTTGACGGTGTGAAGTACTACTCTGACTGGTCCAACAAGGCTTACAGAATCGCTAAATAGTCGATTCCATCAAAGCTGAACTGAATCAAAAACTACGAAGAAGGTCGGGAATTTCCGGCCTTCTTTTACATAGTTTATTCCGTATCTCTTCGAAGGATGCCAAGATATGAATCATAGATAAAGGTTCTGCTTTTGCCCCTTTTTTCTGCCGGAACCAGAATTCCTTTTGATATAAGCCAGTTCACCTGTTTAGCCACCGTGTTATATGCTAAATTAAGAGCATCAGCAGTCTTTTTGATCTCTAGAATTGGGTTTTGTTCCATATACCTGAAAACGCTCTTCAAGTTGGTGTTTCTCTTTTCTTTGTTGATTAAAGCTATGTTGCCGTTATGCAGATCAGACAACTCCCGCACTGTAACAGCAGCATCTTCGGCTGCATCTCGAAAAGCGCGCAGAAAAAATTTGATCCATTGTTCGTAGTCTCCGCTTCTCCTGACTTCGCTCATACGATCATAGTACTCGATTCGGTTGGCCTTTAAAAAGTATGACAGATACAGGCACGGCGTTTTCAGCACCTTTTGTTCCATCAAATACAGCGTAATCATAAGCCGGCCAATTCTGCCGTTGCCGTCAAGAAACGGATGGATCGTTTCAAATTGATAATGGATTAATGCCGCGCGGATCAAAACGTCAAGGCTGTCATTATCCATATTCATGTACCTTTCCAGGTCCGAAACTGATTCCTTCATATCCTCCACATTCGGCGGAATATACATGGCGGTTCTCAAAGTGCTGCCCTGGCCGCCGATCCAGTTTTGTGTGGATCGGAAACTGCCAGGTTCTTTCTCCTGGCCACGAACCCCATCCAGCAGTATGCTGTGCGTTTCTCGGATCAACCTGGCACAAAGCGGAAGTTCATTCAGCCTAGCAATTGCATATTCTGTTGCCTTGATGTAATTGACAACATCAGCAACATCCAAATTATGATTATTCTCTATGTCCGGGTCAAAGATGTCTTCCAGTGTTGCCTGCGTCCCTTCGATCTGAGATGACAGCAAGGCTTCCTTTCTCACGTACATGGAAATGAACAGGTTCATATCAGGAATCAGTGAAGTAATGCCCTCCAGATAGGAGAGTTTTTTATGTGCCTCCAACAGCAAAGTTCCCATTTCATCATCTATAACTACCGATGGATCTGGCGGCAGAGCTGCGGGTACAAAAGACCGGTATTCCATTTCTCCGTATAGATTTTTTCTATATGAACCCGCGCGGGTATAATTGATAGCCATAAACTGCCTCCTGCTACAATATATTTATGATTAATCTTTTTTACAGCCAGCAAGGAGTTACACACTTTGCTGCTTGTACCACTAAAATCCGTGCGGTCGCATGGTGGCAACCCTAGCCCTTGCTTCCTGAAACTTTACGTCTATTTTTAAGTCGATCAGCCAGCCTTTACGCATTGTTAATTCATTTTAAAATGAGGAATTTCGTATGAACGCTGTTAGTAGCGATGTTTTGAAAGCGAAAACACCATTACCGTCCGCGGGCCTATTGATGCTGCCCTTATGTCTCCCTGTGATATTTTTCAAACCCAATCCGCTATGAATCTATTGATCTGAAAATCAAAGTCCTTGCCGGCATGGCGAAAATTCGTATGAGGCGACTGGCAGGCACTGTGAGCCCACCGCGGTATAGCTTTCCTTTCTGGTGCCAAAAGCTTAGTCAGCGTCGTAAAGTCCAGCTTGATTAAAGCGCTTTAAGAATGCTCTTCTTTGCTTTCCCAGTGCTAAAATGAAATCTTATCTTATATTATACGCCGTTCATTTCATTTTAACAACAAAAACTGAAATATATGTGTGGATTTTTTCATGTGATTTCATTTTAGGTTCTGAGCTAAATCCGCTCCAGAGTCAAAAATTATGAAGTTGGAGGCTTTATCAGCGATAAAGCTGCAAAGAATACAGATTTGATGGAATTCAACTTTCAATCAATTCAACCCTTGCGGGTTGAGACACCGCCTTGCTTCCAATCAGGCGGCTCGAGCTTTCTTTCAATCCACTCACCCTCGCGGGTTGAGACCTGCGGTCATCCATGATGCAGAAGTACTTTA
>CALLDR010000205.1 GCA_937997955.1 uncultured Emergencia sp. | reverse complement strand
ATTTACATACTCCTCCTTAAATTCCATTTTCTTAATTTTATAAACTGGAATTTGTCTATTCGTTTGTTTCTCTATAAACTGTCATTCCGAGTATTTTAATTTCGAACCCATCAATATATGGTTTTACACCATCTACTTCCGGTGCAAGTCGGTGTATTTTTGTAACGTCATACACTAATGCTTTATACCTAACACTTCCGCCGTCTTTTAAGTTCATACGAACAGGGGTTAATAGGATTACTAAAACAACTATAATTGCAATTACCACAAAGAATTTCTTTTTCATACAATCACACTCCTTTGCCAAATCCCGATTTATCTGTCCCTTAAAGTCCAAGTCCTTCAACCCACGCCGCAAGCTCCTGATGCCCGACGCTGCCCTTGAAGACCTTGCCGTCCGGCAGCTTTGCGCCTTTGCAGCTCGGCATAAGGTGCCCGATCCTTTCGCAGGGCCGCGAGGTCGTGCTCTTCATCGGAATTTCTCGATCGTGGGCATAAACGTTCACTTGACATATTCGGCGGATTGCCAGGAAAGCGACAGCCTTTGTTCAGACGGCTCAGAAGACTGCTGTAGATTGCGATTGATTCCATTGACACGCCGGTGAAAGAAGTTGGCGGCGAGCACTGCATGTCGTTGCGCTCCTTTCGCTTCTGAGTCCGCAGCTTGCATACCGTTTTCTTTCAATTATAGGGGACAGCGGCGGAAAAAGCAATCACAGAGACACTGAAACATGTCAGCATGATTTGATAAAAGGCAAGCTGCCGCCCATTCCGATCGGCAGCAGATTTTTTTCTGCTTGGGTTTCGTATTAAAAAACCAACGGCAGTCTGCGCGTTGATGGAATGCTGCTTTCAAAACAGGGGGGAAGACGGCCGCAGATTCCTGCTGGATAAAAGCTGGATTGGCGGCAACAAGAAGATTACAGACAGACATCTTTTGAAAAACTGGCAAGTTGTCGTACAAATTGCACTTTTAACAGAAAAGAAAGGGAGGTAAACAGAGTGCTTTTTTGCATGTATCCAAAGATGTTATTGAAGCACTTGTTCGCGTTGACAGTGACCAAAAATGTTGATATTATGCAGCTAAGAATTATATGAATTGCCGAGTAGGGGATGCTATGAGCCAAGTTGAACATTTTGCGGAGCGGAGCTTTGCAATCAAAGGGACGCTGGTTTTTACCGCACAGCGGGATCAATTTACCATCATGGAAGACGCATATCTGGTCTGCGATGGAAAAAAAGTTGCAGGGGTTTATTCAGCGTTGCCAGAGCAATATCGTCAAATTAAGGTTCTGGATGCAAGCGGGAAATTTGTGATTCCCGGAACATGCGACATCCACGTTCACGCCTCACAAGCACCCTTCCAGGGTATTGGGCAGAATATTGAAAACGGTCAATGGAACACATGGTTTGACCGATATGCGTTCCCGGACGAGTCCAAATTCAACGATCCAGCGTATGCGGAACAGGCCTACACCCGTTTTGCGAAGTCTCTTCTGGCTACACCGACAACGCGCCTGTGCGCCTATGCAACGACCAGCCGCGAAGCGACAGAGATTCTCATGAAAGTCCTGGCAAAATACGGATTTGCAGGCTATGTTGGAAAGGTGAATATGGACCGAAATTCTTTGCCGGGCCTGCTGGAAACGACACGGGAGACGATCACGCAGACCCGCCTTTGGCTGGAAGAGACAAAGAACGGAATTGGTGCGATTTATCCGATTCTCACGCCGCGTTATTTCCCGAGTTGTACGGAAAGCTGTTTAGAGCAACTGGGAAAACTTGCCGAGGAATACCATGTTCCGGTGCAGTCGCACCTTTCAGAGGGGGTGGATGAAATTGACTGGGTGCACGAGCTTGCACCGGATCTTGATTATTATGCGCAGGCCTATGACCGTGCTGGTTTGCTTGGACCGCATACACAGGCTGTGATGGCGCACTGCGTTTTTTCCTCCCCCGAAGAAGTGGAAACGCTGAAAGGACGCAATGTGCTGGTAGCACATTGTCCACAGTCGAATATGAACAGTTGCGGTTGCGCAGCACCAATCATGGAATATCTCGATGCTGGAATTGCAGTCGGACTGGGCACGGATGTCGGCGGCGGCAATACCCTGAATATGTTCCGAACGATCTTTGAAGCGATTTTGGCGTCTAAAGTCTTTTGGGCTTCCAAAAACAGCGCGCGCAATATGGATCAGCGGAAAGTTTTGTCTCTGCCCAATGCGTTTTACCTTGCAACAAAAGGCGGCGGCGTACTCTGGAAAAGCGGGAGCTTTGAACCGGGATATTGCTTTGATGCGGTGATTCTGGATGACAGCCGCTTCTGCGACGGCGTGCAGCGGACACCGTATGAGCGGATAGAACGGTTAATTACCAGGTCGGATGATCGAGACATCTGTGCAAAATATATTGACGGCGTCTGTGTCTACAAAAAAGGAGAATAAGAACATGACAGCATTTACAGGAGACATTCAAATCCTTCTATACACCGAAGAGGAAAACTTTTCTGTCTGCCGAGACTTCTATCAAACGCTGCTCGGACAGAAGCCATATTACAGTTGGAACGAAAGCGCGCAGGATTGCGGCGCAAAGTTCCGGGCTGGTCGCGGTACAATCAGCGTACTCTGTCAGGCACATGACAGAAAGACCGGCCCTGTGATCGTCAATCTGGAAACCGAGGATGTCGATCAGACCTATCAGGAGCTTACGGCTGCAGAAGGCATCCGGATTGTGAGCACGCCTGTAACGCAGAGCTATGGTACAAGGTATTTTGCTGTTGAGGATCCGTGCGGGAACCGAATCAACCTATATCACAGTAATCACTGAGTTCAGACGATCCTGCGGTTCAACTGATACTTGATATAGTCTGTGTCTGAGTAAATCTGCGAACTGATAAACGGTTCGTTGTGAGTATCCAGACACATACTGCTCAGAAAGAGCAGAGAATGCTGCTTGTTCTCAAGCAGGGATTCAAGGAACGGGTAGTCTTCTGGTCGGGCGACAGAGATTGTGGTTTCGTCCTGACAGGCGGCACGGCCGGTTGCGCGAAAAAGGAAAAGCCGTAGATCGGTGTTGTTTGACTCCAGCAGATGCACACATTGACTTTCTGAAAGGAACGCAAGCGGGAAGCTGTCTTCAGCCAGTACACAAAAATGCTCATCTGCCGTATACAGGCAGCGTCGGGTGAGAATCCGGTCTTCTTCACCGATGTGAAAACGGGTGGAGAAGAACGTCCCGGCACGTTGCTGCACAAATCCGAGCTGCTGCATGGCTGGTGTGTATCCCTGCTTGGAGATCAGGGTCGGAAAATCGACAAAATGGAGCAGGCTTTCATCCTCCAGCAGCGGTTGACGGCTCACGTAGGTGCCACTCCCTTGCCTGCGCTGGATAAAACCTTCTGCTTCAAGTTGACTCATGACTTCCCGAATCGTTGTTCGGCTGACGCCAAAGTGCTTCGCAAGCGCAGGCTCTGAGGGCAGCCGCTCGCCGGGTTCCGCATTGCGCAGCAGGAGTTCAAGCTGTGCGCGCACCTTGGATTGTTGTGTTTGTGAGGATAGACGGAGCATTTCCTTCCCTCCCGTTCAAGACTGATTGTATTGTGCTTTATTTTATACGCTTCAGGTTCAAAAAGCAAGCATCTGGCGGCTTGGCGTTACCACGAGATATCTGAAAGGAGACTGCAAGAATCATGCAAACGGAAAGGCAGACCCCCGTACTGGAAGCACTGGGAATTACAAAGAGATATGGTACCGGTGTCCTGGCCAATGACCATGTGGACTTTGTGCTGAGAAAAGGGGAAGTTCATGCCCTGCTTGGGGAAAATGGTGCAGGAAAGAGCACACTTGTGAAAACAATCTACGGTCTTGTGCAGCCGGATGAAGGAACGCTTCGTATAAACGGAGAACCGGTACATCTGCGTGATTCTGCCGATGCAATTGCACACGGCGTCGGCATGGTACATCAGGAATTGATGCTGATCCCATATATGAGCGTTGCAGAAAATGTGACGCTTGGACAGGAAGTTACAAAAGGACGTTTCCGTCTTGACCAGAAAAAGGCGGAGAAGCAGATATTGGAACTGTCCGACCTCTATGGTTTTGATCTGGATCCGGCAAAAGCTGTTTATAAGCTCCCGATCGGGGTGCAGCAGCGTGTAGAGATTGTCAAACTTTTGTATCGCCATGCAAACATTCTGATTTTGGATGAACCGACGGCGCTCCTGACGCCGCAGGAGTCCGACAAGCTGTTTGACGTGATTCGAAGACTGAAAGAACAGGGGAAATCTGTAATTTTCATAACCCATAAGCTTGGAGAGGTCTATCAGATCGCTGACCGGATGACGATTATGCGCGCTGGCCAGATGATCGCCACAACGACACCGCAGGAGACGACCGAAAAGGAGCTTGCGGAGCTCATGGTCGGCAAAAGTCTCCAGCATGAGCATCGACCGGAGCGCGCGCCATCGCAGAAGATCGTCCTCAAAGCCGAGGAGGTTTGTGTGCGCGGCGCAGAGGGACTGCTCGCTGTCGATCATGTCAGCTTTTCGCTCCGGGCAGGAGAGGTGCTTGGCGTTGCCGGAATTGAAGGCAACGGGCAGACGCAGTTGGCACAGGCGCTCTTGGGGTTGCTGCCGCTAAAGTCTGGTCAATTCCTGTTTGATGGGCGCAGCCTTGTCGGACAATCGACCAGTCAGATTCGAAAGGCCGGCGTGGGAAGCATACCGGATGACCGGCAGGGCATGGGTTTGGTGCTGCAATACTCCATTCAGGACAACTTCATGCTCAATCGTTTCGCAGAAAAGCCGTTTGCAAAGAGTCCTTTTTGGCTGGATCAGAAAGCCGCAAGCCGCTGTGCAGAGGAGCTTCTGGAAAGCTTTGATGTTAGAGCGGCCGGAATCAACGTGCCGGTCGGTACGCTTTCCGGCGGAAATCAGCAAAAAGTCGTCGTGGGGCGTGAGCTTTCCATTCCACTGAAGCTATTGATTGCCGCGCAGCCGACACGCGGTGTGGATATTGCCTCAGCAGCATCGATTCAAAGTAAGATCATGGATGCTGCGGAGCACGGAACGGGCGTACTATTGATCTCAAGTGACCTTGATGAATTGATACATACCTCAGACCGCATCATGGTGATGTCACGTGGTAAAATTGTGGATATTCTTGAGGCAAAGAACGCAACAAAGGAACGTCTCGGCCAACTGATGTTGGGCGTTTCGCAGGAGACCTGACGAGTTTTGCTCTTAACAGGCGCTCGTTAGAAATAAAAAAGAAGGAGACTCTATCATTATGAAAAAGATTATCGCGATCATGCTCGCTGCACTGATGCTTTTGTCACTTGCAGCGTGCGGCAAAACCACCTCCCAGAACCAGGACACCTCTGCCGATACGGTATCCGGCGATCAGACTGCCAGCACCGCTGATAACGAAGCGGCAGCAAGCACTGCCGGGAAAATTGCAGTTGTGTTTGCAACCGGCGGTCTTGGTGACAAAACCTATAACGATTCCCTCTATGCCGGCGTAAAGAATGTCTGCGACACGATGGGACTGCAGTTCGACTACTCAGAACCGATGGATGCGGCGGAATATGAGCCGCTGCTGCGTGGCTATGCAGAAACCGGCGAGTATTCGCTGATCATTTCGCTCGGGTACAGCCAGGGCAGCAGCGTAGAAGCGGTTGCACCCAACTACCCGGATCAGAAATTTATGCTCATCGATGCAGAGGTTGACTGTGAAAATGTTGCCTGCTATTCCTGGCGTGAAAACGAACTGAGCTATATGGTCGGCGTCATGGCCGGAATGATGACCAAGAGTAATGTTATCGGCTTTATTGCGGCCTTTGATATTTACAACTGCAACATGAATGCCGCTGGTCTGACTGCGGGCGCACAGTCTGTCAATCCGGATGTTCAGATTCTTGTTGACTACCTGGGTTCCTGGGACGACATTGCAGCCTGCAAGGAAATGGCCATTGCGATGCATGACAAGGGCGCAGATATCATCTATCATGCGGCCAGCACGGCTGGACTTGGCATTTTGGAAGCGGGTAAGGAAAACGGCTTCTATACCATTGGTTTTGACGGCAACGTCAATGCGGATGCTCCTGACACAAACATGGCCAGTGCTATCCGGCTGTTCCCCGTTGCAGCGGATGACGCCATTCATGCGGCGATGGACGGCACATTCCAGGGCGGTACCATTTCTCTCGGCTGTGCAGAGGATGCCTGCGTAGTCGATGCAGAGGGCAGTAATGTCGAAATCCCGGATGATGTTTGGGCTGCCATTGATGCGGCAAAGGCTGGTATTGCGGACGGC
>CALLDR010000204.1 GCA_937997955.1 uncultured Emergencia sp. | reverse complement strand
AAGCGCCTAACGGTACCTGCTGGTTTGGTACGGACGCCTTGGGCAGAGATGTTTTTTCAAGAACCATTTACGGAACCAGGATTGCCCTTTGGGTGGCCTTCCTGGGCGCTGTGATCCAGCTGGCCATCGGCGTTGTCGTCGGTCTGGCCTGCGGCTTTTTCGGCAAGTGGGTCGACAGAGTGCTGACCTTCCTGACCGACCTGACCTGGTGTATTCCGGGAACCATCCTGGCGCTGGCCGTCGTAACCATGATCGGAAAGGGACTGACCAACACCATCATCGCCATATCCATGGTGGCGTGGGCCAGTTATGCCCGTACCGTCAGAGCTAAGACCATGTCCCTGAAGAACATGGCCTTCGTGGAAACGGGAAAGGCCTTCGGCGAGAGCAATACAGCGCTGATGATGCGGTACATTCTGCCTAACGTCATTCCGTCCCTGATCGTCATGGTATCACTGAACCTGCCGGGCACCATCATGTCCACGACGGCTCTGTCCTTCCTGGGACTGGGATCACAGCCGCCTTCACCGGACTGGGGACTGGCTATTTCGGAGGGTATTGATTCTATCCGGCGTGCCCCTTGGCTCAGCATGTTCCCTGGCTTGGCTTTGGTATATACCACCTTTGGATTTAATCTGCTGGGCGAAGGTCTCAGAGACCTGCTCGACCCGCATATGAAGTCACAGTAGAGAGGAGCATGGATATGAGCGAAGAATTATTGAGACTTGAACATCTGTCCATCGACTATAAGGTCAAGGACGGCTACCTCTCTGCAGTAAACGATGTAAATTTTTCCATCAACAAAGGAGAGGTGTTCGCAGTAGTCGGTGAGTCCGGCTGCGGCAAATCCACCGTGGCTCACAGCATCATGAACCTGCTGCCCGGCGGAAATGAAGAGATGCACGGCGAGATCCTGTTCAAAGGCAGGGACCTGCGCCAGTGCAGCCAGCAGGAGATGGAGGCCATCAGGGGCAAGGAGATCGGCATGATCTTCCAGAACCCGCTGGATTCCCTGAACCCTGTGTATACCGTAGGCGGCCAGATCGTGGAAGCCCTGGAGCTGGACAAGGTGGACAGAGTGGAAGCCTGGAACAGAGTCATCCAGCTGTTTAAAGACGTGAAGATGCCCGATGCGGAGGAACGTGTCAAGAGCTTTCCTCATGAGCTGTCCGGCGGTATGCGTCAGCGTGTCATGATCGCCATGATGCTGTCCAGAAATCCGGAGCTGCTCATCGCTGACGAGCCGACCACAGCTTTGGACGTGACCATTGAGGCCCAGATCCTGAGCATCATGAAGGAACTGAAGGATAAATACAACACAGCGATTATGCTGATCACCCATAACTTCGGCCTGGTTGCCGAAATCGCGGACAGGATCGGCATCATGTACGCGGGAGAGATGGTGGAGAGCGGAGACGTCTACGAGATCTTCGCCAACCCGGTTCATCCGTATACCCGCCTTTTGATGCAGGCTCTGCCGAGAAAAACCAAGGCGGAGGGCAGGCTGCAGACCATCGAAGGCTCCGTCCCACGGATTACGGAGAAGAAGCCGGAGTGCCGGTTTGCCAACCGCTGTCCATACGCGCAGGAACGGTGCTTCAAGGAAACGCCGGGCCTGGTCTACGTGAAGGACGACCATTACTGCCGCTGTCATTTGGCTGGAAAGGAAGAAAAGTAGCATGGAACAAAAAGTGATGATAAAACTGGATGGCCTGAAAAAATACTTTTCTATTTCTAAGGGCCTGATCAAAAAAAAGACGACCTATGTGAAGGCCGTGGACGACATTTCCCTGGAAATCAAGGAGGGAGAGATCGTCGGCCTGGTAGGCGAATCGGGAAGCGGCAAGACGACCCTGGCCCGTGTGGTGCTGAACCTGACGAAGATGACCGGAGGAAACATCATCATCGACGATATCGACATGTCCAAGGTGACCAGGGCGCAGATGAAACAGCTGCGCAGCGAGATCGCCGTGGTCTTCCAGGATCCGGCGTCCAATCTGAACCCGAGACAGACGGTGGAAAGCTCCATCATGCGTCCTATGATCATACACGGCGTGCCGAAGGCGGAGGCTAAGCAGAAGGCCAAGGAAGTGCTGGACATGGTAAAGATGGACCAGAGGTATCTGGACAGCTTTCCGCATCAGCTTTCCGGCGGCCAGCTGCAGAGAATCGCCATTGCCAGAGCCTTGGCTCTGAATCCGAAGATCATGATTCTGGACGAACCGACCAGCGCCCTGGACGTATCGGTACAGGCGCAGATCCTCAATCTGCTGCTGGATCTGCAGGAAGAACTGAATCTGACCTATCTGGTCATCACCCACGATCTGAACGTCATCAAGTACATCAGCGACAAGATCGCTGTCATGTACCTGGGAAGACTGGTGGAATTCGGTCCTACTATGGAGATTGCGGAGCATGCCAAGCATCCGTATACCAGAGGTCTGCTCAACGCGGCGCCGATCCTGGATCCAAATCTTCGTGACAGAGAAAAAGACGTCATGGGCGGCGATCCGGGCAGCCTGATCAAGATCGGAGCCGGCTGCCGCTTCTGCGACAGATGCAAATACGCAACAGAGGAATGTAAGACTACCATGCCGGAAGATGTGATCATCGCGCCGGGTCATCAGGTGGCTTGCTTCCATCCCCTGGACTAGCGGGGAATATGAAAAGAGATTGTAATAAAATTTACAATAAATATTTAAGTTCACAACCGAATTTTTAAAGGAGGACTAAAAATGAGAAAGAAGTTATTGGTGCTGAGCTTGATCGCGATCTTCGTGTTCAGCATGACCGCATGCGGCGGTGGCAATGATGATGGCGGCGAGTCTGCAAAGACGAATCTGACCCTCATAGACGGTGAATGGTACGGCTTGGACGCATATCAGCTGGACAGCACGGCTGGCGCGCAGGGTCTCAACTCCACCGGACTGTTCCAGTGGGACCCTGAGACAAACACGATGGTAGACAATGTCTGCACTGACTGGGAACTGAGCGAGGACGGCAAGACCGCAACCTTCAATGTACCGGAAGGCATGTATTACTCCACCGGCGAGCAGGTTGAGCCGGAAGACGTAGTCGCTTCTCTGCAGCATGGCCTGGACGTCAGCCCGTATAACTACGGCTATGACAACATCGAATCCATGGACGTTGACGGCAGACAGGTAACACTGCACCTGAGCGAGTTCAGAGCTGACATGCAGTACTATCTGTGCGCAGGCTTCGTAGTTGTCATCGACAAGGACGAGCTGGATTCCATGAGCGACGAAGAACTGATGTGGGGATGCCACCCTTACGGCATGTATGCGCTGGCTGAAGACGGATATGTATCCGGTTCTGAAGTCAATCTGGTTAGAAACGATGGCTTTGTATGCGCGAACCCTCTGGTAGAAAACAAGGGCGCAGGAAAATTCGAGACTGTTAAGGTAAGATTTAACGTAGAGGACTTCACACAGACAGAAGACCTGTTGGCAGGCAATGTAGACATGCTCATGTCCCTGACCAGCGACCAGTATCTGGAACTGCAGGACAATGAAGATGTTGCAATCGCTGATACCACTTATCCAAACATCACTTATTTCGAAATGAACACTTCCAAGGGAATCTTCCAGGACGAAGCTGTTCGTAAGGCTATGGCTCTCGCTATCGACAGAGACGGCATGGCGGACTCCGTTGACGGACTCATTGAACCTGCTTATTCTATGATCACCAACGGTATGCAGAACTTCAATCAGGATGCTGAAGACTGGTTCAAAGAAAACCTGGCTAACGATCCTGAAAAGGCAAAGGAAATCTTAGAAGAGGCTGGATGGAAAGTCGGTAAAGACGGCATCCGCGAAAAGGATGGAAAGCTGTTGGAGTTCACATGGTACGCATGGACAGACGCTACTACAATTCCAGAAAAAATGGCGAAACAGCTGGAAGACGTTGGATTCAAGATGAACATTGAAGCCATCGACTGGAACTATGTATATGAGAACATCAGCGCTGACGATTACGATGCTGGTATCGAATGGCTGTCCTGGGCAGAGCCTATCCTGATCTTCGACTGCTGCTACTATGACAAGAACGCTCCAGGAAACACGGATGCGTACGAGAAGATGGTCAGAGAGGCCGCACATGAGCTGGATGCTGAGAAGAGAACCGAGATGATCGGTGATATCCAGATGCACCTGTTCGAGAACGTCAACATGATCCCTATGTATGCTGAACTGAGCTTCACTGCGATGAATAAGGACCTGAAGGGCTTCAACGTACTGCCTGACGGCAGCGCACCGCTCAACGATCTGTCTTACTAAGAAGAAATACCTTTTTAGATGAGAGGCCAGACGGCGGATACTCTGCCGTTTGACGATCATAGATACACGGCGGCTGTCTGCAGAGCGGACAGCCGCTGCTGTTAAAACGGGAAATAAATGAGATAAAACAGGATTTATAGAGATATATTTTGAAAAGGATGCCGGATCGAAGGACTGGAACCCTTGAAAACCCTGAATTTTCGATTTGGCACAGAATTTGCTATAGTAATAAGGTGGAAGAGAAAGCCCGAAGGAAAAATACAGTGAGTACAGAGGGCAAGATACCGAAAGCAATCGATACATTGGAAAAATAGTAGAAAGGCATTTTTTAAGTATGAAAAAGAGGATTGGCGTACTGGGGGGCATGGGTCCTATGGCTTCTCAGTTATTCTACAAAATGGTGACAGAAAGGACTTGCGCAGCCTGCGATCAGGATCACGTGAACATGATCATCTGCAGCGACACTTCCATGCCGGACCGCACAGGAGCGATCTTAAGCGGCCAGCTGCAGGAGGTGCACGATAAGATGCTGTCTGACGCCAGGATGCTGGAAAACTGCGGATGCCAGGCACTGGCGATCACCTGCAATACGGCCCACTACTTCGCGGACATGATTGCAGATGAACTCAGCATTCCAATCGTTCATATGATAAAAGAGACAGTCGGAACACTATCAGAAACGGATCCCGGCAGCAAGGTTGCCATTCTGGCTACTGACGGAACCATTCAGACTGGTATCTACCAGAAGCGGATGGAAGAGGCAGGGCTGCGGCCGTATGTGCCGGATCCGGAACTCCAGAAGATCGTCATGTACCAGATTTATGACCGTGTCAAGGCCGGAAAACCCTTTGATGCGGAGAAGTGGGACGTCTTGGATAAGATCGTGCGGGCCGCTGGCTGCACCCATGCCATCATGGGCTGTACAGAGCTGTCCGTAATCAAAGCTGATGAGGGCCTGGATGATTTTTATGTGGACCCGATGGAAGTACTGGCAGAAAGAGTAATCCAGTTCAGCGGCGGCGAGGTGAAGCGCTGACCGACAGGTACAATGGTAAGAAAAATCGTGCGCATTTATAAAAGTATAACAACAAAGAGGAGGAGCGAAGATGGGACTGCCTGAAAACAACAGAGCAAAGATTCATAATAAGTACCCAAAAGGGAAGAGAAACCTGATTACCGATGTACCTGGCGTGAAAGTGGGACATGTAACGCTGCAGGACGACGAGAAGGATATCCATACGGGCGTAACGGCGATTCTGCCCCATGAAGGGAACCTGTTCAAAGACAAGGTCGCGGCAGGCGTGTCCGTGATCAACGGGTTCGGCAAAAGCGCCGGCCTGGTGCAGATCGAAGAGCTGGGAAATATCGAGTCACCGATCATCATGACCAATACGTTCAGCGTCGGCACAGCGCTCAACGCATCGCTGAGATATATGCTGGCCGACAACGAGGACATCGGCGTCACCACCTGCACGGTAAACTGCGTGGTGACAGAGTGTAATGACGGCGTGCTCAACGATATCCGCGGCATGCACGTAACAGAGGAGGACGTCCTCGACGCGCTGAAAAACGCGGGTGACGATTTTGAGGAAGGCGGCGTCGGTTCTGGCACGGGCATGTGCTGCATGGGCATCAAAGGCGGCATCGGCTCAGCTTCGAGAATGGTAAAAGTAAAGGATCAGGAGTACACCCTGGGAGCCATTTTGATGTCCAACTTCGGAGAGCTTGGCAACCTGCGCATCGACGGACAGAAGATCTCCACGCCGATTCCGAAAACGGAAGACAGCAAAGATAAGGGTTCTGTGATCATCGTGATCGGCACAGATCTGCCGCTCAGCGACCGTCAGCTGCGCCGCGTGGCGAAACGGGCTACCGTAGGTCTGGGAAGAGTAGGATCTTATCTGGGCAACGGAAGCGGAGATATCGCGATAGCCTTCTCCACCAGCAATATCGTACCTCATTATTGCGAGAGCGGCATTGTGGAAACTAAGATGGTTCACGACGACGCTTTGGACAGCATCTTTGAGGCTACAGCAGAGGCGGTAGAGGAAGCTGTTATCAGCTCCCTGTATCACGCGGAGACGGTCAAAGGCATCCGTGGAAAGACACTGTACGGTTTGAGAGAGTTTATTTGAGAGGTGAACAGATGAAAGTTTTTATCAGTGCGGATATAGAAGGCGTCACCGGCGTGACCACTTGGGAGTCCACCCGGTACGGCGGCAAGGATTATGAAGCTGCCTGCAGACAGATGTCTCTGGAAGTGGCGGCGGCCTGCAGAGGCGCGCTGGCGGCAGGCTGGGAGGTCGTCGTCAAAGACGGTCATGAGGACGCCATGAACATCGACCCTGACCTGCTTCCTCGGGGAACACAGCTGATTCGCGGGTGGATGAGTGATCCTTTCTCCATGATGGGAGGCCTGGACGATACGTATGACGGAATCCTGTATATCGGCTATCATTCGGGAGCATGGACGGATACCAGCCCGCTGAAGCATACGGGAGAGGATTACCTGTTCAACTGGATCAAAATTAACGGAGAATATGCTTCTGAGTTCACTCTGAACTATACGCTGGCAGACTACTTTGGCGTACCGTCCCTGCTTCTGACGGGAGACAAGGGTATCTGCGATGACGCGTCAGCCCAGTATCCGGGCCTGGTTACCGTGGCGGCCAAAAGCGGTATCGGAAACGCCACCTGGAACAGGCATCCCCAGGATGTCATTGATGAGATCGAAGCGGAGACGGCGAGAGTTCTTTCACAGCCGCTGCCAAAGGCCAAGCCGCTGGCAGACGAGTATACCATGGAGATCTGCTTCAAGGATTTTCAGAGGGCTAAGTCATCCGCGTGGTATCCGGGTGCCGAGAGGGTGGACAAATATACCGTCAAGGTAACAAAGCCAGATCCTATGGAACTGGCCGTAGCGAGAATGTTTATGCTAGGCTTATAAAACGTGACTGGCGTATCAAAAGATATGCCTCGGGCAAAAAGAAGAAAAGAATCAAAACCGAAGGACGCCAAGCGCGCACCTTCGGTTTTGCTGTATCTGCAGGGAGATACTTTTGTTTCAGAAAAGCCGCATAGGACCTTTACGATAGTGTCAAGTTGCATTTGGCTTCCAGATGTTGTATAATGCTCGTGGGGAATATGAGAAAAGTGTGTGTGACGGAGGTGAGCGGATATGAAATATAATCTTCCGGAAAGAGTTTTAAAGGATATTTCCGCGTTTGCTTTGAAACACGGCATCGAGCGCGTAGTCCTTTTTGGCTCACGGGCAAGAGGAACAAATACAGAAAGAAGCGACATTGATATTGCTGTAAGCGGCGGGAATTTTGAGGGATTCTATTTGGACATCAAAGAAAAAACCTATTCGCTTCTTTCCTTTGATATAGTTGACCTTGGCCCCGGCGTATCTGATGAATTGATGCGTGCGATTGAAACAGAAGGAGTTGTTATATATGAAAAAGCTCGATAATTTTACAAATTGTCTTAACGTCCTGAAAGGTGCCGATTTTGAATTGGCGGTCAATGATGATATATACAGAACGGGAGTTATCGGGCAGTTCAATCTGACCTTTGAGCTCGCCTGGAAGGCGCTGCAGGAGATACTCCGGCTCCATGGGGCGGCGGGCTCGGAAACGGGATCGCCAAGGGAAATCCTGCAGCTGGGATATAAGCTTGGATTTGTCAACGATTCCGCAGGCTGGCTTCTTATGCTGAGAAAGCGTAATGCTTCCGTTCATGAATATGATGAAGAGAGAATTGACGAAATGCTCCTGCTCATTCGAGACAGCTTTATCCCTGCTTTTGCCGCGCTTGAAGATGTCCTGGTGAAGAAGCTTGAAGAAGCGGAAAGCGATTGGGAATGAGATTGCCCTTGCTTCCGCTGAAATATCGGCAATTCGTTGACATATGCGGTTGTGGATCAGGTTAAAATCCTGTGGAAGAACCGGCTTTTTGACATATAGAAAAAACTCCTCTGGACACATCACAGAAAGCTGCGCAGGGGAGTTTCTTTGTTTGTCTTGCTTGTCTTGTTTATCTTGGTTTCGTGGAATTACTCGTCCAGCCGCACGGATACTTCTCCTGTGGTCAGAGTCTCCATCTGCCGGTTTTTGCGGCCCTCCAGATATTCTACCACCAGGCCGCCGTTGTCGTCGATGTCGATGGCGCGGGCCCGTATGCCTTTCTCGCTCAGGTTCGGATGAACGGTGATGTTCTTTCCCAGAATGAAGCAGCGGGCGCGGTATTCCCGCAGAAAATCTCTGGACTGAAGGTCTTTGGTCAGGATCTCCATCAGCTGGCTGTAGATCTCCGCCGCCAGCTCAGCGCGGGAAAAGCTGTTCTTTGTCCGGGAGAGGCAGCCGGCGATGTTGTCCAGCTCCGGCGGGAAGCTGCCCGGAAAGCAGTTGACGCCGATGCCGATGACCAGCCGTTCGATGCTGCCGTTTTCAAAGTTGGTCTGGGCCTCTGTGAGAATGCCGCAGATCTTTTTGTTCTGATAGAAGACGTCGTTGACCCAATTGATCCTGGTCTTAGTTCCAGCGACTGCCTCAGCGGCGCGGGCCACAGCTACGGCGGCGGCCATGGTGACAAAGAGAGCCTTGTCCAGATCAAAGTCCGGGCGCAGGGCGATGGTCATATAGAGGCCGGTTCCCGCGGGGGATTCAAAGCTCCGGCCCAGGCGGCCGCGGCCGGCGGTCTGCTTGTTGGCGATGACCATGACCGGCTTGTCCCCGATGGAAACTTCCTTTGCTACGTTGTTGGTGGAGTCCACCGCGTCGAAGACCTGCAGATCGCATGGATAACGCAGATAGCCGCTGACCGCGTCCGCCGTCAGCATGTTGCTCTTGGAGCGGAGCCGGTAGCCGGTGCTGGGCTTGCTTTCGATGTGGTAGCCTTCGTTTTTCAGCTGCTGCATGGCTTTCCACACCGCGTTTCTGGAAACCTGCAGTTCCTCTCCTATTTTCTGGCCGGAGAGGTAGGTGCCTGTATTTTCACTGAGCAGTTTCAAAAGGTCTGTTCTCGTTGACATAGGATCCTCCTGGTAGGCTGTTTTTTATAATGGTATGATTTAGTATATCATAAATTTTGCTGAGAAAAAAGACCGGCGGCATTTTATTTTGATTTTCAACATGACTTCCCAATTTCGATGCAAAAAAATAAAGAATAAAGATTCGCGATAGCTTGACAGTAACTATATAATCAGATAAATTTATTATAGAATCGACGAATTTATTTTGATGTAAGATGATGGAGAAATGCATGATGAAACAAATTGCGATTGTTGCAAAAACCAGAGAATATGCTTCATATCTTGCCAATGATCTGAAGGTATACTTTGAAAAAGAGGCTGTGTTTCGCTGTTACTTGCTGGAAGAAGTTGAAGCGTTGGAGGTGATTCCGGAAGAATATGTTCTACTCTCGAACTTTAACATCTTTCAGGCAGTCAAACGTAAAGTGAGGGAACAGGCTAAGATGATCATCATTGAAGCTACTTTGAATAAAAAGATGGTGGACGAACTAAGAAAATTGCCTGAAAACACGCGGGCGCTGCTAGTAAATCTGGATTATCGTTATTGTATGGAGGTAATTAATCTGATTTACAGTATTGGTATGGAATATTTGGAATTGATTCCTTATTATCCTGGATGCGAATGTGATGAGAGTGTGAAGGTGGCGATAACCACAGGGGAAGCGGCGCTGGTGCCAAAATCGATATCTACCGTTATCGACCTTGGGAACCGATCGGTAGAGCCTAATTCGATTTATAAAGTAGCTCGGGCCATCGGCGTGGAAGATCCGTTTGAAAGCGAAGCCGCGAAAAGACGGATGGAGGATTTGGTTGTGTTTAATCCGGGACTGGAAAGGATATTGGGGGAACGGAGCTATCTGTCTGTTCAATTAAATGGCGTACTGAAGCTGATGAAGCAGGGGATTGTCATTACTGATATGGCAGGAAAGATATATTTGGCCAATGATATGGCGGGGAAAATGTTAGAGACCCGTGGCGAATTGCTAAAAGGCTTTCGGATGACAGATATATTTCCTGAATTCAACGAGAGCAGTCGAACGGCCTTTGTTGAAACATTGTCAGAACGACTGATCAGTGTCAATGGGCGTGAAGTCATTGCGACAGTGTCTGACATGGAGGTGGAGGGAGAGCGGAAAGGCTACATTATAGTACTGGAGTATTTTAACAAGACCGAAGATCGTCAGCATAAGCTGCGCAGCAAAATCAGAGGCTACGGGCACAAGGCTGCCTACACCTTTGATCAGATTTTAGGGGAAAGCGAGGCCATCGAGGCGGCCAAGAAGATCGCCATGCGCATGGCCCGGTCTGAGTCCAGCATCTGCCTGTTCGGCGAAAGCGGCACGGGCAAGGAGCTGTTCGCCCAGTCCATTCACAACTATTCGTCGAGGAAGGACTATCTGTTCGTAGCCATCAACTGCTCCGCCCTGCCGGAAAATCTGCTGGAAAGCGAGCTCTACGGATATGAAGAGGGAGCCTTTTCCGGCGCGAAAAAGGGCGGCAAGATCGGTCTCTTTGAGCTGGCTCATAAGGGAACGCTGTTTTTGGACGAGATCGGGGAGCTGCCCATGCAGATGCAGGCAAAGCTGCTGCGAGCTATTGAGGAGCAGAAGATCCGTAAAGTTGGCGGGAAGGATTTGATAGATGTAGATGTGCGAATTATATGCGCTACCAACCGGAATCTGCAGCGAATGGTAGAGAAAGGGACTTTTCGCAGAGATCTTTACTATCGGATCTGCGTTCTGCCTATCTACATACCGCCGCTTCGCCAGCGGGAAGAAGACGTTTTTCTTTTGATGCATGAAATGAAGGCGGCCATTGGTGCTGATTTTCGGCTGACAGAACGGGCTGAGAAAAAACTTCGGAGTTATGACTGGCCGGGTAATGTGAGGGAAGTGAAGAATATCACCGAGTATCTTGCGAATTTGGGGAAGCCATGGGTTGACGCAGAGGACGTTCCGTTCTTTTTTGGAACTGCCCCGCTCTCCTTGGATGATTACGCAACGCAGCCGCCAGAGTTGGAACCTTTCACTTTGCCGAAAAATATGGCGGAGGAGGAATTGTATCTGTTTATTCTGACAGAAATAGAAGAGTGCCAGAGAAAGCAGATGCATATCGGAAGAAAGGCGCTGTTGCAGCGAGCCAGAGCACGTGGCCTTTTCGCGACAGAACAGGAAATTCGGCGCTGCCTGTGTGCTCTCAATGAAAAAGGCTACATCGTATCCTATAAAGGACGCCGGGGAAGTCTGTTGACGGACCGGGGCCAGGAACTGCTGATGAAAAACAGAAAATAGGGATAAAAGGGTCAATAGGTGTGCGAAAACCCCTAAAGACCCTTTTGTTTTGCCATTTTATTAAATAAAAAGGAGATTTTCAACCTTTAAGCGGCATTCGGAGGCGTATTTGATTTTGGCACGCCGCTTGCTTTATTATCAGGTGAAACTGAAAACCCCTATCAAACT
>CALLDR010000203.1 GCA_937997955.1 uncultured Emergencia sp. | reverse complement strand
GTGGAACATTCCAACGGCAGGTGCAAGGGCTGCGAGAACCAGTGCATCTTGACCATCAATAAATTCAGCGACGGCTCCCGGTTCATCACGGGCAATCGCTGTGAAAAGGGCGCCGGCGGCGCGCAGCACGCCAATAAGCTGCCGAATCTTTACGACTATAAATTCCAGAGGCTGTTCGGCTACAAGCCGATCTCCGACTTTGACGCTTCCAGAGGAACGGTGGCGATCCCAAGGGTACTCAACATGTACGAGAACTACCCGTTCTGGTTCACCTTCTTCACAGAGCTGAAGTTCAGGGTCATGCTGTCGCCGGCCTCCAGCAAGTCTCTTTATGAGTCGGGCATGGAGACCATATCCTCAGATACAGCCTGTTATCCGGCAAAGCTGGTGCACGGCCACATCAAATGGCTGGTGGAGAACGGCGCGAAATGGATCTTCTATCCGTGTCTCAACTACGAGCGGTACGAGGATCAGACGGCGCCGAATCACTACAACTGTCCGATCGTGGCGACCTATCCTGAGGTGATCGCCAACAACATGGACGATATCTTCGCGGAGAACATGGTGCGCTTTTCCCATCCGTTCTTGCCTTACGACAACGACCTGCGTCTTGCCAACGCGTTACATAGGGAATTCAAGGAGTTCCATATTTCCAAAGAGGAGATCATGCAGGCCGTAACAAAGGCCAGAAGGGAGCAGGTTCGCTTTAAAAACGACGTGAGGAAGCAGGGTGAGTACGCGCTGAAATACGCCCGCAAGAACGGGAAGAAGGCCATCGTCCTGTCCGGACGTCCTTATCATCTGGATCCGGAGATCAACCACGGCATCGACAAGCTGATCACCTCCTTTGACATGGTGGTGCTCACAGAGGACTCCGTGGCGCATATGGGCGAGCTGCCGAGACCGCTGAGAGTGCTGGACCAGTGGGTCTACCATTCCAGACTGTACAAGGCGGCCACCTTTGTGGGAACCTGTGACGACGTAGAGCTGATCCAGCTCAATTCCTTCGGCTGCGGTTTGGACGCTGTTACCACCGACCAGGTAGAGGAGATCTGCCGCAGCAACAACAAGCTGTACACGGTTCTGAAGATCGACGAAGGCTCCAACCTGGGAGCGGCTAAGATCCGTATCAGGTCGCTGAAGGCCGCCATAGATGAGCGCGAGAAAAACGAGATCAAGGCGACGCCGTCCCACGAGCCGTACGAGAGACTGCTGTTCACAGAAGAAATGCGGCAGGAGTACACCATTCTGATTCCGCAGATGTCGCCGATCCATTTTACCTATATGGAGGAAGCGATCCGGGCCTGCGGCTATAAGGCTGTCCTGCTGCCTGACGTGGATAAAAACGCCGTAGAAGAAGGCTTGAAATACATCAACAACGACGCCTGTTATCCGACCATCGTTTCCCTGGGCCAGATCATATCCGCCCTGAAGTCGGGCAATTATGATCTCAACAAGACCGCCGTATTCATGTCACAGACAGGCGGCGGCTGCAGAGCCAGCAATTACGTGGCCCTGCTGAGAAAGGCGCTGAAGGATCTGGACATGGAACAGATTCCTGTCGTATCCTTCAACGCGGTAGGTCTGGAAAAGAACCCTGGCTTCAAGATCACGGCCCAAATGGGGCTGCGCCTTGCCGTCGGCTGTCTTTACGGGGACCTGGTCATGCGGGTGCTTTACGCCACCAGGCCGTATGAAAAGGTGCCGGGCACCTGCCAGGCCATTCTGGACAAATGGCACGACAGGATCATAAAGAACGTGGTACACTTCAACAAGGCGGAGTTCGCCCGGAACATGAAGGGCATCGTAGAGGACTTTGACGCGGTGGAGCGCACCGGCGTGAAGAAGCCGAAGGTGGGCGTTGTAGGCGAGATCCTGGTAAAATACCATCCTAACGCCAACAACGATATCGTTGGCATCATCGAATCGGAAGGCGGAGAGGCGGTCGTGCTGGATCTGCTGGACTTCTTCCTCTACGGCTTCCACAACAAGAAGTTCAACTACGAAAACCTTTCCGGCTCCTATAAGCAGATGATGATCAACAAGGCCGGCATCGTGGCTGTAGAATGGCTGAGAAAGCCGATGCGGAAAGCCCTTCGGGAAAGCGTGCACTTTACGGAGCCCGCCTATATCGAGGAAACCGCGGAGGCCGCTTCCGCCATCAGCTCCATCGGAAATCAGTGCGGCGAGGGCTGGCTGCTGACCGGTGAAATGGTCGAGCTGATCCACAGCGGCGTGGAGAACATCGTATGCCTGCAGCCGTTTGCCTGCCTGCCGAACCACGTCATCGGCAAAGGCATGATGAAGGCGCTGCGGAAGATGAACCCGAAGGCCAACATCGCGGCCATAGACTACGATCCCGGCGCCAGCGATGTCAATCAGCTGAACAGAATCAAGCTGATGATGGCTACGGCCCATAAGAATTTGGAGTAACTGCTTTTCGGCGCGTTGCGCCGCCGGATGCTCCTACAGGCGGTTCGATGGATTCGATCTATTCGATCTACTCGATTCATAAGGGCAGAGCCGATAATTCAATGATTCAATGATTTGATGATTTGATGATCCACGGGCTGATTTTTGCTAAAAAAATGTTAATTGTTGCGCGTTTATGAGAATTTGCAGAATGAGATTCGGGAGAATATTCCATTAAAGGAATTTCTAAGAACAATCTTGCAGTTTTCCGGCAACAATCGATCTTTTTCAAGCGAAAATCGGCCCGTTTTCCATGAATTTAACTGAAACCGGCAACATTTGCTCAAAAAATCAAAAATGGTTGCCGGTTCATGAAGCAGAGCCGCAGCAAGGTTCGGTACATTGGTTGAAATATCAATAGTTGACAACCTATGACAAGGCATGCTATAATGTTTGAGTTGAAAATTTCTAAAGATAAAGATAGGAGGTGTCTCCATGGGTAGACACGGAACAATTGCCGGCAGAAAAGCGGCACAGGATTCAAAGAGAGCTGCGATGTTCACCAAATATGCCAAGGCCATCACGGTGGCGGCGAAGGACGGCGGCGACCCTGACTACAATGCCGGACTGAGAGTGGCAATAGAAAAAGCTAAGGCAATCAGTATGCCTAACGATAATATTCAGAGAGCGATCAAAAAAGGTACGGGCGAATTAGGCGGAGCTTCCTACGAGGAGCTTTCCTTTGAAGGTTACGGCGCGGGCGGCGTTGCCATCATCGTCGACTGTCTCACAGACAACAGCAACAGAACCACGTCCTTTGTACGCTCCACCTTTGATAAACACGGCGGGAACCTGGGAACTCCGGGATGCGTATCCTACATGTTCTCCCGCAAAGGCGTCCTGATCATAGAGAAGACCGACGATATCGACGAAGACGCGCTGATGGAAGCGGCTCTGGAAGCGGGCGCTGACGACATGATCACAGAAGAGGACAGCTTCACCATCTACACCGATCCAGGCGTATATCCTGACGTATATCAGGCTCTGGCAGGCGCCGGCTACGAATTCGTAGAATCCGACGTTGAAATGGTTCCTTCCATGGAGAGCGCTCCAAAAGATGAGCACGACATCAAGTCCCTGAGAAAGCTGATCGACATTCTGGAGGACAACGACGATGTACAGAAGGTACATACCAACTGCGGCATAGACCTTTACGAAGAATAGTACGTCAAAGTACGTTATAGTACTTATTCCATCAAAAGAAGATAATACATCAGAAATCGATGAAAAGACAGTTTCCGCTGCCGCGCACGGTGGAAGCTGTTTTTTTATTTTGAATAAAAACGGGCCAAATATTTCTTTCTTGTTGCAAAGCTAAACGAGTTATGATAAGGTAGAAATAGTTAGAAAATATTAAATAATATCTAACGCAAAGTTATCGCTTGTAAATAGTCTGTTAACCCCACATCGCCCGCCAACGGCAGGTTTGGGAAGACAGATAAACGATTACATTTCAAAAGGGGTATTATTATGAACGTACTTAAAACTCTAGCCAGGTATTTTCGCTTTATATCAATTTCGGCCTTTATCTTTGCGCCAATATTTCCTCTTGTCATGTTTGCGTTGAGCAAAATAGTTCCGAGCGCAGATGCGGATATGCAGGAATATCTTATGACAGCCCTGAGGCTTTTCTGCGCTGGCATTGTCAACGGCGCGTTATATTACGCGTGCAGCCGGTATGTAAACAAAAAAGAAACAGAACCCGGATGCTCCGTCAGGAAATAATTGACGCCCTATCAATATGATAGGTGGGTATCCTGCCACCGCTTCTGTCGTCCACTCTGTTGGAGGCTTGACATAGGCCGGTAGGACCCGGATTCCCGATGCGAAAGTGTAGGTTCAATTATGAATCCTTAACGTAAGCTCCAGGCTCAATCCTATTATAGCGCATTTCGCGGAGAATATCACTATATATTTTTGGAAAAACGAAAAAAATTGTAAAGTTTTTCAGGGCGAAAACGTTAGATAAAAAGTTGACTCCCACGTCAAAAATGTTATAATCTTTTTGCTCGGTTATTTCGGGTATTGTATACAAAACTGAGAGAAAAGAGGAACCTACACTATGACACAGCTAAAACCGCAGGAAATACTGGAAGCCACCATGGATGCCGCCGTAAGGAAATCGCAGCTGTCCATACGCCGCATGATCTTGCTGGGCATAATGGCAGGAGCGTTTATCGCCCTGGCAGGCTCCGGAGCCAACATGGCGGGCTATTATCTTCTGTCAGATCCGGCCACCAACGGAATGGGCAAAATGCTGTCCGGCTGCATCTTCCCGGCAGGACTGATCCTGGTGGTGTTTACCGGAGCGGAGCTGTTCACCGGCAACAATCTGATGGTCACGGCCCTGCTGGACAAGAGGATATCCCTCGGGGCCATGCTGAGAAACTGGATCATCGTGTACATAGCCAATCTGGCCGGCTCTGTGCTCATCGCATGGATGGTCGCTTACTGCGGCCTGCTGGAAACCGGGGACGGCATGCTGAAAGAGGTGACGATCAGCATCGCGGCGGCCAAAACCGCTCTGCCGTTCGGAAAAGCCTTTGTCAGGGCGATTATGTGCAACTTCCTGGTGTGCCTGGCGGTATGGCTGTCGACAGCCGCCGATTCGACCATCGGCAAGATCTTTTCCATCTTCTTTCCGATCTGGCTCTTCGTCACCGCGGGCTTTGAGCACAGCGTAGCGAACATGTTCTTCATTCCGGCAGGCATCTTCGCCGACGGCGGCGCCACGGCCGGACTGACCTGGGGCAGCTTTTTTATCGCGAACCTGCTTCCCGTCACTCTGGGAAATCTCGTAGGAGGAAGCCTGCTGGTAGGCGGATTGTATTACTACATATATAAAAGAGCGTAGCCCTGGGCACGCTTTTTTGTTGTAAAAAAAACCAATCTGCTTTATACTATTAGAAAGTGGGTATCCACATCAAATTCAAAAGAGAAGGACATGAATATGGGAAACAGAATTGTCATCATTGACGGAAACAGTTTGATCAACCGGGCATATTATGCCATGCAGCGGCCGATGATCACCAAGGAAGGCATTTACACCCAGGGGCTTTACGGCTTCATCAACATGCTGACCAAGATCAAAGGCGATTATGCCCCTGACTATATAGTCGTGGCCTGGGACCGGAAAGCGCCGACCTTCCGCCACGAAGAATACAAGGAGTACAAGGCGGGGCGGAAAAAGATGCCGCCGGAGCTGGCCATGGAGATCCCTCTGATGAAGGACATCTTGTCGGCGATGAAGATCGGAAACCTGGAGATCGACGGTTTTGAGGCTGACGACATCATCGGCACGGTGGCCCGCATCGCGGAGGAAGAAGGGCTGGAGCCTTTGATCATCACCGGTGACAAGGACGCTCTGCAGCTGGCTACAGACGTGACCCAGGTGCTGATCACCAAGAAGGGGATTTCTGAGTTCGACCTTTACGACAGGGAAAAGATGATCGAGCGGTATCAGCTGACGCCGGAGCAGTTCATCGATCTGAAGGGCCTCATGGGCGACCAGTCGGACAATATACCGGGAATCCCAGGCGTCGGTGAGAAGACGGGCATCAAGCTGCTGACCCAGTTCGGCAGTGTCGCCAATCTCCTGGCCAACACGGATCAGATATCCAACGCCAAGCTGCGCGCCAAGGTGGAGGAGAACGCCCAGCTGGCGGCCATGAGCCGCAGGCTGGCCACCATCAACAAAAACGTGCCGCTGGACATTGAATTGGAGAAATACAAAGTCAGCGAGCCCGACTACAAGGCGCTCATCGACTTGTATGTAAAATTGGAGTTCAACAGCTTTTTGAAAAAGCTGCACATCGAGGACAAGCAGGAGCTCCTGTCGGAGTTCGCAGAAGATGACGCGGAGTACCAACGTATCACCGTGGACAAAGCGGAGCAGCTGGACCTGCTGGCAAAGGCGCTGTCCGGCGGCGCGGAGCCGATTCTGAAGATTTTCAGCAACAACGACCACATCAGCAAGCCGGAGCTTTACGGCGCAGCTTTTTTGATTGGCGAAGAATACTTTTATGTAAACCTGATGGAAGAGGGACTTGCCGCGGCTTTGATAGAGCTGCTCGATGAAAGGAAACCCGTCTTCCGGGGACACGATCTGGTAAAGGACTACTACGCTTTGATGTCGTGGGGACTGTCCTCCGCGGACACAGCCTTTGACACGGCCATCGCCCAGTACGTCATCGATCCGACCAGGTCCGGCTACAGCCTGAAGAATCTCACCTTCGAG
>CALLDR010000202.1 GCA_937997955.1 uncultured Emergencia sp. | reverse complement strand
CGAAAAATAGGGGTGTGCAGTCAAAATAGATTTTCCAATATGAAATATTCTGACCGCAGTGCACCCAAAAGAAGGCGCTGCGGTCAGAATGACCGTTTTGCCAGCGTATGAAGTGACCGCAGAACCGCAGTAAGAGACATCTGCGGTCAAATGGGCTTTAGGACGAACGGACGATCCATGGTTTACGTTGATATGGCAGCAGAGGCTGTAAGAAGAATCCAGATTCCCGCGGCATTTGCACCGGCTGACCGATCAGAGAGGCGCCCGCACATTCTGCCGCAGCTGTCGTCTGCGACGGCACAAAGCCTTTGGCGGATTACCAGCAGGTTCGGCATGTTGACTTGGTGCCTTCTTTTATGGCGCATGTTCAATCAGCAGTGCTCCTTTGCTGTTTTATACGGGAATTTTTTAATATGATGTCTATATTTAATGGGTGATAATGGGTGATATGGAAATGAAGTTACTACGGACGCGCCGTGATAAATTTATATTCACATTCGTTCTGTTTTGATATATAATAGAAGATAAGAAAGGGTCGGATAGAGAAAACAGAAAGGGTGTTTTTATGAAAAAACTAGTTACTATCAGTAGAGAATTTGGCAGCGGCGGCAGAATTATCGGACGTATGGTGGCTGAGAAGCTGGGGGTTCCGTTTTATGACAAGGAGATCATCGACATGGCCGTGGAGAAGAGCGGACTGTCCCGGGAGATCGTTGAGACGGCGGAGCTGCGGGCGAAGAGCAGCTTTTCCTACAGCCTGTCTTCGGCCATGAACTTTGGCGAAGGCATGATGGGCGAGGCTGTGTCTGTCAATGAAAAGCTGTTCATCACACAGTTCGACGTGATCAACCAGATCGGCGCTGAGGGAGAGGGCGTCATCGTCGGAAGATGTGCTGACTATATTCTGAAGGACATGCCGGGCGTGACCAATATCTTCGTATACGCTGAGCTGGAGGATCGTATTCATCGCTGCATCCACACTTATGGCATCGAGGAGGCCAAAGCAAAGGAGACTGTACAGACTTACGACAAGGCGAGAGCGAATTACTATAATTATCACACGTGCCAGAAGTGGGGACATTTTTCCAACTATAATCTGGCGATCAACAGCAGTTACATCACAGAGGAAGAGGCGGCGAATCTGATCGTCGAATATATCAATACCAGAACCTATAAATAAAGCGGCGGATACGCCGGCAAAGGAGGAAAACATGGCAAAGAAAAATAAACTGGAGCCGAACAAGGCGGATACAGGCAGAAAGAACGGGACTTCTGCAGCGGCAAAGGCGGCCCTGGCGATCCTGGGCGTAGGATTTGTCGCGGGCACGACCCTGGTCGTAGGTATGGACCACATCATGAAGAAGATCTTCGTCAACGAGGACTGGCCAGATGAAGAATGGTCCAGCGACGACTGGGCAGAGGAAGATCTGGAAGGATAAATCCAAGTTTTATAACGCGGGCGGCAGGCAACTGCCGCCCGCGGGTGTTTTTTTGGAGAAATTCTCCGGCGGGAGGCAGATTCTGGAGGGAGATGCCAGCCGCAGCAAACTGTACTGGCTGAAAACTGTCATGGAATTGCCTTTGAATCGCAGGACTCCACTAACTGTATCTTAAAAAATATCAAAAAGTGTATGTTTTAATAAGGTCAGAAACCGTCTATAATGGTACAAGCAAAAGATACAAGCAATAGAAAAGTTTTGACAAGGAGGGTTATCTTATGACAGACAAGAAAACGAAAGCATTGGTTATGACCGCGCTGATGGCGGCGCTGGTCTTTATCGCGACATATTTAGTAAAGATTCCGAATCCGGCCACAGGCGGCTACAGCCATCTAGGAGACTGCATGATCTTCCTGTCGGTGGTCATGCTGGGCAGAAAGAACGGCTCCATCGCGGCAGGCCTGGGAGGAGCGCTGTCTGACCTGCTGGCAGGCGCGGCGATCTGGGTCGCTCCGACCTTTGTCATCAAATACATCATGGCGTTCATCATGGGAACCATCATCAAAGGCAATCCGGAAAGCCGCAAGCTGCAGCTGACGGGCGCCGTTGTCGGCGGCATCTTCCAGATCATCGCGTACACGCTGGTGAAGGTGGTCATGGTAGGAGCAGGCCCGGCAGTAGCTTCTATTCCAAATGTCACCATTCAGACGGTGGTAGGCGTAGTGATCTTCATGATACTTTCCAGCATTTTAGCCGGCCGGATCGTCAACCTGGCGGAAAGAGAGGGCGCTGTAAAATGAAGATCATAGACGGACACGCCCATGTCGGTTATACCGGCGGCTGGGCGAACGTAGGCATCACCGGCGAAGAGCTGATCGCGCAGATGGACCGCTTTGATATTGAGAAGACGGTGCTGTGTAATGAGGACAACGATGTCACACTGGATCTGATGAAGAAATACCCTGGAAGGATCGTCGGCGCGGTCTATGTGAACCCGCTGAATCAGGCCACGGTGGATTCCATGGAGCATTATTTTGACCAGGGATTCGCGGCGGTCAAGCTGCAGCCCCTGCGCCACGCGTACTGCGCGGACAGCGAGGCCCTGGACCCGATCATGAACAAAGCGCTGTCAGCCGGGGTTCCTGTCTGTATCCACAGCGGCCATCCGCCGTACTCTCTGCCGTGGCAGATCGGTCTTCTGGCGGAGCGCCATCCAGACGTCAGAATCATGATGATCCACATGGGTCACGGCCACGGGGTCTATATCGACGCCGCGCTGAAGATGGCCCGGAAATATCCGAACATCTGGCTGGAGATGAGCGGCATGCCGATGCCGTCCAAGATCCGGGAAGCCTATGAGACTGTGGGCCATGACAGAATCATGTTTGGAACCGATACGCCGTTCCACGACCCTTCTGTGGAGCTGCAGAAGGTGCTGGTCAGCGGCGTAGATGAAGAGGGCATCCAGAGAATTTTATATGATAACGCTGCAGCCTTTTTCGGGCTGGACAAATGACAGGCCGACTGACAAATACAGCGTAAACATTTCCATAAAAGCTTTTACTGGACAGGAAAACTGTCTTTTCGCCAATTTACGATAAGCGATTATTCAAGCGATTCTTCGTAAATTGGCGATATTTTTTTGATAAACCAAAGGCGCGGCTCCCCGTGATTGTCCTTGACAGCATCATGAACGATGTGATATAATGCAAGCAATCACTTGCACGAAGGGAGAAGCCGCGTGAATTTTGATGAAACTCAGATGAAGATCATGAACGGAGCCATGGAACTGATCATGGAGCGGGGTTATACAGCCGCCACGACCAAGGATATCGCGCGGGCGGCCGGGGTCAACGAATGTACCATCTTCCGCCGCTTCAGGAGCAAGAAGGACATCGTGCTGTCGGCTATGACGCTGCCTCAATGGAATCCGGGCCTGCGGCAGGAGGACTTCACCTGGCGCGGGGACGTGACGGAGGACCTGACCATGTTTGCCCGGGTCTATATGGAAAAGGTGACGCCGCAGATGGTAAAGGTCTCCATGGGGCTGCGCTCGCCGGAGCTGTTTGAGGACACGGCGGCGGGCATCTTGGCGGTGCCGAAGCTGTGCAAAGAAGTGCTTTTATCCTATTTCCGGCAAATGGAGCAAAGGGGGCAGCTTGCGGAGGCGGAGCCGGAAAACCTGGCCATGGCCTTTCTGTCCATGTGTTTCGGATTCGTATTTTTAAAAGGCTCCTTTGGCGATGACCTGACAGAGCTGGCAGATGACGATTACATCCGGCAGAGCGTCCGGGTATTTGTCAGAGGCATCGGCGGCAGATAGGCGCAGATCAAAATGCGCCGAATTTTTTACCCTTTGATGCAAGCGATTACTTGCACAAGGAGAAGCCATGGGTTGATCCTGCGGGAAGATTCCGTGGACAGCAGGGCCGTCATCGTGGAGGTGTGATATGAAGATAAGAGAGAATGTTTATCAGATCCGCATAGATTTTTCTGTGACAGAACAGGTCAGGCGTTTTGTCAACGTGTATCTGATTACCGGCCGCCAGTGCTGGCTCATCGACAGCGGCGTCAGCGGCAGTGAAGGGGTGATCTTTGATTTTATGGAGAAGCTGGGGCGCCGGCCGGAAGAGCTGGCGGGAATTTTCCTGACCCACAGTCATCCGGATCATATGGGCGGAGCCTGGGCCATCAAAGAGAGGACCGACTGCCGGATCTTCTCTTCGGCAGCGGAGCGGCCCTGGATTGAGGACATCGATCTGCAGTATCGATGCCGTCCAATTCCGAATTTTTACAGGCTGGCAGGCAATTCTGTGAAGGTAGATGTGAACCTGAAAAATGATGATAAGTTGACAATGGAGCAGGACGTTTTTCTGGAAGTTATGGAAACAAAAGGTCATTCTATGGGCGATTTATCCTTCGTGCTCCATCAAAAGGGAGAGAAGCTGATCTTCACCGGCGACGCTGTTCCCGCCCGGGACGATCAGCCGATCTTTATCAGCTGGCAGGACAGCATGGAAGCGCTGGGCCAGATCGCCAGCCAAATGCCCGCGGTGATATGCCCCGCGTGGGACCGGGTCTGCGAAGGGCCGGAGGCGGCCTGCGCGCTGCAGGCCAGGAAAGAGGAACTGCTTCGGCTGCGGCGGATCGCCTTGGACGTAGATAAAGCCTGGCCGCAGCTGGACGAAGCCGCGAGAGTGTCAAAGATCGCAGAGCTGGCGGGACTGAAAGCCTGGGACGGAAACCCTTTGTTCGCGAAAAGCCTTAAAGCTTTGTATTGACTATGACGGCGGTAGTATGGTATGCTAAAAGGTAGAAACTACCTCATCTCATTCGATGGGGAGACGAAAGGAATGATTTTGAAAATGAGTGAGAAAAAGGGAACTTATTACATTACTACCCCTATCTACTATCCAAGCTCTAACCTTCATATAGGGCATACGTACTGCACGGTCATGGCGGACGCGATGGCGCGGTTCAAGCGGCTGTCCGGCTACGACGTGAGATTTTTGACCGGTACAGATGAGCATGGACAGAAGATCCAGACGATTGCAGAGGAAAAGGGCGTTACTCCGCAGGAATACGTGGACGGCGTGGTCGCAGGCATCAAGGATCTGTGGGAGACCATGGAGATTTCCTATGACGATTTCATCAGGACTACGGAAGACCGGCACGTGAAGCGGGTACAGGCCATCTTTAATAAAATGTATGAAAAGGGCGACATCTACAAGGGCGAGTACGAGGGCATGTACTGCACGCCGTGTGAATCCTTCTGGACGGAGAGCCAGTTGGTGGACGGCTGCTGCCCTGACTGCGGCAGACCTGTGCAGAAAGCCAAGGAGGAAGCGTATTTCTTCAAGCTTTCCAAGTACCAGGATCAGCTGATCGACCTGCTGGAAAACACCGACTTCCTGGAGCCTGAGACCAGAAGAAACGAGATGCTTGGCTTTATCCGGCAGGGGCTGGAGGACCTGTGCATTTCCAGATCCACCTTTGACTGGGGCATCCAGGTGCCGATCGATGAGAAGCACGTCATCTACGTATGGCTGGACGCGCTGACCAACTATATTACGGCTCTGGGTTATCCTGACGAGCCGGAGCTCTTTGAGAAGTACTGGCCGGCAAATGTCCACCTGGTGGGCAAGGAAATCGTCAGATTCCACTCCATCATCTGGCCTGCGATTTTGATGTCTCTGGATATTCCAATTCCAAAGCACGTTCTGGGCCACGGCTGGCTGCTGCTGGAAGGCGGCAAGATGAGCAAATCCAAGGGCAACGTGGTAGATCCTGTGAAGCTGATCGATCGGTACGGCATCGACGCGCTGAAGTACTTCCTGCTCCGGGAATACACCTTTGGGCAGGACGGCGTGTTCACCAATGAAGTCATGCTGAAGAGAATGAACTATGATCTGGCCAACGACCTGGGCAACCTGGTTTCCCGCACCACTTCCATGATCGAGAAGTACTGCGGCGGTATCGTTCCGGAAGCGGCCACTGAAGATGACATCGACAAGGATCTGAAGGCCATCGCCACCGGCGCTGCGTCAAAGGTGGAAGCGCAGATGGACAAGTTCGCGTTCAACATGGCGTTGGAGGAGATCTGGGTTCTGGTGAGAAGAGCCAATAAATATATCGATGAAAAGACGCCTTGGCTGCTGGCAAAGGACGAAACGAAAAAGCCGGAGCTGGATACCTGCCTGCACAATCTGGCGGAATCCCTGCGGATCATTTCCATCCTGATCCATCCGTTCATGCACACCACATCTGACAAGATCAGAAAGCAGATGGGTTTGTGGTACGCTGACGTGGTCTGGGAGGACGCTTTTGAGTTTGACATGATGTATCAGGAGCAGGTGAAGAAGGGCGACGCCATCTTCCCGAGACTGGACATCGAAAAGGAGCTGGAAGAGCTGGACGCTATGCAGAAGGCCGGCGCGGCGGAGCCGGAAGAGGAAAACATTCCTCTGGAGCTGAAGCCGGAGATCGAATACGACGATTTTGACAAGATCGACTTCCGGGTAGGCCTGATCGAAAAGGCGGAGAAGCATCCGAAGGCCGACAAGCTGCTGGTATTCCAGATCAAGATGGGCACTGAAAGACGCCAGATCATCTCCGGCGTGGCAGATGATTTCAAGCCGGAAGAGCTGGTCGGCAAGAAAGTGCTTATCGTCGCCAACCTGAAGCCTCGCAAGCTGCGCGGCCTGGAATCTAAGGGCATGATCATGTTTGCCGAGAACGGCGACAGATGCGAGATCATGACGACGGTGGCTGAGGACGGCGTAGTGGTAGACTGATGTAATATCGAATTTGATAAAACGCCTTGATCTCTCTTTCGCAGGGGGAACGGGGCGTTTTTTTGTGGCGCGCCCGGCCATGCTGTGTTGTTTTTCGTCGTGCCGCGCGGCGAGATATGAAACAAAAAACTGATTTGCGACGTTTTTCGCTAGATTTGACGTATCTCGCGGAGAGATCGCAGTATTTTTTCTTCACTGCGACGCATTGGGCCATGGGTGCAGGTCAGGTTACCACCTCAAAAGAAGTTTCAGCCTGCCGATGCTCCGATGAAGCTTTGCTGTGACGGAAATAGATGTGATAAATTAACTTTTTTGTATAAAATTTTAAAAACTATACATCGCCCCTTGCAAGTTCGTGAACAGATATGGAAGTTTTTTTGCGCTGTGTTTTCCTCGCGCTGCTGCAGTCGTCGCAAAAACAAATAAATGCGGCAATCTCTCCGTGAAAAAACGAAAAAAGGTGATAAATCGCCGCAAAATCCATTTTTATAGTCGTTCTCTCCGCGCGGCATGACGGTGCCTGTACCACGCTATGATCAACTCATGACCGCGCCCGCCCCGCGTCACCGCCCGCAGCTTTAGTTCATATCCGGGGAGCGGGTTCACATATTTCAATGAAATCTGCAGACGGCAGTTTTCACTGAGCGGCTCTGGGCCCTGTGAGACTTTTTCTTGAGGTTGCTGCAGAACTTTGGTACAATAAAACCAGAACCGGCATAACGCTGGTGCGAGATTCAAAGCAGATGCGAATTTTAAGGCAGATGCGCAATTCGGAACGGATATGCAATTCAGAAGGATTGTGAGCAGGAATCCACGAGGAGATTCAGAGGGGAGAGGTTTAAACGATGTTTATAGGTGATGGATTTGGCGGCCCTGCCGTGTTTGACATTATGTTCATAATCGTGTTCGTAGTGGTGATCGGAACTTTTGTCGTGACAGCGGTGAGGGGCGTAGGCACCTGGAATAAAAATAATCAGTCGCCGCGCTTGACAGTCGACGCGAGCGTCGTATCGAGACGGACAGAGGTTTCGCATCATAGCCATGCGAACGCCGGAGACGCGACCGGCGCGCACGGGTTCACGACGACAACCTCCACCCGGTATTATGTAACCTTTCAGGTGGAAAGCGGCGACCGCATGGAATTTTTCGTCAAAGGCGCGGAATACGGTATGCTGGCTGAGGGAGACAGGGGAAAACTGACCTTTCAGGGAAGCCGGTATTTATCCTTTGAACGCAGCGCAGACGACAGCTGGATGTAGAGAGGCTTGATCAGCCAAAGAAGTTGAACAACCCTATATAAAAATCTATAAAACGACAGAAAACGAGGTGATTTTATGCTGTTTGATTCACACACTCATTTGAATAACGAAAACTATACCGACGCGGATCGGCAGGCTTTGATGGATGAGATCGAGGGCTCCGACGTGTCCTACGTCATGGACATTGGCTTTGATCTGGCAAGCTCGCTGCAGGCCATCAAAGACGCTCAGTCGCGGCCGTGGTGCTACGCGGCGGTAGGTGTTCATCCCCACGACGCGAAGACGCTGGACGAGGAGACCTTTGTTCTGCTCAAAGGGCTGGCAAAGAAGGACAAAGTCCAGGCCATCGGGGAGATCGGTCTGGATTACTATTACGATCATTCAGAGCGGGATGTGCAGCGGTACTGGTTCCGCCGCCAGATTCAGCTGGCCAACGAGCTGAGAATGCCCATCGCCATCCACAGCAGGGAGGCGGATCAGGAGACTCTGGATATTCTGAAGGAGGAAGGCGCGTTTTCCCAGGAACGCCGCAGCTGGTTTCCAGAGAGATATGGCCCCGACGGACAGCCTTTGCCGGATTGCCGGGTGCTGCTCCACTGTTTTTCCGGCAGCAAAGAGCTGGCAAAGCAGTACGTGAAGCTGGGGGCGACGCTGTCCATCTGCGGGCCGGTGACCTTTAAGAACAACCGGAAGACCAGAGAAGTGGTGGAGGAAATTCCTATCGAGTTTCTGCTGGTGGAGACCGACGCGCCGTACCTGACGCCGGAGCCGTTTCGCGGCAGAAGGAACAAATCGCCTTACGTGGAATACACGGCCCGCAAGGTGGCGGAGCTGAAGGGGATCTCTTATGAGGAGACCGCGCGGATCACCTGCGAGAATGCCAAACGGTTTTACAATATCAAATAAAAAGATGCCGCCGGGGTTTCGTAAATCTTCCCGTTTTAGGATCCTTTACGAAACGCGGCGGCTTTTTCTTTAGAGCTGTTTTGACTGGGTTTCGTATTAAGCGTCGAAATGCTGCGTTTTACGAAACCGCAGGCAAGCTGTCTGCGGTCAAAGTTTCGTATTGAGCGTCGAAATGGCGCGTTTTACGAAACCGCGGGCAAGCTGTCTGCGGTCAAAGTTTCGTATTGAGCGCTGATCTGGCGCATTTTACGAAACCGAATCGAATCGCCTGCGGTCAAAGTTTCGTATTGAGCGTCGAAATGCCGTGTTTTACGAAACCGCAGGCAAGTCGCCTGCGGCAAAAGTTTCGTATTGAGAGCTGAGCTGGCGCGTTTTACGAAACCGCAGGCAAGCTGTCTGCGGTAAAGTTTCGTATTCGAGGCTGATCTGCCGCGTTTTACGAAACTGCAGGCAAGTCGCCTGCGGTAAAGTTTCGTATTGAGAGGTGAGCTGTCGCATTTTACGAAACCGCAGGCATATTCTGACGCATGCTGCCCCAGCCGAGGGCCGTCGCCCGGCGAAGAAATCGTTGCTCCAGCCGAAGGCCATCGCCCGGCGAAGAAGTCGCTGCCCCAGCGAAATGCCGTCGCCCAGCGGAGAAGGCCGCGGCTGGCTGTTTATTCTCCCAGCTCTTCCAGTTCCGCGTACTTGGCGTCGATCTTTTTCAGCTGGTCGATGATTTTGATCTTCTGCGGACAGTGGGATTCGCAGTTGCCGCAGCCGATGCAGTCGGCGGCGTTAGGACCTGCTTCTTTGTACATGCCGGTCAGAGATCCCCAGATATAATGGAATCCCTTTACCGCGGCATCGTTGTACAGACTGAAGATCTTTGGAATTTTGATGCCAGATGGACATTCGGAGCAGTAGTTGCAGCCGGTACATGGGATCAGAATGTCGGCGCGAAGGGCCTTGACGGCTTTGTCGATGGCGTCCTTTTCAGCATCGGAGAGGGCAGGACCGTTGAAGATCTGGATATTCTCTTCCATCTGTGGCAGGGTGGACATGCCGGACAGCGTGCAGCAGACGTTTGGCAGCTGGTCGACAAAGCGCAGGGCAAAGGACGGGTAGCTGGCGCCAGTGCCCGCGGCGTCCAGGATAGCGCAGGCTTCGTCGCTCATCGGCTTTGCCAGCATGCCGCCGCGGATCGGCTCCATGACGATGATCGGCTTGTCAAACTCGACTGCCACGTCGTGGAGGGCTTTGGCGTCCTGATATTCCCAGTCAAAGTAATTCAGCTGCAGCTGAATGAATTCCAGGTCGTCGCCGTGGTCTGTAAGGATCTGGCGGAGCAGAGCAGGCTCACAGTGAAAGGACGCGCCCAGATGGCGGATGCGGCCAGCTTTGATCTCTTCCTTCAAAAGGTCAAAGATGTGCAGTTTTTCGATGTTCGGGTAGCTCTCCTCGTCGATGTTGTGGAGCAGATAGAAATCAAAGTAGTCGGTTCTGCACTTGTTCAGCTGATCGTTGAAGATGGCCTTTACGTCTTCCGCGCTGCTGCAGAGCCAGGTTGGCATCTTGTCAGCCAGATAAAAGCTGCCGCGAGGGTGTTTTTTGATGGCCGCGCCCACAAAATTCTCGGATTCGCCGTCGTGGTACTTGTAGGCGGTGTCTATGTAGTTGATGCCGTTGGCCAGAGCGTAGTCCATCATCTCCTGGCCGGCGGCGTAGTCGATCTTTCCGTCCTGATCCATCGGCAGACGCATGGTGCCGAAGCCCAGGCGTGAAATTTTCATCTCTTTAAAAGTCGTGTATTCCATTGATTCCTCCTGATCATTGATGAATTTTGATTAACCGTTGATTTATATAGTATACCACGAGTTAAGCGAAAAGAACAAGGGGGTATAAATAAGTGAACAAAGCTTGCGCATGAAAACAAAGGGTATGCCGGGGAACCGCAGCCTGGGGCGCGGGGGATCCTGGGGCGGCTCTGACGCGATCCTGGCGCGGCGCGGGAGCAGGGGCGGGGGCAGAGGGGAGTTCAAAATGGCACGAGATTTGCATATATTTTCTTTGTAAACGACAGACGAGAGGAGCAAAACCATGAAAATTATCGATATGCACTGTGACACGATCATGAGTCATTATTACAACCGGGAAGAGAATCTTTTGGACAGAAAAGGCCATCTGAACCTGCAGATGATGCAGAAGGCCGGGGCTCTCGCCCAGTTCTTCGCCATCTATCTGATGCGTCCGGAAATCGAAGAAAACGGGCCGTACAGCCTGTTTGAGGAGATGTACCAGCTGTATCTGAAGCAGATGGAGCAGAATTCTGATATCGTCCGGCCGGCGTATTGCTGTGAGGACGTGATGAAGAATCAGGCGGAGGGCAGGATATCCTCTATCCTGACCATCGAGGACGGCGTGTTCGTAGAGGACCACATCGAGCGTATCCAGGAGGTCTATGACAAAGGGGTCAGACTGATCACCCTGCTCTGGAATTTTGAGAATTCGCTGGGTTATCCGTCCAGCGATATCCGCCAGGAACACAACCGGGGACTGAAGCCCATGGGCATCGAGGCTGTAGAGCTGATGAACCAGCTGGGCATGATCGTCGACGTTTCCCATCTGTCCGAGGGAGGCTTTTACGACGTGGCACAGCACAGCAAAACGCCTTTTGTGGCGAGCCATTCCTGCGCGAGAGCCCTGTGCAATCACCGCAGAAACCTGACGGACCATCAGCTGCAGACCTTGGGCAACAAAGGCGGTATGGTCGGCGTCAATTTTGCGCCGTTTTTCCTGAAGGAGGACTCGGAGTACGCGGAGATCGACCAGGTGATCCAACATATGCAGTATATGGTAAGCAAAGCAGGCATTGAGAGCGTCGGTCTGGGCTCTGATTTTGACGGCATCGACGACGCAGGGGAGATCGAGAATTACGAAGGCTACATCAAAATTCTGGAGAAGATGGAAGGCGTTTTCACCGATGATGAGATCGACAAGATCTGCAGCCAGAACGCCCTTCGCGTGATGAAAGACGTGTTTGGGAAATAGGATACAGGCATATTAAACATGTGAAAAGACCCGGCAGGATGCGTAACAGCATGAAGCCGGGTCTTCTTCTGTTGTTTTTATTCAGTTCTTGATATAATTTCAAAGTTGTCATCAAAGTTGTCAGGCCAGGCTCTCGGTGAGAGCGTCGTGAAGCCGTTTGTATTGCCGCTTGTTTAAAATCATTGGATAATACTGGTGGGTTTCGCCGTCATCTAAGGTGAAAATGATACGACAGCCAGTATAATCTTCAGCATCTGTGGCAACGATCTCCCCGTCTTGATTTTCCAGGTGGACATCTGCCAGCTTATTCAGCTCAAAGACAGGAAGACTGCGCCTTGGCATATTCGGGTCTGGAAGCCAAATTACGCCGTCCTTTACATCAATGCCAATAGAGATAGTGGTCAAAAATCCCATAATTGCAACGATGAAGAGGAAGAAGCAAATAGCAGTGGGGATGAGCCAAAGCGTGCCTTGCCCGGAAAATAGAAAAACGGAAAACAGGCTTGTCAGCCCCAACAAAAGGCAGGTCAGAATCAAAAGATAGGCCATGCCTCTGTAGTTCGTCATTGGAAATTTCTTGTTCATAAATTGTGTCCCTCCTTATACTCTATATGAATATAGACATGCAAGAATCATGCAAATCTTATGAGAGACTTTGGTAGAGGACAATGACGGTGTATAGTGGAGTCATACAGACTAACAGCATACAGATTGCAAGAAATGCATAGATGATGGATACCAACTGCCACTTCTTCGTATATCCTGGAAGAACCTTGAACGTCTTCTGAATTCGTATCTGTGGCGCAGCAATCAACTGTTGGAAAAAGCCGTCGACGGGAATCGCGCGAATAACGCCCATACGGAAAAAAGGAATGAACAAATCTGCCTTAGCGTCTGGCTGTGGGTCTGCTTCGCGATACAGATGAATCCCGCGGGTGTCCAGACGCGCGAAATGGACGTCTGACAGCTGGATGGAATAGGACTTTCTTGTAATCTGATTATAATATGTGACGGACTTGTCGTCGTACATTGTGAAGAAAAGCTTGTAACCAAAGAAGAGAAACGTCACGGCGGCAAAGATCAGGAGATAGTACAGCAGGCTCGGCCCCAGATAAACTTCGTAGCCATCCAGACGAAACAGCTTTATTTCAACGATAACGACCAGTCTCAGCAGGAAGTAGGCCATGATGGTAAAATAGAAGATCTGCTTGGACTTTGTGCTGAAAGTATAGGGGATTTTTTTCATTTTTGTATACTCCTGTCTCAATAGTGGGATATGGTAAATAAGTTTAGAAGTAAGTATAGCACAATTTTTTCGGCGGCACAACCGAAACATTTTGACATGAATGCGGCAGAACTTTTGTAATAGCGAGAACGGCATCAAAAAAGCCACGAAATAAAAGGATGAAATCGGATGAAAAATATTAAATCCAATTTACTGGGGGGGGGTACGATTTTTTTAGGAAGATTCTAAGCCAACATGCGGCTTTTTTTATTTTTTTTCTTTGGCACAAAAATTGCAATATTTATGGACGTAATCTATTCCAATTCATCAATATAACTAAAATGGA
This sequence comes from uncultured Emergencia sp., assembly GCA_937997955.1. Taxonomy (GTDB): domain Bacteria; phylum Bacillota; class Clostridia; order Peptostreptococcales; family Anaerovoracaceae; genus Senimuribacter. The sequence goes on along the minus strand of CALLDR010000202.1, from coordinate 63,411 downwards.
GGTGGTTTTTTATGATGAATTATATCTGGGTAGTACTGGTTGCTGTCGCAGTACTTGCCGGAATCTTTACCGGCACTATCCAGGACGTGCAGGACAATTTGTTCGCATTTGCAGATACTGCCGTTGAACTGGCTATCGGGCTCATTGGCTCTATGGCTTTTTTCTGTGGTCTGATGAAAGTTATGGAAGACGCAGGTCTCTGTGAGAAGCTGAGCAAGGTTTTGGCGCCTTTGCTGAGATTCATGTTCCCGAATGTACCAAAGGATCATCCAGCAAACTCTGCTATTGTCATGTATATGGCTGCTAGTATTTTGGGTTTGGGCAACGCTTGCACACCGTTGGGTATCAAAGCTATGCAGGAGCTGCAGACTTTGAACAAAACCAAGAACATCGCAACAGATGATCAGTGTATGGTTATGGCAATTTCCACTGGATCTATCTGCATAATCCCATCCAACATCATCGCAACGAGAAGCGCTGTTGAAACTGCTGGCGCGGCTGAGATTGTCGGCCCTGTAATTTTGACAACTTTAGTTGCGGCCCTTGTCTGCATTATCTCCACAAAACTGCTGGGTAAGATCAAGATCTTCCGGTATGACTATCTGGTAGAAAAAGACAGAGCGGCTGGCCGCTTGCAGATCAACGAAGAATATATTGGCGACGATCCACTGATCCCAAGCACAGCAGATGTAAAGGAGGCGATTTAATTGGCAGCGGTATTAAATTTTATTTCCTTATACGCCATTCCTGTATTGGTCATGGTTGTGGCTGTTTATGCATTGTTCGTCAGAAAGGTTCCAGTATACAGTTCCTTTACTGAAGGAGCAAAGGAGGGTTTCACCACAGGTGTTATGATTATCCCTTATCTGGTAGCTATGCTATGCGCCATCGGTATGTTCCGAGCATCCGGCGGAATGGACTGGTTGGTATCTATTTTGGATCCTATTACTCATATTGTAGGTCTTCCTGGCGAAGTTCTGCCGATGGGTATCATGCGGTCTCTGTCTGGCGGCGGCGCGCAGGGTATGCTGGCTGAACTGCTGGAGACCTATGGAACACAGTCGCAGATCGGACGTATCGCATCTGTAGCTATGGGTTCCACTGAAACGACTTTCTATGTATTGGCTGTATACTTTGGAGCGGTAGGCATCACCAATGCAAGGCAGGCACCGTTTGCAGGCATCATTGGCGACCTGTTCTCTTTGATCATGTCAGCGGTAATTGTCAATATTATGTGGGGTTATTAAACACATAGTTAAAATAACTAAAGAATTGAGAGGTGAATATCATGAAATATCCTGAAAAGTTAAGGGCTGGCTCGGTGATTGGCCTTGTCAGCCCAAGCTCCCCCGTATCGGAAGAACGGCAGGAACAATGCTGCAAGGCCATGAGGGCTCTGGGCTTTCGCATAAAGAAGGCGGATAATATTTCGGCATCCAAGGGCGGCTACATGGCTGGCGAAGAGAAGGCAAGAGGCGAGTGGATCAACCGGATGTTTGCGGATCCGGAGGTCGAAGCCATCTTCTGTATCAGAGGCGGCGATGGAGCCAATCGCATCATTCCATATATAGACCTGGATGTGGTCAGAAATAACCCGAAGATCTTCCAGGGATACAGTGATATCACCAGCCTGCATCTTCTGTTCAATCAGAAGTGCGGTTTAGTGACCTTTCACGGGCCGATGATCTCTTCCAATGTGGTAGATCAGTTCGACGATGAGACAAAGCAGGGCTTTTTTGAGAGCCTGACGGCAGACAAGACTTATGCCTACTGCGCGCCGGAAGGGTTTCCGATCGGCGTGGCCAGAGAGGGCTGTGCTGTAGGTGAGATCACCGGAGGCAATCTGACGGTGCTGTGCGCGTCGGTGGGAACGCCGTATGAAATCGATACCAAAGGGAAGATCCTCTTTATCGAAGAGATCGGAGAACACATCGGCAATCTGGACAGACATGTATATCAGCTGAAGAACGCCGGACTGCTGGATCAGGTGAAGGGCATTATCCTGGGACAGTTCACCCGCTGTAACGTGGACGAAGAGGGATTTGACATGACCCGCGTGGTGCTGGACGCCATCGGGGATATGGATATTCCGGTCATGTACAACGTTCAGTCCGGTCATGGATTTCCGATGATCACTCTGCCGATGGGCGCTGTGTGCAAGATGGATACGGAAACCAAATCAATCATATTTGAGGTGGAAAGATAGAAAATCCCATACTTAGACAAACGCTTATACCTTGACAGAAGCGGTTTCAGAGAAGACAGGAAGATGCAGGAAATATGACAAAAGCAATTCCAGGAAAGCTGAAACCGCTTTTGTCCTGTTTATATTTATGGCGTTCCTATGGAAGCCGCATTTGCGCGATCGTGAAAACATCGTCGATATCTGTTAAAATCAAGTAAGAGTTTTTTGCAAATCATATTGACGAAAAAAACCAGTTTGATATAATAGGGTTATTATGAGGGAAGGAGGCAACTGAAATGAAATACGTATGTGACGCTTGCGGCTGGGAATATGACGAAGCAGCAGGCTGCCCGGATAAAGGCATTAAGCCAGGCACAAAGTTTGAGGACCTGCCAGATGATTTCGAATGCCCGCTTTGCGGCGTTGGAAAAGACATGTTTTCCGAAGAAAACTAATCTATGGGACTCTGCAGTCAGCGCGAGGAACGGACTGCAGGGTTTTTTCTTTTTCTAAGCAAAAAAAAGCTACATTTCAGTGTGATTATGTGGTAAAATAATGTGTTAGTAAGAGGCGTCTAAACATGCTTTACAGGGTTTCCGCCTCCTGCGGCGAGGGACTGGACGGTTCGCCGGGAGGTAATTAGGGCAAAAGCAGAAAACAAATGTAAAGGAGACAAACCTATGAAATTTGAAATCGCAAAAGAAGTATTTGATCTTCTTCCAAACGCGTACTTTGGCGTCGTCGCTGTCAGAGGCATGGACAACACCAAGGAAATCCCGGAACTGGAAGAAATGCTGCAGGCGAACATTACCCAGTGCGAGAAGGACTTTGACGGCATCAAAGTGAAGAACGCCGACGATATCGTACCGTACAGAGAAGCGTTCCGTGCCATCGGCATCAACCCGAACCGTTACATGTGCTCTATCGAAGCGCTGCTGGACCGTATCGCCAAGGGAAAAGGCTTTCCTCATATCAACGCGGTAGTAGACCTTGGAAATGCTGTATCCATCAAATATCATCTGCCGATCGGCGCCCACGACATGGCGACCATCGACGAAGCCTTGGAAGTTCGTTACGCAGATGCCGATGATACCTTCATTCCGTTTGGCAACGGCGAAATGGAAAAGCCTGAGGACAAGGAAGTTGTCTACGTTTCCGGCCACGAGGTGAGAACCCGCCGCTGGACCTGGAGACAGAGCGAGATCGGCAAGATCACCGAGGAGACCAGCGATGTGCTGTTCCCGATCGACGGCTTTACCGATCTGAACAAAGAGCAGGTAGAGGAAGCTGCCGCGGAGCTGGCGGAGCTGGCTAAGAAATACTTTGGCGTAGATGCGAAGGTTGGATTTATCGATAAGGACAACCGGGTCTTCGACGCTGAATAATCTTTGATCGAAATGCGAGGCGGGGCGTGCGGCGAGGTATGCCCCGTTTTTCTGTTGGCGTGTTTTTGATGGCCGTGGCGTTTTGACGGCTGTCCTTTGATGGCGGGCGCCACTTCGACTTTGAAAACCAACAAAAAGTGGCGTTTGGATCTTTACCTTTTAAATTACGTGAGTGGGAATCTTGTTTTTCATGCGTATGCCCTGCTGTGAGAAAAACTGGGGGTTTACATTCTCAAAATCAATGGTATACTAGATGAGGTGAAATATTGTTGAGAGGAGCGGACTTGGACTTATGCAGGCTTGCATTGAAGAAATTCTGGAAAACTGTCGGAGACACACCCTTGACGGCGAGGTTGCCAGCTACATTCCTGAGCTGTCGAAAGCCAATCGGGAAGAGATCGGCATCTATGTCGCGACGAAGGACGGGGACTTTTCTGCGGGAGACTGGGAGAAGACCTTTACCATTCAAAGCATCGTCAAGACCATCTTTCTGATGCTGGCCGCCAAGGACAACGGCATCGATTTCGTGAAAGCCCACGTGGGCGTGGAGGCGACGGGAAAACCGTTCAACGCCATCGACTACGCGGAGCCGCTGCTTCTGAAAGAACATATCAATCCCATGGTCAACATCGGAGCCATCGCTGTCTGCGGCATGGTCAAGGCCGTGAACAACGAGGAACGATTTCGGCGGCTGATGGATTTTACCCGCAGGATCACGGAAAACGACAGCCTGCAGATCGACGAGGAGGTCTATGCCTCCGAGAAGAAGACCGGCAACAAAAACAGGGCGCTGGCTTATCTGCTGAAAAATTCCGGCATGATCTACGGGAGCGTGGAAGAACTGCTGGACGTGTACTTCGCCATGTGCTCTGTCAAAGTGAACTGTCAGGATCTGGCGAGAATGGCCTTGATTCTGGCCTACCATGGAAAGAATATCCACACCGGCGAGCAGGTGATTCCGGAAGAGGACGCTGTGTTCATGAACGCGGTGCTGACCACCAGCGGCATGTACGACGGCAGCGGCGAATTTGCTACTACGGTAGGTATTCCGGCAAAGAGCGGCGTCGGCGGCGGCATCATGGCAGACTGCCCGGGCCGCATGGGCATCGGCATCTATTCACCGGCCCTGGACAAAAAAGGAAACAGCGTAGCGGGCATCCGTATGCTGGAGGCTTTGAGCAAAAGCCAGAAGCTGAGCATCTTTTAGGCGCTGGCAGATTGCCCGGGACGTGGGGCCAGGCTGGTTGGTCTGTCTGCGGAACAGGCTGCGGGAAATTTTATGTGCAGTTACCAAATTTATATATACTACTTAAATCCTTGAAAAAAGGTGTTTTCTGGTTTCAAAAGATGAGCCGGGAAGCGCCTTTTTTCGTTTCTATTTCTTTAAATAGCTGATCAGAATTTGATGTATCCCTTGAATCGCGGAAGCATTGATATAGTAATATACAAATTTTCCGTCTTTATAGCTGTCAATGAGGTTGGCTGCCTTCAGTTGTTTTATATGAAGAGAAATAGCGCTGGGTGATAAATGCAGGATTTCTGACAGGCTTTGAGTTGTAGCCTGTCCGTTCCAAAATATCTTCAGCATTTTCAGCCGGGTTTCATCACTGCAGGCTTTTGTGATATTAACCAAGTCTGTAGGAACGGGCGATGCAGTGATGGCAGACTGGAATCCGAGATTTTTTGTCAGATAAAGCTTGCTGCCGATAATGTTGACGGCGAGAGAGGAACCTATGAACACTGACAGATTGATACTGACCTCACTGATATTTTTGATGTTTATAGAAAAATCAGGTTCCTTCTGGAATGTGAGGAATCCGTCCTTAAATGTTATATTGGGATGCATTTCTTTGACATATTGAAATGCACCTTTCTGTGCAACCTTAGAATATTCCTTATTGATAAAAGAACGCATATAGGGCTCAATATATTCCCAATCATACTGAAAACTTTGATGCCAGTATTCTTCCATGACCCATGAAAGACGATGCTTTATAGAAGTGCTGTTCTCAAAGAAGAAGATAACATCCTCGGTTTTCAGGAAAAAACGCTGTTCACCCAGATCTTCGGGTTTGAATGATTTTGGATCTGCAAACCAGTCGGCAAGTCTGGTTTTGCTGTGGTCAAACGCGGAAAAGCCGAGAAAAATATAAGCAAATTCAATAGGGTCCATTTCTTTGATTAATTTGGAGATATTCGCGATTGTACATTCAGCTGGAGTCAGGCCAACGGAAAGATGCTCGACGACATCTGTTGCGAAGATCCATTTTGCATAGTGTTTGGCGAAGAACATGACTTCATCCTGCAGTTCTTTTGACAGATAAGAGAATCGATCCTTTGCCCAGAATTTGCAGTCGGGATGAGATTCGGGATCCACAAGGGCATTCAAACAAAAAAGCTGTTCCAGCGGAGCCGAATAGCTGATGGTGCAGTTAATGTCGTAAGGTGTGGACTGGGGCATCTTGGCAATGTTCTTTGATATTATCATGGATAGTGTTCTCCTTTTGATAAACGATTAAGCAAATTTAAAATCATATTTATGGTATATTTTAGTTGATTTTAGCCGAAATGTAAAGTGATCTACCAAAATTTAAACGATTTTAAAAAAACTAAATTGACTTAATCGTAATGCGGACTATAATTTGAATATAAATTATTTTTAAGGAGGTTTGACATGGAAAACAATCTAACGGCAAAAAAGGTTTTGCGTTTCGTTATTCCTTCGCTGATTGGCGTACTTCTATTTTTGACGCCGCTGCCATATGAGGGGCAAATGACGATCTGCATTACTGTGATCCTAAACATCGTAAAGAAAATTCTGGGACCCACAGTATTGCTTTGGGCCGCGTTTTTTTTCATCACCAGCGGGGCCCTGCTGTCATTTATCGGCAGCGTGTTTAAGCCGAAATTTATTGTTAACAACAAGGTATTAAATGCGACCTTTGTGACTGAATGGTATTGGGTAATCGTCAGGGTCATAGGGGGAATTTTGGCAGTACCAGTTATGTTTGGATTTGGCCCAGAGTGGCTCATATCGCCGGATACGGGAACTTTTGTACTGGTGGACTTGATTTCTGGCATTGTGCCGATCGCTTTCATTGCGACAGGACTGTTGCCTCTTATGCTGGAGTTTGGCCTTATGGAGTTTGTAGGCACATTTTGCAGCAAATTTTTTCATAGGCTGTTCAGAATTCCAGGCCGTGCGGCCATAGACTGCCTGACTTCTTTTGTGGGTGATACAGCTATTGGAGTCATCATGACTAATAACCAGTATGAGAATGGCTATTACAATGCGAGAGAAGCTGCGGTCATCATTACTACATTTACTTCTGTTTCAATCACTTTTATGCTGGTCATTATTGAGCAGGTTGGATTGTCAGATATGTTTTTTCCTTATTTGCTGGCCTTGCTGATTACGTACATTGCATGTGCAGTCATCATGCCAAGAATACCGCCGCTCTCTTTGAAAAAGGATGAATATTGCGGCGGCAGATGCAATTATGACGGAAAACTGCATCCGGAAGGCGTATCTTTGTCAAAGTGGGCAGCAATTCAGGCGACAAATAAGGCAAATAACAATAATTTGACCGCCAAGGAGTTTTTGTATCAGTGGGGAAAGAATGCGTGCATGATTCTCTTTACGCTGAATACTACAGTTATGGCAATCGGTACAGTTACTCTGGTTATTGCATATTATACACCTGTATTTAACTGGCTGGGAGTTCCTTTTATGCCTTTACTGAACCTGCTTCATATACCGGAAGCACAGGCAGCATCCACCACACTGCTTGCGGGATTTGCAGATATGTTTATTCCTGCGGCTATTGCAGGAGCACAGATTTCCTCTACTTTTACAAAGATGCTGGTTGCTGTACTGTCTGTGTGTCAGTTAATTTTCATTTCTGAGACTGGTTCTATGATTTTAAGTACGTCAATTCCAGTTAGATTCAGAGATCTGGTGCTGATATTTTTGGAGAGAACCATTATCATTTTATTGGTAGCGACGCCGGTAATCCGGTTTGTGCTGGGAATTCCAATGATATAGAAGGGAAGGTGTTTTAAATGGCTAGTTTTCAGAGGATGTATCCAGAATTGTTTCAGCCTTTGGTCATTAGAAATAAAATCGTCAAAAATAGAGTGGTCTCCTCACCACACGGAGATCCAAGAATGCTCGAAGCAGACAGAAATGGAATGGCTGTATTCAGCGAAGAAGCGGCAATTTATTACGGCAATATCGCCAGAGGCGGGGCAGCTATCGTTAATACCGGACATTTAGGAGTGGATCCGAGATTCTATTTAGGTGCCCATAGAGAGTACTTTGATTTCTTTGATAAGCAGTTTGTAAATGCCTATTTACTGCCGCCAATGCATCGCGTTGTAGAGCGAATTCACGCATATGGCGCACTGGCAAGTATAGAATTGAATCACGGCGGGCAGTGGTGCACGCCGGTAGAAGGCAACCGCCTTATCGGACCGAGCTATCTGGAGAAGGATGATGGATTCATCGTAGAACCGATGACTGAAGAGGAAATGGAATATGTTGCGGATTGCTTTGCTGAGGCAGCGTTTATCGGGAAACGAGCTGGTTTTGATGTTGTGAATGTTCATGCAGCGCATAACTGGCTGTTAGGAGAATTTTTTTCGCCGATTGAGAACAGACGAACGGACAAATATGGAGGTTCTGTAGAGAATCGGGCGAGGTTCCCTAAGATGGTGGTGGACAGGATCCGCAAAAGGGTCGGAGATGATATGATCATTGCAATGAGGATTAGTGGAACAGAAGTGCAAAAAGGCGGGATTACCATTGAGGACGTCAGCCAGATCATCGACATCATGTCTGAAACTGTCGATATCGTCCAGTGTTCTGCGGGCAAGATTCATGATTCTTTTACAGAAGCGTTTACTTTTCCATCACAATACATGCGGCAGGGATGCAACAGCCATCTTGCTAGAGAGATCAAAAAGAAGGAACGAAAGTGCCTTATTGAAACCGTAGGAGGTATAGATGATCCAGCATTTGCCAATGAATTGATAAAGACTGGCGGTGCGGATCTGGTGGGAATGGCAAGAGCCTTTATTGCCGACCCTGACTGGGCAGAAAAAGCAAGGAAGGATGTTCCGGAGGATATCAGGCCGTGCATCAGATGTCTGCATTGTCTCGATTTCTGCGAGCCACTGGATTCTGCAGGGAGTATGAGCTATTGCAGTGTTAATCCGAGAAGAGCCTTTATTAAGGAAATGCCGGCGGTCATCGGTGATGGCAAAGCGAAGCGGGTAGCTGTCATTGGCGGCGGGCCAAGCGGCATGCTGTCAGCAATAGAAATCGCAGACAGAGGACATCAGGTGATACTTTTTGAGAGAGAAAAGAAGTTAGGCGGAAGGCTGGAATTTGCTGATTTCATTCAGTTTAAACAAGGTGTTAAGAGATTTAGAGACTATCTGATCCGCCAAGTAGAAAAAAGGGAAAACATAGAGATACGCCTTGGGATTACCGCAACAGAAGCTGCTATTGCGTCTATTGTGCCGGATGTAATTATCGTGGCGACTGGTGCAGAAAAGTTCATTCCGGATATTAAAGGCGTAGACTGCGATATTGTAATTCATGCGTCAGATGTATTTAAACGTACAGATGAAATCGGGGAGCGTGTCGTTGTCATCGGCGGCGGAGACGTTGGTTGCGAATTAACGATCCAGCTGCAGACCATGGGGAAAAAGGTACATTTGATTGAGGCGGCCGACAGGCTTATGAAATTTTCTAAGGGTTTCTGGGAAGATAAGGTGTTTACAGAGTTTTTCCTGTATCATGAATACAGGCCGGACTTGAAAAGCTTTGACGACTTAAAAGCAGTAGATAATGTTTGTGTACATCTTAACGCCATGTGTAGTGAGATCACGGAAACAGGAGTGTATTATGCAGATGAAAACGGCTGTGAACGGTTTATTCCCGCCGATACTGTGATTCTGTCAACAGGGTTAAGAAACCGCCTGCATACATCCGATTTTGACCATTTGGCTCAAACGGTTATTTATGTAGGAGATAAAAGAGAAGTAGCGAATATAGAGAACGCGACCAGAACTGCATATGCAGCATCACTGCAAATTTAACATTTTAATAATTTTTACGAACGAGCTGACGAAAGTGGATTTTGGCAGCTCGTTGTTTTCTGTTTGGAAAGACTTGATCAATTAAAAACAATATTGAATAATATTGATTAAAGAATAAAAACTTTGTAAGATATTCGCTCTGAGCGGGTCTAATAGACAGAAGAAGGGATTAAGAAAACGGATCAAGAGAACGAATGGAGGAGGTGAGAAGGTGACACAGCGGCAGTTTGAGAAGATCTACCAGATGTACTTCGATCAGGTATACCGATATTTGCTGAAGCTGTGCGGTGATGAGCATGTGGCGGAGGAACTCTGCAGTGAAACGTTTTTCAGGGCGCTGAAGCATATCGACGGGTTTCGCGGCGACTGCCATATCAGCAGCTGGCTTTGCCAGATCGCCAAAAACTGCTATTACAGCTATCTGCGAAGGCGAAAGTCGGAGATTTCGCAGTCGCGGTTGTCGGAAGCGGACTTTGATCAGACCTCTGTGGAGGCGCAGCTTGAGGACAAAGAGGCCGCGGCGCAGATCTACGGACTGCTCCACGATCTGAAAGAGCCGTACAAAGAGGTGTTCCTGCTGCGGGCGCTGGGAGAGCTGAGCTTTCGGCAGATCGGAGATATTTTCGGAAAGTCGGAGAACTGGGCCTGTGTCACCTATCATCGGGCGAGAAAGCACATTCGGGAAGAAGTGGAGAAATAGGAACGGAAAAGGAGGAGAAGGCATGAATTTATCCTGTGACATCGTAAAGGATCTGCTTCCGCTGTACGTGGAGGACATGATCAGCGGATCGTCGGCAGAGGCAGTCAGAGAGCATCTGGAGGCGTGTCCGGCATGCAGCCGGGAACGGGAGACGCTGGAAAGCTCGGCAAAGGAGACGGTTGTCGATGAGGCGGAGTCCCAGAAAGCGCCTTTGATGCTGCTGAAAAAAAGGCTGCGGCTGGAGCGGGTACTCTCCGTGCTGTGCGGCTGCGCTTTGGCGGCGTGCGTGCTGACGGCTGTCTTTGCTTATCAGACGGCTATGAGAGCCGTCGACTACGACGATGACCTGTTTGAGATCACGGAAACAAAGGAAGGCTTTGTGCTGGCCGATCTAGATGAAGAGGCGACCAATTTCACCAGCCAGTACTATGACAAAGACGGTAAGAGAGTCAGAGAAATCCTGGCGTGGCACAGCAATTGGGATCTGCTTTCCGGCCAGAGACGGCAGCATGAGGTCACCTTCACGGAAGGGCTGGGAACGGTGAACGATGACGGGGAAACGGAGAACGAGGTTCTCCAAGAGGCGTTTTATCAGTGCGATGAGCTGCTCTCGTGGCCAAGCCCGAAAACGGACGCGGTCTATTACCGCAACATGGCTACCGGCCAGCTGACCCTGATCTACGGCGAATCCTTTGATGGAGATACCGAGCTGCTGGAGGAAGGCAAGCTGCAGGGCCGCATGGAGCTGGACCGCCATGTGAAGCTGGCGTCAGCCTGCGCCGCGGCGCTTTTGCTGCTCTGGCTGGTGTTCCGCAGGGCAAAGCTCGGCGTGCTGTTCAGATATTTCTGCCTGATTCCATCGGCATACCTGGCGTCGGCCTTTCTGAGCGACGGAGGGCTTTATCCGTCCCACAGCTATTGCCCTGAGCAGGAGCAACTGATGATCTGTTGGCAGGCCGCGCCGATTCTGGCATTTTTCGTCTTCTGTATGCTGGCATACGCCTGGCTCAGGCTGAAGCGTGACTGACGGAGAAGAAAGCGGTCTGTCGTGAACAAAGTCCCTTAAAGCCCCTTTTGATCCCGCCTCTTGGACCTGCACCCTGCGGCGAGATCGGGAGGGGTTTTGCCGCGCCCGCCCGTGCCCTGATCTTGCGGCGTCCTGATCTTGCGGCGGCTGCTCTTACGGTGGGCCCAGCAGGGACGCCCACTCTTGCCGCGTCCGCGGCTGGGACTTTGCTGCGCCTGCCTGCGCTGCCCCTCCGGCTCCTCAATCCTGTATTAAAAAAACCTATATTAAAGGAAAAAAGTTGTTGCTTTTTTGCGTACATCTGCCTATTGACATGGATACGGGATACAGTATAGAATGGAGAAAGAGTGACTAGCAAATTGAGGAAAGGAGCGTATCGCCGGCCCAGCGGCAGCGATACAAGGTGTATGATGCTGGAAAAAGAATATTATGACAAAGCGGATGAGATTATTGCCTGTCATGGGCGTACTCAAGCCGATCTGATCCCGATCATTCAGGAGATTCAGGAAGAATATCGCTACCTTCCGCCGGAACTTTTGAGCTATGTGGCAAAGAAGCTGCATATCCCAGAGTCCCAGGCCTACAGTGTAGCGACTTTTTATGAGAACTTTTCCTTTGAGCCAAAGGGAAAATATCTGATCAAAGTCTGTGACGGCACTGCCTGTCATGTGCGCAAATCCATTCCGATTCTGGAAGCCCTTTATGCGGAGCTTGGACTTTCCCATGAACAGCATACCACAGAGGACATGATGTTTACGCTGGAGACGGTATCCTGCCTGGGCGCCTGCGGGTTAGCGCCAGTGCTGACCGTCAACGACAAAGTATATCCGACCATGACGCCGGAGTCAGCCATCGCATTGATCAACGAGTTGAGAGGAGCGTAAGAGTATGGAGAAAATGAAAGACAGAGCATCTCTTGAAGCGGCGCGCAAAGACTTTGAACGAGAGATCGAGAGCAGTAAATGCAGAGTTTTAATCTGTGCCGGTACCGGCTGTATGGCCGGCGGTTCAGGCGAAATATATGAAAAGATGTGCCAGCTGGCAGAGCTGCACCCAGAGGTTGAGGTGCACTTCGGCGAGGAGATCGCCCACGGCGAAGGCATCGCGGTGAGAAAGAGCGGCTGTCACGGCTTCTGCGAAATGGGACCGCTGATGCGCATCGAGCCTCACGGCGTCCTGTATACCAAGGTCAAAGAAGAGGACTGCGAAGAAATCTTCGAGAGAACCATCAAAAACGGACATCTGATCCCGAGACTGCTGTTCAAGGAAAACGGCGTGGAGAAGCCAAAGCAGGAGGAGATCAGCTTTTACAAAAAGCAGACCCGTAACGTGCTGAAAAACTGCGGACACATCGACGCGGAGCATATTCAGGAGTACATAGCCATCGGAGGGTATCAGTCCCTGGCAAAGGCCCTCTTTGAAATGACCCCGCAGGAGGTCATCGACGTCGTAGCCGATTCCGGCCTTCGCGGCAGAGGCGGCGCGGGTTTCCCTACCGGCAAGAAGTGGAGCCAGGTAGCGGGACAGAAAGAGAAGAAGCGGTACGTTGTCTGTAATGGCGACGAAGGCGATCCGGGCGCTTTCATGGACAGAAGTATCATGGAAGGCGACCCGCACAAGATGATCGAGGGCATGGCTCTGGCCGCCTACGCGGTCGGCGCCGACGAGGGCTACATCTACGTCCGGGCTGAATACCCTCTGGCCATCAGCCGTCTGAAAAACGCCATCGCCCAGGCGGAGGAATGGGGCCTGCTGGGTGACAATATCCTGGGAACCGGCTTCAGCTTCCGCTTACATATCAGCCGGGGCGCGGGCGCCTTTGTCTGCGGCGAAGGCAGCGCTCTGACCGCCTCCATCGAAGGAAACCGGGGCATGCCGAGGGTAAAACCGCCGAGAACCGTGGAGCAGGGCCTCTTTGATAAGCCGACCGTGCTGAACAACGTAGAAACCTACGCCAACGTGCCGATGATCATCGAACAGGGCGCGGACTGGTTCAAGAGCATCGGTACGGACAAGAACGCGGGAACAAAGGCCTTTGCCCTGACCGGCAGCGTGAAGCACACCGGCCTCATCGAGGTGCCGATGGGCACGACCCTGCGGGAAGTCATCTTTGAGATCGGCGGCGGCATCAAAAACGACCGCGCTTTCAAGGCAGTGCAGATCGGCGGACCGTCCGGCGGCTGTCTGACCGAGCAGCATCTGGACATGAAGCTGGACTTTGATTCCCTGAAGAAGATCGGCGCCATGATCGGCTCCGGCGGCATGGTAGTCATGGACGACAATACCTGCATGGTAGAGGTGGCCCGCTTCTTCATGAACTTCACGCAGAACGAGAGCTGCGGCAAGTGTGTGCCGTGCCGGGAGGGCACCAAGAGAATGCTGGAAATCCTGGAGCGGATCGTCAGCGGCAAAGGAGAGCTTGAGGACCTGGACGTATTGGAGGAGCTGTCGCAGACCATTACGGACACGGCCCTGTGCGGCCTGGGCAAGTGCGCGGCGCAGCCTGTCATGAGCACCCTGAAGTTCTTCCGGGAGGAATACGAACAGCACGTGGTAGAAAAGCGCTGTCCGTCCCGCAACTGTGAAGCCCTGCGCAAGTTCGTCATCAATCCGGATAAGTGCAGAGGCTGTTCCAAGTGCGCGAGAAACTGTCCTGCTCACGCTATCAAAGGGCAGCTTCGCAAGGCCTATGAAATCGATTTTAACACCTGTATCAAGTGCGGTGCATGTCTGTCCGACTGCGCTTTTGATGCGATACACATTGAATGGTAGGAGGAAGCGTTATGGGATATATGACAATCAACAACAGAAAAGTGGAATTTACTGATGAGAAGAACGTCCTGGCGGTCATCCGGAATGCGGGCATCGATTTGCCGACCTTCTGCTATCATTCTGAGCTTTCAACGTTCGGCGCGTGCCGCCTGTGCGTGGTGGAAGATGAAAAGGGAAAGGTCTTCGCGTCCTGTTCCGAACGGCCGCGGGACGGCATGGTGATCTACACCAACACCCGCAGACTGCAGCATCACAGAAAGATGATCATAGAGCTGCTGCTGGCGGCCCACTGCAGAGACTGCACCACCTGCGCGCCGGCCAACGGCATCTGCAACCTGCAGGAGCTGTCCAAGCGTCTGGGCGTGCGGGAAGTCAGATTTGACAACTACAAAGAGCGGTTCCCTCTGGACCGTACATCTCCGTGTGTGGTCAGAGACCTGAACAAATGCATTCTCTGCGGAGACTGCGTGCGGGTCTGCCATGAGATCGAAGGCGTAGGCGTTCTCGGTTTCGCGCGGAGAGGCTCAAAGATGATGATCACGACGCCGTTTAAGCGGGATCTGGCCGATACCAACTGCGTCGGCTGCGGACAGTGCCGCGTGGTATGTCCGACTGGCGCCATCACCATCAATCAGGATATCAACCCGGTATGGGAGCTTTTGGAGGACAAAGACGTCCGCGTCGTAGCGCAGATCGCTCCGGCGGTCCGCGTGGCCATAGGCGACTCTTTTGATCTGGAAAAGGGCACCAACGCCCTGGGGCATCTGGTGGCAGCCATGCGCTACATGGGCTTTGAAGAGGTTTATGATACCGATTTCGGCGCGGACCTGACCATCATCGAAGAGGCCAACGAGCTGGTAGAGAGGCTGGAAGCGGGAGACAACCTGCCTCTGTTTACCTCCTGCTGTCCTGCGTGGGTCAAGTTCTGCGAGGACAGGTATCCGCAGTTCGCCAAGAATATTTCCACCTGCCGCAGCCCGCAGCAGATGTTCGGCGCTCTGATCAAGGAAGAAGCCAGAATGAACAAGGAAAAGGACGGCAGACGGACCGTGGTGGTTTCCATCATGCCTTGCACCGCGAAGAAGGCGGAGATCCTGCGTCCGGAGCACTACACCGACGGCGAACAGAACGTGGACTATGTTCTGACCACTACTGAGATGGCGGATATGATCAAAATGGCCGGCATCGACCTGGCCGATATCACTCCGGAAGCGCTGGATATGCCGTTCGGTATGTCCTCCGGCGCCGGCGCTATTTTCGGAACCACCGGCGGCGTGACAGAAGCGGCGCTGCGTTATCTGAAGAACAGCACCAAGTCCAGCGATATGGACGAGATCAAATTTTCCGGCGTCCGCGGCAACGACGCGGTCAAAGAGGCCGTCGTGGACCTCAACGGAAGAGAGGTGCGCATCGCGGTGATCAACGGACTGGGCAACGCTGCAAAGGTGCTCGACCAGATCGAAGCCGGTGAGGTTCACTACGACTTCGTAGAGGTCATGACCTGCCGCTACGGCTGCGTCAACGGCGGCGGCCAGCCTGTGGGCCTGGGCCTGGAAAACGAGACAAAGGTGGCGCGGCAGAACGGTCTGTACCGTTTCGACAGCCGTTCCCAGATCAAGTCCTCCGGGCAGAACCCGGTGGCCCTGAGCCTGTACGACGGTATCCTGAAAGGAAAAGAACACAAGCTGCTGCATAATGAAAAATAGATAGGAGCGGCGGACTGACCTGCTGTCAGTCAGCCGTTTGCAGAAGAGCCCTGTTTCTGGCGGATACGCCGGGAACAGGGCTCTGTTGTTGTGGTGTTAAGGGCGAGCTCATTATAGACAAGTTTATTTTTATGTGCAAATTCCGGCAATCGGTCCGAATTTTTAATTTGCGGGAATTTGCGGAGATGGCGCGATGCTTTTATGCGGAGAACTTGGGGAATGTGAAGGAAAAAGTAGACTTTTTCGTTCACAGGATTTCAGGTAATAATTACCAGAAATCATAGGCGATTGTAAACTAAGAAAGTGCTGAATTTCAACGTTAACAGCGGATAAGTGGCATAGGGGATATGTCCCTTTTTATTATAATATATCCGAACGAAAAAGTCTAATTTAGCGTTCAACAAGGGGACCTATTATAATTACGAAAGGAGATAAAAGAACGTGAAAAAAATTTTAATATCGCTGCTGTGCGTAGTGATGATCGTGTGCTTTATGCCGGGCATGGCGTGGGCAGCGGAGAGTATGACATTTGATGAATTCTTTCAACAGCTTTCAAAATTTCCAACAGCAGAAGAAATCGAAGCTATGGAGGACGAGGAGTTCCTGACATTCTATAATGATAGGTATGCTCCAATCATTGCGCAGCTTGATACTTTTGAACAATCATCGTGGGATAACATTACAGATGAACAGTTGGCGATTTTCGGAGCTTTCGATGAAAAGTCAGTAATAATTGAGGAGAAGAAAGAAGAATTGGATTCGGGAAATGGTGGAAGCACCAAACCTGATCCTAACGAATTCCAATGGGAATGGCAAACGCAGTTTTATGATTTCTACGATGAACAGAGCGGTCTGGCCTATGAGATTAAAGATAACGACACAGTCATGGTGGCGCCTTACTATGAAAGAGGACAAAACGGCTATGGTAATACATCTTATCGTTATGCTTATACGGGAGCCAAAACAATTCCGGCGGAAGTAACGTATGAAAATAAATCGTACACTGTCATAGGGATTGATGATAGCGCGTTTAAAAATACTCAGGTTACTTCGGTGACCATGCCTTCCAACAGCGAAGCGTTTACTACTGTTGGCCCTCGTGCTTTTAGCAACTGCGCTATTACCTCCATTACGATTCCTGCGTCGGTGACGGCGATCGGTAATGGAGAATGGGACGGCGAGAGCTTTTCCGGGTCTAAACTCCAGAATGTGACCTTTGCGGAGAACAGCAAGCTGGAAACGATAAGCAGATTTACTTTTGCGCGGTGCAGTGGTTTAACAGAGCTGAACGTGCCGGATTCTGTAACCTATATCGGTCCTTCTGCCTTTGCGTACTGCACCTCCCTGCCTAGTGTTACCGTCCCTGCGAATACAGTGATCGAACCGGGCACATTCAATTCATATTATAACAGCTCCGCAAATGACGGTGAAGGAAATGTATTCTTCAAAGAAGAAAGTGTATACCAGATTCAGGACGGCGTCCTCTATGACGAGGATACCTTAATGAATACCCTGGAAATCCAGGAAAACGTCACCGTGCCTAAAGGTATCAAATACATCGGAGACAGCGCGTTCAAAGTATCCCCTGGAGGCACCACCGATGATACTTTGAAATCTATTACCTTCCCAACAACCCTGGAGAAAATTGGAACTGAAGCTTTTGTAGGCAATACAGGATTGACGAGTCTGGTCATTCCGGAAGGCGTGACGGAAATAGGCGAACGCGCCTTTGCGGGCTGTTCCAATGTGACCTCCGTTACAATTCCATCTACGGTAAAGACAGTTGGAGAGGGGGCCTTTTCTGGTATTGCTAAACTTGATTCTGACAGCAGTCAGGTTGCTGGACTAGAACTTCCGCAGACAAGCCGCGTGAATATTGGAGCTTCGCTTAACTTGTCGTTAGCAGATATACCAGAAGCTGTTGCGCTCGAATGGTCGACCAGTGATGCAAACGTTGCGAAGGTTGAAAATGGTGTTGTTACAGGTGTCGCTCAAGGCAGTGCAACAATTACCGTTACAGCAAAAATAGGGGACATCGTATTGAAGACCGTTTCCTGTGTGGTTGACGTTACAAGCGGCTCCAACAGTTCCTTCCCATCTGTCTCCAGTCCACAGAAACCGACGATTGAAGCTTCAGAAGGCGCAACTGTCACGCTGAACAGCACCGGCACGATTGCGACTATCACCGTTGACGACGGCTATGAACTGGCAGACGTAACGGTCAACGGCGTGTCGAAGGGAGCTGTCACCACTCTGACCGGACTGAAGACCGGTGATAAGGTGGTTGTCACCGCGAGGAAGATGGAAGCGCCTGATGACAACGCCGCTTTGATCGAGGCTGTGAAGAATACCAGACTGGTCGCGCGCAGTATGTACGCCACAGCGCCGAGCGGAAAGAAATCCATCAAGGTTTACTGGTTCAACAAAGACGGCAGCGAACTGGATTTTGACGGTTATGAGGTATACCGGTCCTTGAAGAGGAACAGCGGCTACGGAAAGACTCCGATTTTCAAGACGACAAAGGAACGGTATTTCAATACCGCTGTCAAAAAAGGCAATAAATACTATTATAAAGTTCGCGGTTACAAGGTGATCGATAGAAAGAAGATTTATACTGAATATTCCTTGAAAGCCTGGAGAACTGCTAAATAGTGCGAAAGCCATCGCGGTCAGAGAAAATTCTGATGCGGTGGCTTTTTTCTATATCATACCTGAGAACATCATCGGATACGATTGAAAAACCATCGCCCGAAATCAGGGCGTGCCCTTGAAACCGAAACGGAAGCAGAGGTTCCGCCTTTTGTTTTAAAGATGGGACGAGCATATTTAAGCAGAGCCAAGCAGGAAGCCGGTTTCTATTGCAACGCAAGTTCATAAGCCCGATTTGGTCGATGGTTCTTATGTGGTTCAGCTGCACCACAACAGCCACTGCCGCAATTACTGCCACAGCCCCCACAGCCACTGCCGCAGCCTGGGGTTAGGCTTTTTGCAGAAAATCAGGGGATTTAGCCCAACTTTGATGGAACTGCTGTGTCGCTGCCTGCCCGAATGAACCCCCGGCGGCCTCGCTTTGATGGAAATAACCCTTGACGTGATGTAAATCGCATTGTATAATGTAAACGATGTTAGCTAACGGTGTTTACTCATAACGTTTACTCACGCCATTCGCTGATGCCGCTCGCTGATATCAATTGCAAACGCCGCTCGCTGATATCATTTGCCAATATCGCCAGTTGATGCGGACAGCCGACATCGTGCGTAAAGAGGAGGAAGTATGCCAAAGAGTAAAACGGAAACATATGAGAGGATTCTGCCCGCGGCCAGGGAAGAATTTCTGGAAAAGGGTTTTGAACAGGCTTCCATGCGGAGCATCGCGGGAAAGGTGGGTATGAGCGCCGCCGGCCTCTATCGACACTTCGCTGACAAGGAGGCACTGTTTACGGCTCTGGTGGAGCCGGCGCTGACGGCGGTGGAGGAGTGGTATCAGGCACATAAGGACTTCGACTATGAGATGCTGGAGCGGAATGATCTGGATCAGATGTGGGAGAGCGGAGCGGATACCGGGCTGATCGTCAATGTGGTCTATCCTAATTTTGACGCGTTTAAGCTGCTGATCTGCCGTTCCGAGGGAACACGCTATGCCGATTATCTCCATCAGCTGGTTCTGCTGGAACAGCGGGAGACCATCGCCTTTATGGAGGCTGCCAAGAAAAAGGGCATCGAGGTGAAGGAGATGCGGGAGGAAGAGATGCATCTGCTGATGAGCGCTTATGTGACGGCTCTCTTTGAGGTGGTCGTTCACGATTTTCCCATGGAGGACGCGGTGCACTATATGAAGACCTTTCAGGATTTTTTCTGTTCCGGATGGAGGGCTGTCTTAGGGCTGTAGCAGCCCTATTTTCTGGGAGTGTGGTTAGGCTAAACTAACCCGCTCTAAAGAAGCGGTACTCGAAGAAGAACGGGGTGGAACAAAAGGCAAAGAAGAGAATCGTGAAGAAGCAAGGGGGAACAAAAGGCGAAAAGAGAAATGCGGCGAAGAAGCAAGGCGGAACAAAAGGCAAAAGGCAGAAGTGTGATGGAGAAGAATGAGGGCGCGAAAATGAGAGAGCGAGACATGAAGAAGAGAAACAAGGAAGAGAAGAGGAGGAATGAAATGAAGGAAAAACGAGAGAATCCGATCAGGGTTCTGTTCAGCTTTGCCGGTGAGGCCAAGGGGAAGATGCCCCTCGCTGTCTTTCTGGCTATCGTTGGGGAGTGCTTCGGGATGCTGCCGTTTCTGGCAGCGGCGGCTCTCGCCAACGGGATTTACGCGGGAACGGCCAGCATGAAACAGGCCCTGCTGTGGTCGGGAGGCGCAGCCCTTGGCATCGTGCTGCGTGCGGTGCTCTGCACTCTGTCGTCGGCCAGAAGCCACAGCATCGCCTTTACCATACTGAAGAACATGCGGAGAGCTGTCGCCGATAAAATGCAGCGGGTTCCCCTGGGCGTCATGCTGGAGACACCTTCCGGCGTCCACAAGACCCTGATGGTAGACAACGTGGGGAAGCTGGAGGATTCCATCGCCCACGTGGTGCCGGAGGCCCCTTCCCAGATTGCCGCGCCGCTGGCCTGTATCCTTTTGATCTTCGTGCTGGACTGGCGCATGGGGCTGGCTTCCCTGATCACCCTGCCTCTGTCCATTCCCTTTATCATCGGCATGATGCAGGGCTATGGAGAGAAAATGGCCACGTATCTGCGGGCGGGCAACGAGATGAACGGAGCCTTGGTGGAATACGTCGGCGGTATTCAGGTTATCAAAGCCTTTGGCAGGACGGGAGCGTCCTTCGGCAAGTTTTCTGACGCGGTCAACTTTTTTCACGACAGTACGCTGGATTGGTGGCGGCAGTGCTGGTTCTGGATGGCGGCGGTCAAGGCCATCATTCCGTCTACCTTTCTGGGAAGTCTGCCGGTTGGCGCATGGCTTTTGATGAACGGGAAGATCAGCCTGCCGATTTTCGTGGCCTGCATCGTCATACCCATCGGATTTATCGGGCCCTTGATGAAGCTCGCCTTCGGCAGTGAGCAGCTGACCACCATCGCGGCCAATCTGAAGCCGATCCGGGAGTTTCTGGATACGCCGGAGCAGGAGCGGCCGTCGGAGGAGGCGGAGCTTGACGGCAGCGCGTACGTTTTCGACGACGTACATTTTTCCTATAACGGATCAAAGGAGGTGCTGCACGGCATCAGCTTTGAAACGAAACCGGGGACCATGACGGCCATCGTAGGCCCGTCCGGCTCGGGAAAATCCACTATCGCCAAGCTGATGGCGGGTTTTTGGGACGCCGATGGAGGAACCGTCTATTACGGCGGCAGGGATATCCGCCAGATCCCCTTTGATCAGATGATGGGAGAGATCAGCTACGTGGCTCAGGATAATTTTCTCTTCGACAAGTCCATCGCGGAGAATATCCGCATGGGAAAGCCAAAAGCGACAGACGAGGAGGTAGAGGCTGCCGCGAAAGCCGCCAATTGCCACGACTTTATCCTGCAGCTTCCTCAGGGCTACGACACGCCGGCGGGAGACGCGGGCGACCGGCTGTCCGGCGGAGAACGGCAGAGGATTACCATCGCCAGGGCCATTTTGAAGGGCGCGTCCATGGTTATTTTAGATGAGGCTACAGCCTTTGCTGATCCAGAGAGTGAAGCGCAGATTCAGGAAGCGGTCAGCAGGCTGGTACAGGGAAAGACGCTGGTCGTCGTAGCCCACCGGCTGGCCACCATTCAGAACGCCCATCAGATTTTGGTCGTGGATCAGGGAAGGATCGCCGCCAGCGGCACCCAGGAGCAGCTGCTGCGGGATTGCCCGCTGTATCGGAGGATGTGGGAGCAGCACGTCGGCGCGGCGGATCGTACAGGAGAAGGGAGTGAAGGTGTATGCTGAATATGTTGAGGCGGATTTTGGAACTGTCGGGACGGCATAGGACGAAGATCATCTTGGGTATTTTCCTGAACTTTTTAAAGACGGTTTCCATGGGTCTGATGATCTTCGCTATCTATATCGTAGTGGAAAATCTGGATCACCTGACTTTCTCCGTGATCTGGAAAGCCCTTGGCGTTCTCGTCGTCAGCGTGGCGGGGCGTTTCCTGTTTCAGTGGCTCATGGACATCTCCATGAGCGCAAAGGGCTTTGATATGTTCCGGGATTACAGACTGCAGATCGGGGAGCGGATGCGGAAAGCGCCCATGGGGTATTTCTCCGAACAGAAGCTGGGGAGTATCCAGACGGTGCTGACGTCCACGGTGACGGAACTGGAGCAGTACTCCATGCTGGCGGTGACAGATCTGACCGGCGGCGTGCTGATGACTCTGGTCATGATGGTCTACTTCCTGTTCTTCGCGCCGGTCTTCGCCCTGATCACCCTTGTGGGCCTGTGCGCCGGCATGGCGGTGCTCCACGTGATCCAGAAGGCGGCGGCAAAGCATACGCCGAAGGTGCTGGCGGCCCAGGAAAATATGACCATCCAGGCTCTGGAATACATACGGGGGATCTCGGTGCTCCGGGCGTTTTCGCAGGGCGGCGGCAGCGAAAACGCCGTCTATGAGGCCTTTGAACAAAAGCGGCAGGCAGACCTGGACCAGGAGTACGCGTCTCTGCCCCTTCTGAAGGTCTACCAGGCTGTCTACAAGGTGACCGGCTGTGTCATGATGTTCACGGCGGCGGCCATGTTTCTAGATGGTGAGCTGTCGCTGTCCTACTGCCTGATGTTTATCGTCTGCTCCTTCATCGTCTATTCTGAGATGGAGCAGATGGGGGACGGCGCTTTTCTGGCCAGAAAGATCATCACGGAGCTGAACCGGCTGGAAGCTGTCACGGATATGCCGGAGATGGATACCAGCAGACAGGCCATGGCTCCGAAAAACTTTGATATCGAGCTGAAGCACGTGACCTTTTCCTATGACGCGGCGGGAAAGGACGGGGAAGCGGGAACCGGCGGCAGGAAAATCATCGACGACGTGTCTCTGCGGGTGCCGCAGGGGACGACCTGCGCCATCGTAGGACCGTCCGGCTCAGGCAAGACTACCCTGTGCAATCTGATCGCCAGATTCTGGGACGTGCAGGAGGGACAGGTCCTGATCGGAGGTCTGGACGTGAAGGATTACACAGCAGACAGCTTGATGGGATACATCAGCATGGTCTTCCAGAACGTCTATCTCTTCAACGATACCATTGAGAACAATATCCGGTTTGGAAATCCTGACGCGACCCACGAGGAGATCGTGGAGGCGGCCCGGCGCGCCCAGTGCCACGATTTCATCTCAGCTCTGCCGGAGGGCTATGCCACTGTGGTAGGGGAGGGCGGCTCCACCCTGTCCGGCGGAGAAAAGCAGAGGATTTCCATCGCCAGGGCTATCCTAAAAGACGCGCCTATCGTCATACTGGACGAGGCTACTTCCAGCGTAGACCCGGAAAACGAGCATCAGCTGCTGGCGGCCATCAAAGAGCTGACCAGGGAAAAGACGCTGATCTCCATCGCCCATCGTCTGACCACCGTGCGGGACGCGGAGCAGATCGCGGTCGTAGATGGAGGGCGGATCGTACAGCTGGGAACCCACAGCAAGCTGATACAGGAAGATGGCATCTACCGCAGGTTCTGGAGACAGAGAGAAGCGGCCATCGGATGGAGGCTGCGGCAGTGACGGAGCTTTGATCCGGAAGAAATGAATACGGTTGGGCCGGCTTTATTGACAGCGGAGCAGGATCCTGTTTCAGGCGGAAACGCCGGGAACAGGGCTCTGCTTTTTCTGTGTTTCTTCCATGCTTTTTCTGCGCCTCTTCTATGTTTTTCCATGTTTCTTCCTATGCCTTTTCCGGGACAAAGGGAGCGGAAAACCTAGTTTGTACAAAAAAACGAATTATGCCGGTTATTTTTTGATGCACGAAACAAAAAACAATTTAATTCGTTAAAAAATTTGTCGAAAATCAAACTAATAGTTGATACTTCAAACTTTTTGTGTTACAATTGGTTAAACTATTAACAAAAGTCACTATATTCTAAATTTATTGAAGGAGAGAAACATGTGTAACTGCAAAGAAATGGCTGACAAATTTGCGCAGCTTGACGAGATCATCGCGAAGCACAAGGAAGAAAGAGGTGCACTGATTCCTATACTTCACGAGGCGCAGGAGGTCTTCGGTTACCTGCCTTACGAGGTACAGGAAAGAATCGCTGAAGGCCTTGGAATTTCCATGGCGAAGGTCTACGGGGTGGTAACCTTCTATTCCCAGTTTTCACTGAAGAAAAAGGGCAAGTACAAGATCAATGTCTGTATGGGTACTGCCTGCTATGTAAAAGGAGCCAACGATATTTTGGGCAAGTTCCTGGAACGTCTGTCCATCGAGGTTGGCGAGTGTACGTCCGACGGAAAGTTCTCTTTGGACTCCTGCAGATGCATCGGAGCCTGCGGACTGGCGCCGGTAGTCACGATCAATGATGAGGTTTATGGAAGACTGACCCCTGAACAGGTGGACGAAATCATGAACCAGTATGAACTCATGGAATAGCGGGAGGTTGTAATGGTAAAGACGATAAGTGATATCCAGAAGATCAAAGAGGCTACCCTGGAATCTTTTGGCAATAGAATTGGAAATGACGACAACAGAATTTACATAATGACATGCTGTGGTACAGGCTGTACCTCATCAGGCGCCATCAAAAACAGAGAAAAGCTCAACGAGCTGATGGACAGAGACGGCCTGCACGACCGTGTACACATTGTACAGACCGGCTGCTTCGGCCTGTGCGCGGAAGGTCCGATCTTGATGGTCTATCCGGAAAACGTGATGTACACCAACGTAACGCCGGACGATATCAACGAGATCTGGGAAGCTCACATCAGAAACGGCAGAGTGGTAGAACGTCTGCGTTCCGAGAACGAGCTGGACTTTTTCTCCAAGCAGATGAGAATCTCCCTGCGTAACTGCGGCAGGATCGACCCGGAAAATATCGACGAATATATCGCTTACGGCGGATACGAAGCTCTGGCAAAGGTTTTGACAGAGATGGAGCCGGAAGACGTGATCAAAACCATGAAGGACGCGGGGCTGCGCGGCAGAGGCGGCGGCGGATTCCCGACCGGCGTCAAGTGGCAGTTTGCCGCGGATCAGCAGCAGAAGGAAAAGTACGTAGTCTGTAACGCCGACGAAGGCGACCCGGGCGCGTTCATGGACAGATCCGTTCTGGAAGGCGACCCTCATTCCGTCATCGAGGCTATGGCCATCGCGGGCTACGCCATCGGCGCGTCCCAGGGCTATGTCTACGTCAGAGCAGAGTACCCGATCGCGGTGCAGAGACTGCAGATCGCCATCGACCAGGCGAAGGAATACGGCCTGCTGGGCGACAACGTCCTGGGCCTCCACTTCAAGTTCAACCTGGAGATCAGACTGGGTGCGGGCGCTTTTGTCTGCGGTGAAGAAACCGCTCTGCTGACGTCCATCGAGGGCAACAGAGGCGAGCCGAGACTGAAACCGCCGTTCCCGGCAGTAGAAGGTCTCTTCGCGAAACCGACGATCATCAACAACGTGGAAACCCTGTCCAACGTGCCGCAGATCATCATCAACGGCGCTGACTGGTTTGCCGGCATCGGCACAGAGAAGTCCCACGGAACAAAGGTCTTCGCCCTGGGCGGCAAGATCAACAATACAGGCCTGGTAGAGGTGCCGATGGGAACCACGCTTCGCGAGATCATCTACGAGATCGGCGGCGGCATCCCGAAGGGCAAGAAGTTTAAGGCGGTTCAGACCGGCGGACCTTCCGGCGGCTGTATTCCTGCTGAATTCCTCGACAGCCCGATCGATTACGACTCCCTGCTGGAGCTGCAGTCTATGATGGGTTCCGGCGGCATGATCGTCATGGACGAGGATACCTGTATGGTGGATATCGCCAAATTCTATCTGGAATTTACCGTAGACGAATCCTGCGGCAAATGTCCTCCTTGCAGAATCGGAACCAAGAGAATGCTTGAGATCCTGACCAAGATCACCGACGGCAAGGGCACGCTGGAGGATCTGGACGATCTGGAATACCTGGCGAAAAACATCAAGAAGGGTGCTCTCTGCGGCTTGGGCCAGACGGCTCCGAACCCGGTACTCTCCACTATGAAATACTTCAGAGATGAATACGAAGCTCACGTTGTCGACAAGAAGTGTCCTGCCGGCGTCTGTGTTTCCATGCTCAGATTCGTGGTTCACGACGAGCTGTGCAAGCACTGCGGACTTTGCGCGAGAAACTGTCCTGCACAGTGTATCTCAGGCAGCAAGACTACGCCTTATGTCATCGACAACGAAAAATGTCTCAAGTGCGGCGTCTGCATGGAAAAATGTCCGTTCAAGGCCATCATGAAGAACGCATAAAAGAATGGAGGGCAAGTAATGAAGAATAAGAAAAGAGTACAGTTAACCATAGATGGCATGGACGTTAACGTGCCAGAGGATTACACCATATTACAGGCAGCAAAAGAAGTCAACATCAAGATTCCGACCCTTTGCTTCCTGAAGGACGTCTGCGAGATCGGCTGCTGCCGTATGTGTCTGGTAGAAGTGGAAGGCGCGAAGAACTGGCAGGCCTCCTGTGTGCAGAAGGTTGCCGAGGGCATGGTGGTCAAAACCCACACCCCTGACATCCTCAACTTTAGAAAGAAGAACCTGGAGCTGATACTGTCCAACCATCCGGCCATGTGTCAGAGCTGCAACAGAGGTTCCACAGGCTGCGAGCTGAAGACCCTGGCCAACACCATGGACACCGAGTTCGCCAACTACGCCAAGAACCAGGAAGTGGTTACAGCCAACCAGGTCATGGCAATAGACAACGGCATCTCCATCATGAGAGACCCGAACAGATGTATTTTGTGCAGAAGATGTATCAGCGTCTGCCATAACGTGCAGACAGTAGGAGCCATCGACGTCATCAACAGAGGCTTCAGCACCGTGGTAGGCACCACCTTTAACCGTCCGATCGACGAATCAAAGTGCGTCAACTGCGGCCAGTGCATCAACGTCTGTCCGACCGGCGCCCTGCAGGAACACTCCAGCCTCGACGAGCTTTGGGCTCTGATGAAGCTGCCTGGAAAGCACATCGTCGTCCAGACCGCCCCTGCGGTCAGAGCGGCTCTGGGAGAAGAGTTCGGCATGCCGTTCGGCACCGACGTAACCGGAAAGATGGTAACAGCCCTGCGCATGATCGGCTTTGCCAAGGTCTTTGACACCGATACCGGCGCGGACCTGACCATCATGGAAGAGGGAACCGAGCTTCTGCACCGCCTGAAGACCGGCGAGAATCTGCCTTTGATCACGTCCTGCTCACCGGGCTGGATCAAGTTCTGCGAGCACTTCTTCCCGGATATGCTGGATAACCTTTCGTCCTGCAAATCACCGCACGAAATGCTGGGCGCCATGATCAAGACCTATTACGCTGAGAAGGAAGGGCTGGACCCTGCGGACATCATCGTGATCTCCGTCATGCCTTGCACGGCGAAGAAGTTCGAGGCGCAGAGAGAGGAACTGGCGGCTACTGGCTATCAAGATGTGGATCTGGTGCTGACGACCAGAGAGCTGGCAAAGGCGATTCAGGCCTTCGGTATCGACTTCCCGGCGCTGCCTGACAGCGACTTTGATCATCCGCTGGGCATCTCCACCGGCGCTGCTACCATCTTCGGTGCCACCGGCGGCGTTATGGAAGCGGCTCTGCGTACCGTGGCGGATATCGTCACCGGAGAGAGCTCCGATTCCATCGACTATATGCAGGTTCGCGGACAGGAGCAGGGCATCAAGGAAGCCGAGATCAAGATCGGAGATGTGACCGTCAAAGCGGCCGCGGCCCACGGTCTTGGAAACGCCAGAGCGCTGATGGAGCGCATCAAAGGCGGCGAGCACTTTGATTTCGTGGAAATCATGGCCTGCCCGGGAGGCTGCGTCAACGGCGGAGGACAGCCGCAGCAGCCGTCATCCGTGCGCAACTGGATGAACCTGGGCAACGAGAGAGCCAAAGCCCTCTACAAGAGCGACCATGAGAATTTCATCAGAAAGTCTCACAAGAATCCGGTCATCAAGGAGCTGTACAAGACATACCTTGGCGAGCCGGGCAGCGAAAAGGCACATCACCTGCTGCATACCCACTATAAAGCAAGATAATATAGTGACATATATTTTGGGAGAGCCTGTCGACAGAAATGCCGGCAGGTTTTCTTGTATAAGTAAAACCACGCGTTTGACGCGTGGTTCCAAAAAGGTTTCACCGTTGAACAGAAAAACTCCTTCTGCTATACTTGGAATGCGGTCTGCCAGCTGCAATCAAAAAAAGAGAAGGAGGACATTCATGAGCATGAATGACATTAACAGTTTATCGCATTCCAAGTGGAATTGCAAGTATCACATTGTTTTCGCCCCAAAGTACAGAAGGAAAGCATTTTATGGGGAGCATAAGAAAGCAATTGGCCAGATTTTAAGACAGCTTTGCGAATGGAAAGGCGTGCATATCGTTGCCGCGGAAGTGTGCCCTGATCATATCCACATGTTGGTAGAAATACCGCCTAAATATGCAGTTTCCAAGTTCATGGGATATCTCAAGGGGAAGAGCAGCACAATGCTGTACGAGCAATTCGGCGGGCTGAAGTATAAATACAGGAACCGTGAGTTTTGGTGCAAGGGGGTATTATGTTGATACCGTAGGAAAAAATGAAGCCAGAATTGCGGAGTACATAAAGAAACAGCTTGAAGAAGACCAGCTGTGAAAGCAGCTGACGATGAGCGAAGTCGGTCCGTTTAAGCAAAAGAGAAAGTAAGTTATAGCACCCGCAGCTGGCAGATTTCTTTTTACACGTTTGACGTGTCCGCGAGGAATAGAGGGCTATGCCCGTCAATTGAAAACCACGCGTTTGACGCGTGGCTGGTTTTTTGCCCGCCGCTGTCCCGCTGCAGCCCTGAAAACCGACAAAGATCGGCGTGCGGAGCTTTATGCTTTAAATCACGTGCGCATGACAGACATGGCAAGGCTGGCAGGCATGGCAGAACTGACAAACATAGCAAATATAGCAAATATGGCCCCGGACGGTTGTTCCGGGGTCATTTTTTCCGGCGCGCCGGCATAGGATAGGACCAGGACAGCCAGGGCCAAGACAGATAGGACCGGGACAGCTAGGAAGCTAGGACCAAGATGGCTAGGATCAAGACAGGGGGGTGCGTGCAGCATGAACGTGAAACAGAAAGAGACAGTCAGCCCGATCAGGGTCATCAAATACGCCGGAGCCTACATCGCCTTTGAGATCGGCTCCGGTTTCGCCACGGGACAGGAGATCCTGCAGTTTTACACATCGTACGGAATCTACAGCATCGGCGCGGCCCTGATCAGCATGGCCCTGTTCGCGTGGGTCGGCTCCACCCTCATGGAGGCAGGCTGGCGGCAGGGCGGGCTTTCTTCCGGAAGCGCCGTGGAGAAACCCTATCAAAGGCTGTGCGGGCGCGTCGTCGGGACTTTCTTTGAGTACTTCGTCATCTGCTACCTCTTCGCCGTGCTGGCCGTCATGGTCTCCGGAGCGGGGGCGTCCATCCAGGCCTACTTCGGCGTGCCGTATTACATCGGGGGCCTGCTCATGGCCCTGCTGGTCTTCCTCGCCTTCGCTTTCGGCCTGTCCCGGCTCATCGACCTGGTAGGCGCCATGGGACCCCTGATCATAGGTTTTACGATTTTCGTCGCTCTCTGCTCCATCTTTTCATCAAAGGGTGTCAGTCAGGGCTTTTTCGACGATGCGGGGGTTGCCGGTCTTAGAGACATGAGGCCCGCTGGGCAGTGGTGGATGAGCGGAATCCTCTATGTGGCCTACAACATCGTCAGCTCCGTCGCCTTTCTCATGGCCCTGGGACGGGACGCCTCGTCGGCCAGAGAGGCCAGAGCGGGAGGTATTCTGGGAGGCGTTATGCTCATGGTGACGGTGATCTTCATGGATCTTGCGCTGGGGCTGCATCTGGAGGACGCGGCAGGCAGCGTCGTGCCCGCCTTAGAGCTGGCCAAGGCCGTTTCGCCGGCTGTGGCCGTGATCTTTGTGGGTGTCATGCTTCTGGGCATCTTCTCTACAGCCGCTCCCATGCTTTGGACCATCTGCGACAGCCTGGCAAAGCCGGGAAAAGGCGCTTTGATCTTGGCGCTGCTCATCAGCCTGGATTCGCTGATACTGGGACAGCTGCCTTTCGACCGGCTGGTAGGGGCCATCTATCCCTATACCGGCTATCTGGGCATGGTCTTGCTGGCCTGCCTTGCGCGGTACCGCCTGCGCAGGCGGAAATGGAACGATGCGAACGGTGGTGAACGTTGACCGGAGGCGGAGCTTGGCGTTGACCGGCGGAGGTGAACGGCGGCCCGGTTTGGCAAAATTGAGGATTTCTTCTCAGATGCCAAACGAAATGCCAAACTTCCGAGATGGCTGGACGAATGGGATAAGGCTGCCAGGCGCATGAAAAAAGAGCGTCCTTCACGCCGCACAGCCTGACGGCGTGTGACAGCGGGGCGGACACCCTTTGATAAACGGTTATGCGTCGGCTTCCTGACGTTCCTGGCCGAAACGGTCGTAGTGCGCCTTCAGCAGGCGTTTTGCCATGTCGAAATCTCCGGTCATGATAGCGCTCAGGATCTGTTGATGCTCCATGACGGCCCGTTTGCGGACGGTATCGATGTACAGCTGATCGTACATGACCGTCAGATAGAAGAGATCCTCGATCTCGCTGTACTGCTTTGACAGATAGGCGTTGTCGCAGCACTGGATAAAAGCGCTCTCGAAGGCGATGGAGCAGCGGGCGTATTCCTGCTCGCTGTCGGCGTCCTGATGGAGGATCTGCTCTTTTAAAGCGTTCTGCAGCATGGGGATCAGTTTTTCGATCCGGTTGGTGTATTGACAGAGCTCCAACGCGCCCAGCAGCATGCTGAGAATGGCCTGCGCTACGGCCTCGAGCCGTTTCTTTGAAAAGGAAATGACGAATGGTCCAGCGTTTGGGTAGATTTCGATGAGTCCGTCACGCTCCAGCATGGAAAGGGCTTCGCGGACAGGTGTATTGCTGACATTGAGCTCCTTTGAGATCGCGGTGATGGACAGACGGCTGCCAAAATCATATCTGCGGTTCAGGATGTTGCCTTTGATAATACCGTATATCTGCTCACGGATGGGAGCTTTTCTGAGATCTTGCTTCATGGGCCACCTCGCTTTCTGATTATACAATATTTTATGACAGAAAGGGCCGCCTTGTCAAGTATTAGATTCAAAAATAAACTGAAAATAATGAAAAATATCTAAAACACGAAGCATTTTTCGGAAAATATTTTAAAACGGCAGAAAAAGCTGGTAAAAATCTCTTAGAAATGTTGAAAATACTGAGAATATTCAGAGGCGGCGCGGGCATTGTGCACAGAAAAATATTTTGTTAAAATTAACATAAAAAATTAATAAAATTTGTGTTTAAAAACATATTTTTGAATTTTTTAGTGTTTTTTGAATAAAATTTAGCAAAACGAATTGACATTTTTTTTTCTTGGATTAAAATAAAGCCATCAAGAGAAAAAAGCCGATATGGCTGCCAACTTGAATCGATAGTGCCGCTGCAGACCTTTTGATGACCCGGCTGCAGCAGCTTGGCAGATAAAAAAGGAGGAAAAAGTCTTATGAAGAGATTACTGACAGGCGATGAAGCCATCGCAAGAGGCGCGTACGAAGCAGGCGTTACGCACGCATCTGCATACCCGGGCACACCGAGTACCGAAATTCTGGAAAACGTAGCAAAATATAAAGAGATCTACGCCGAATGGGCGCCGAATGAAAAAGTAGCTATGGAATCCGCGGCAGGGGCGTCCATGGCAGGGGCAAGAAGCATGGCTTCCATGAAGCATGTAGGCGTCAACGTGGCGGCGGACCCTATGATGACCTTCGCTACCATGAGAGTTAACGGAGGATCTGTTCTGGTAACCGCGGACGAGCCGGGCATGTTCTCCTCCCAGAACGAGCAGGACAACAGAAACTTTGCCAAAATGGCCAAGATGCCGATGTTCGAGCCGGCGGATTCTCAGGAATGTCTGGACATGATGAAGGAAGCCTACGAGGTTTCTGAAACCTTCGGCGCGCTGGTGCTGATGAGAATGGTAACCCGTGTCTGTCATTCCAAGTCCCTGGTAGAAGTGGGCGAGAGAGTGGAAGTTCCTAACAGACCGTGGGAAAAGGATCTGGCCAGATTCGTCTGTGTGCCGGCCAACGCCAGAGTCAACAGAGTCAACGTGGAGGAGAGAACCAAGAAGCTGGCTGAGTACTCCGAGAAGTCCAAGTTCAACTTTGCGGAGATGAACGGCACGAAGGTCGGCGTTATCGCCTCCGGTCCGTCCTTCTATTACGCGAAGGAAGTATTCGGAGAGGACGCGTCCTATCTGAAGCTGGGCTTTACATATCCGCTGCCTGCAGAGATGATCAAAGACTTCTGCAGCAAGGTTGAAACCGTCTATATCGTCGAGGAAGACGATCCATATATTGAAGAATTCGTGCAGCGACTGGGCTTCGCGTGTCACGGCAAGGACACCTTCCCTCCATACGGGGAAATGACTACGGACGTGCTGAGAAAGGCTCTTTCCGGCGAAGCGCTGCCGCAAATCGAGTACGCCAAGGAGAAAGTCATCAAGCGTCCGCCAAGCCTGTGCGCGGGATGTCCGCACAGAGGCCTGTTCTACAGACTGGGCAAGAGAAAAGACGTGATGATCACCGGCGATATCGGATGCTACACCCTGGCATACGGGGCTCCTTACAACGCCATGGACGCCGCTATCTGCATGGGCGCTTCCATCTCCATGGGACACGGCGCGCAGCAGACCTTCAACAGAGAGGGCATCAAGAAAAAGGTCGTTACCGTGCTGGGTGACTCCACCTTCTTCCACACCGGCGTCAACTCCCTGATGAACACGGTTTACAACAACAGCAACACCATTAACGTGATCCTGGACAACCGTATCACGGGCATGACCGGCCATCAGCAGAATCCGGGAACCGGTTACACGGTCAAAGGGGAAGAGGCCAACATGGTTGATATCGAAGCGCTGGTCAAAGCCATGGGTATCAAGCACGTGAAGACCATCAACCCGAACGACCTGAAGGCCGTCGACGCAGCCTTTGATGAATTCTGGGATCTGGACGAACCGTCCGTCATCATCACCAGATGGCCGTGCGTCCTGAAGAAGTTCTCACCGGCTGACCTGGAAGAGTTCCCAGGCCTGTTCCAGACCAAAGATGTGGTAGACACGGACAAGTGCATCGGCTGCAAGGCATGCCAGAAGACCGGATGTCCGGCGCTGATCTTTGACAAAGAAACGAAGAAAGTACATATCAACAGAGCGGACTGCGTAGGCTGCGATGTTTGTGCACAGGTTTGCCCTGTAGATGCCATCGTAAAGGAGGAGAAATAAAATGACGAAGAATATTTTGTTATCTGGCGTTGGTGGACAGGGTACCATCACCGCGGCGAAGATGCTGACCTTTGGCCTGATGGAAGCAGGTTATGACGTAAAGATGAGTGAGATTCACGGAATGAGCCAGAGAGGCGGCGACGTGGTGTCTCAGGTAAGATACAGCAAAGAAAAGGTTTTCTCCCCTGTGATCGAGAAGGGCACGGCGGACATCGTCGTTTCCTTTGAGGAGATGGAGGCCCTGAGAACCCTGGACTATCTGAAACCAGATGGAGCCGTGGTCGTCAACACCGAGAGAATCCCATCTATGACCGTGCTGACAGGCGCAGAAGAGTATGCCGATGACGTCATCGACGAGATCAAAAAAGCCGCGAGCAGAGTACATACCATGGACGCGACCAAAATGGCCGGCGAGCTGGGCAACGTAAAGGCGGCCAACGTCATTCTGCTGGGGGCTCTGGTCAAGCTGATGGGCCTGGACGACATCGACTGGGAAGATATCATCAGAAAAAATGTAAAAGAAAAATTCATCGATCTGAACCTGAAGGCTTTTCAGGTCGGAGCGGATGCGGTAAAATAAAATCCTTTTGCTTTTCACAAAGTTTCGGGCTGCGGGTGATCCCGCAGCCCGTGGCTTTTTTTGGTTCAGTTTTATATGATTAATATGAGGGGCTTAAATAGTTTTGTATGATGGTCTTGTATGATGGTCTTGTACGATGGTTTCGTGCGAGGATTTTAAATGGCTTTGCACGATGTCTTATACGGTTACGCGTATTTTTCTTCGTCCTTGTCATATGCCTTCGCGTCTGCGATCGCGGCGGCTCTTTCTGTCTTCTTCGCTATCTGAACGCGCTGGTTCTTTGCCGGGAACAGCTTGCTGAACAGCCAGTGTGAAAACGGAGCCGCGGCGAAGAAGTTCCAGAAGAAGGCCATCGGGAAGTTCTTCATAAGGGTGCCGATCCAGATGGCAGGCAGGTTGATCCAGGCGTCTCCGCCCAGAACGATGTTGAACAGAATGGTTGCCACCAGGCTCATGGTCGGGCACATGACGGCGACGGTACCTCCCTGGCGCATCAGCGTGCAAAAATAAGGATTGTCCTTTTTCGGATCGCAGCGGCGCTCGGCAAAGCGCGCGCCCAGGCGGTTGCCCCAAAGGTTGGAAAACAGGAATACAAAGGCTCCCATATAGGCGGCTTCCTTCAACGCTTCCCAGAATACGATGTTGGTCATATTGCTGAATCCGCCAGCCTGAAGATTGAAAGCCATTTTAATAGCTATGTTATAGACCTCCATGCCATATGCCATTGTATAGGACATGAGGATCCCGAATATAATTCCCTGTGTTTTTGTTTTAATCATGCTTACCTCCATTA
The DNA here is from genome assembly GCA_937997955.1 of uncultured Emergencia sp. Taxonomy (GTDB): domain Bacteria; phylum Bacillota; class Clostridia; order Peptostreptococcales; family Anaerovoracaceae; genus Senimuribacter. Next base: position 28,699 of record CALLDR010000202.1, on the reverse strand, counting down.
TGATGTGTAACTTTAATGATGTGTAACTTTAATTGTCCGGCAGCAGCGATTCACAAAAAAAGAAGCGCATAGTATTCCTCATAAAGTAAAGGAATATTATACGCTTTGCGTTGCATATCATGCGCTACACGACTACTATCTTTTTATCATAAAAACGGAGGAAAGTCAAGGGATTTTTTTGCGCGGACCGGGTATTCGGACGGTGTATAGAGGGTGCAGGAAGCGCTTGGGGATCGCTTAGAAATGGCTTAAACACAGGCAAATCGGGAATCCAAAAAAACAAAAACTAATTTTCTGAAAGATTCCCCTTTTCATTTCGGTCCAATTGCAGTAAAATAGACATATCAGATTATGACCAGATTATGAAAAGGTAGGTAAAGAAAGATGATTTCAAAAAAGATGGAACCATTAGTAGCAAACAGTTCTGTAGTAAGGGCCATGTTTGAAGAAGGTAAGAGAATGGCTGAACAGTTCGGCGCTGAAAACGTATTTGACTTCAGCGTAGGCAACCCGAGCGTACCGGCTCCGGAGGAAGTTAAGAACGCCATCATCGATATTATTCAGAATGAAGATCCTCTTTATGTACATGGCTACATGAGCAACGCGGGATTCCCTGAAACGAGGACTGCGGTCGCTGAGAATCTGAACAGACGGTTTGGTACTCATTTTAACATGAACAACATCATCATGACCGTCGGCGCAGGCAGCGCTCTGAACGTTCTGCTGAGAACGATGATCAATGAAGGTGACGAAGTGATCGTATTTGCGCCGTACTTCCTGGAATACGGCAACTACATCAAGACATACGGCGGCGTTACCGTTGCGGTATCTCCAAATCCAGAAGGCGGTTTCATGCCGAAGCTGGACGAGTTCGAGGAAAAGATCACGCCGAAGACAAAGGCCGTCATCGTCAACAACCCGAACAACCCGACCGGCGCTGTTTACTCAGAGGAAGTCATCAAAGGGCTGACGGAGATCCTGAAAAAGAAGCAGGAAGAATATGGAACAGTGATCTATCTGCTCTCTGACGAACCGTACAGAGAATTGGCCTTCGGCGGCGTAGATGTTCCGTATCTGACCAAATACTATGACAACACTGTAGTGGCATACTCCTACAGCAAGTCTCTGTCCCTGCCGGGCGAAAGAATCGGCTATGTAGTCATTCCGGACGAGTCCGACAACGCGGAAGAATTTATCACGGCAGCTACAGTAGCTAACCGCGTCGGCGGCTTCACCAACGCGCCGTCCCTGATGCAGCTGGTTATCGAAAGATGCGTAGACGCGCAGTGCGATGTTTCTTATTATGAGAAAAACGCGAACCTGCTGTACGATGGCCTGACCAAGCTGGGCTTCGAGTGCGTCAAGCCGGAAGGCGCTTTCTATCTGTGGATGAAGTCACCGGTAGAAGACGAGAAGGAATTTGTCGCCGCGGCAAAGAAGCACAATCTGCTTCTGGTACCGGGAAGCTCCTTCGCCGGCCCTGGCTATGTGAGAATGGCTTACTGCGTATCCGAGGAGAAGATTGTAAACTCCCTGCCTAGATTCGCGGAACTGGCAAAAGAATATTTCTAAAGCCATGAAGCGAAATCTTGAAGCAAAGCCCTGAGGCAGAGTCTTGGAGCAAATTGCTGAAGGAAAGCGTTGATTTTGTTTTGATTTCGTAAACGAATATTGAGAAGCGCTGCGCTGCCGAAATGTAACAGCTGGTTTACCGACGTTGCAAAGGCTGCAGCGCTTTTTCTTTTTTTCGCGCGGCGTCTCTTGTGAATGACTTTTGAATTTTTCCTTCTGTGGACGCTTCCCTGCGAGTTTTTATCTGTGGATATTATATTTGGCTTTATTTGGCTTTTTATCTGTTTCTGATCTTTTGATCATCAAACTTGACAAATTGGAATAAAAAGTGTAAAATTACACTAAACATGAAAGGAGAGAAAGCGATGGAACAGAAGGACAAATGGAGGGACACAGGGAAAGACGTGAGAAAGATGATCACTGCGCAGATCGTTTCGTTTCTGATGACAGCGGCGGGACTATTAGGCGGAATCGGAGAGCTTATGAGTTGGAATGAAAAAATATCTGTGGAATTGATTTCGGACTTGCTCTTTTTGGCAGCGACAGGAGTATTTCTGATTTTTTTACTGCGGAGAAATCTTCTCCTGTTCCGTATCGCGAATTTTCTTGCTGCCGTGGCCATGGGTATGATTTTCGCGCTGCTTGCCGACTACTGCCTGTTCGGCGAAGATCTGCCGCCGTCTTCGCTCCTTTTTCTCGGGATCCCTTCTGCCCTTTGCGCGATTGCGGGCCTTTTGGCCGGGGGCAAAGGGATCACGCCTGCGTCAAAAGCGATGATTTTTCTGGCAGCGGTGATTCGCGGCGTGCTTGGGGTCTTTGACGGCAGTTTACTGCTCGCCGGTATCGCCAGTTGGGACTTCGATTGGGAGACACTGAGCAGTTTCTTTTCGCTGGGTACTGCGGTCATGTATATCAATATGGCAGTATATATGCACAAAACCTGCTCCTGAATTTTTCCTTCTCCTTCCGCCTTTCGACAGCATTCGCCTCTGCTTACATGATAGAATGGGGCAAGAACATATATATCATGTAAGCAAAGGGGACAAGCTATGGAATTTGTAGGAAATCAAATCAACCTGAAATCTGTGCTCGCCACTTTGACAGTGGCTTTTTTTGTGGGAAGAATCCAGCTTTTTGACGGGACGTTTCCGGCGGCGATAGCTTTGATCACGGTTATGGCGGCGGTGTCTACGGTGTACATCTACCTGGTGCCGGTCATGGCCGCGGGTATGCTGACCTTCAGCGGGCAGGGGCTGGATTTCTATGGAGATCTGATGGCTATGGTATTCTGCGGGGTATTCTTCCTCTTCTTTCACAAGCAGAGGTTTACCATCAATCAGCGGACGGCGGTGGCGGCCGCGGCGGTGATTCTGTGCAGCTGCCTTTATTATGGCGCGAAGGACATGCTGTATCTGCTGAGCCCGCAGACTTTGATCAAGGAGGCGGTGGCGCTGGTCATCTACATAAGAGTTTTCAATACGCTGGCGCGGGTGCTGTTCGCGGGTCAGGGAGCGGATCGGATACCTGCGGAGAAAATCGGGATATCCCTGTCCGTCTTCGGGGTGTCGCTGATCGGAGGGATCGGGATCGGCCAGATCGTATTTCCGCTGTGGCTGCTGCTCTTTGCCGCGGTGTGCTACTGCAAGGGGCTGCAGCCGGCTCTGGTGACAGCCGTCATGGGCTGTGTGTTCTGGTGGTGCCAGGGCAGCAGCGATGAAGAAGCTTTTGTGGCGGTCTTTGCCGCTTTGATCATAGGCTGGTACGGCGCGGGCCTGCTGGAGGGGCGGTATCGCAAGACGGTGCTGGCTTTGATCATCTTCGCGGCGACGGCAGTCTCTCTGCCTGAAGCTGTTTACGGCGCGGCGGCGGCCATGGCGGTGCTGACCGCGGTTCCGGCTCATCTGCTGACGCGGATGTGGTGCAGCCTTTCGTCAAAGCTGATGCCGGAGGCCTGCGGGGAGAAGGACGTGCAGCTCTTCGCGATCAGGCGGGATCTGCGCAAGAAGAGGGAAGCTTTCAATTCCCTGGCAAAGATGTACAGCGCGGGCTTTGATCACCGACAGATCATCTCCTATCAGTTTCAGGGCATGGCCCGGGTGGTAGACGGCCTCCTGGAGGATCTGGCGGGGAGAAACGCTTCCGCGGAATCAAAGGGGCTCCCGCCGGTGCCTGTCGGCAGCGCCTCCTATGCCTTCGAGGCGGTGTCCGGCGACAGCTGTCTGTCCTTCTCCTTTGGGCACAATAAGCAGGCACTGATCATCAGCGATGGCATGGGAAAGGGCAGCCGGGCCCAGGCGGAAAGCCGGCTGGTAGTAGTGACCCTGGCCAGACTGCTGGAGGCCGGGTTCGACGTGGATGTGGCGATGAAAACGGTCAATGCCGTTTTGATGGCGGGAAATCAGGGAGATATGTTCGCGACCGTGGATCTTGCCATCATCGACAAGGAAAGCGGCAGGGCGCAGATTTTCAAGATGGGAGCGGCGTCGACCTTCGTCAAGCATGAGGGACGGGTTTCTGCCCTGAAGCGGCCCGCGCCGCCGGTGGGCATTTTGGACGGCGTAAAGCTGGAATATATCGATGTGAAGCTGAAGAAAGGGGAGCTTCTGGTCATGGTTTCTGACGGTGTTACTGACTGCGACAGGCAGGACCCGGAATGCCAGTGGCTGAGACAGCGGCTTTCGGAGATCGGCAGCAGGGACCCGGAAACGGTGGCGGAGCTGATCGTCAATAAGGCCGCGGAGAAGTACGGTATTCGGGAGCGGGACGATCTGACGGTTATGGTGGCGGCGATATGAGGTCAGGGCGCCTCATGGATTTTAAGACCATTTTCTGTGCAGATTTCTGCTGAATACGAAACCCGTCCAGTTGAAGCGCTATAACAAAGTTGTAACAGTAGTGGCTAATAAAATATAATAATCTTGAACACCAGCTGCGATGCGGCAAGGGTTCCGGAGAATTTGAAAGCCTTGTACGCTTACATCAACGACCCGAAGAATAAGATGGGCGATGCGTTGATAGAGAAAATCGATGATATGGTGGACAAGTACAATGGTTCGGAGCGGAGGCGGATGCAGATGACGTTAGAAGAACACATCAGGCATGAAAAATATGTGGCGAGGGAAGACGGCCTGCGGGCTGGCCGCGACGAAGGCAAAAGAGAGGTTGCCGCAAATCTGAAGGCGTCTGGTATGACTCTTGCCGAGATAGCAAAGGCGACAGGGCTGGATGTCGAGGAGATGGAAGAATTGTAGAGGAAAAATAAAGCAACAGGACAAGTCTCAAAATGGGGCTTGTCCTGTTGTTTTTATTATTTTAAAAATGCAATGCGTTTGCTGCCGGCTAAAGGCTTTGCTCTTTTAAGTATTGCTTTCCTTTCTGCGTGATTCTGCAGCCACCGCGTCCTTTTGCGATGGTAACCAGGCCATCTGCCTCGAATTGTGTCAGCAGCTGACGAAGTTTTCCGTCGCTGATGTGGATGTTTTGTTCTTTGAGTTTGGTTAAGATGACTCCGCGGCCGATTCCATGAAAGGGTTCAGTCGAGGCGGAAATCAATGCCAGAATCAATGTATTAAGCTTATGCGCTGCATCATAATTCTCGTTCTTCTGTATTCTTTGTGAAAAGACTTCTGGCCGGGAGTGAACTTGGACGAATTCAGAAGTATGCAGATAGCTTGGGAAGGTATGCAGTGTCTCGTAGTACTTTGCGGCATTCTCTAATTGGCGGATGTTGCCTGGCCAATTGTAAGCGCAGAGGATTCTCTTTTGCTCATCAGAGATCTCTGCGTACAGATCGCCCAGGAAAACAGATATAATGGGGAGAATATCCTCTTTGCGTTCTCGGAGAGGCGGGATCTCGATAGGGATAACGCTGAGACGGTAAAACAGATCGCTGCGAAATTCTCCGCGGCGGATAAGCTCTTCGAGATTTTGATTGCTGGCGGCAATAATGCGCACATCAAGATCTATGATCTTGCCGCTTCCTATACGCATAACCTGCCGCTCTTGCAGCACTCGTAATAACTGGGCCTGCAAATTTGGGGAAATATCCCCAATTTCGTCCAGAAAGATGGTTCCGTGATTGGCCTGTTCGAAAAGACCCGGTCTTCCGTTTTTTTGAGCACCCGTAAAGGAGCCGCCTTCATAGCCAAATAATTGGCTTTCCAGCAATGATTCTGGTAAGGTACTGCAGTTGATTGCGACGAAAGGATAGTTTTTTCTGCGGGAATAATTGTGAATTGATTGGGCGAGCAGTTCTTTACCGGTGCCGCTTTCGCCGTGCAGCAGCACGGTATGGTCTGTGTCGGCAGCGTGTTTTGCAATTATGATGGCTTCATCCATGACAGGCGACACGTGCAAAATATCTTGAAAGTGATATCTTGCGAAAAGACCGTTCTGACGTAATTGCTTACTTAGATTCAATTCCATTTCGCGGATGCTGTTTTCACTGTGGAACGTAAAGCAATGGCCCATTAATTGGTCCATAAACATGAGGGGGACCTTCTCGACCATATAACGGCTTTCATTTAATTCAATGATGGTGTCGGTTTTTATACTCTTTAAAAATTCCGCTATTTCGGCTTGCAGTTTTGCGCCGGATGTTCGCGCTGGGTCTTTTGACTGAAGCAGGCGATCTGCCTGTTCGTTACTATAGATTGGTTGGAATTCCGTATTTACAACGAAAATAGCAGAGGAAAGATCTCTGACGACAAGATTGATGATCTGTGTTTTTAAATGGCTGCTTAAAAAGCTGGCCGGCGAGTTACTGCCCCGTTCTGCGATAGAATTTAAGTGTCGGATCAGATTTCTGGAAATTATATCGTTGGTAAGATGCAGTGTTTCTGATAGCTGAAGCAGTGTATCGAAGCTGATAACGCGGTAAAGAAAATCGATGACATGGGAAATGTACGGAGGAACAAGGTGACCTTCTCCTGGTGTCAGGGCATATTGAAGGTGTCGGTAGATGCCTTGGTCTTCCAATGCGGGATTATAAGGAATTAAGTTCAAATGACTGATTCCCAGCTCATACAAGGCGTGCGCAGTATGAACAGAGGAATCAAAGGAGTCGTTCACCATTAAAACGTCCGATCCATCGGGAATGTCCATGATTGAGGACATGGCCGCTTTCTGAATACTTCTCTTCATCAAAATGATTTTTTTAAAATCCGAAATATAAGGACGTAATGGGGCGAGCAGCGTTTCGTTAGAAAGCAAAAAGGCGTCGCCTTCGATAATCGTATTATCAGTTAATTCGTCAAAATAGTAGTTGATCGTGCGCACATATCCCTCAAAGAGTTCTTCCAAAGTGTGCTGATTATGCTTAATTGCGGGAAGGTTTGTACAGCTGTCATATATGATGGCTATTGTTTTTGTTTCCATTTTCGTGTCCGCCTTTTCTACGTAAATATATTTTATTATAGATGAAGGTCAAAGAAAAATCAAGATAAATGGTTTTAAATGGTTTTTAATGGCTTTTGATGGACGCCTATGTCTGAAATGAATAGGCTTGAGGAAAAATTCTGACGCCAAAAGTGCCAATTTTTCAAGAATACAGATATGACGAAAAAATATGAAAAATGCCGAAACGATGGCATGGAATTTGCGTATTAAATATATTAAGTTTCGGAAAATGTTTTATGTGAAGGTTCAAAGAGAGGAGCATAAATTGGTACGATCAATTCAATTAGATAAAGATTATATTCAAAGAGAAAAGAATTATTGGCGGATACCAGGATTAGCAGTTGTGTTAATCCAACCGGGACAGGAAGATCAGATATTATGCCTGGGCTATAGAGATGTGGAAAACAAATTACCGGTAGATGAGGATACCCAATTCTGCATTGCGTCTTGCTCAAAGTCCATGACAGCTGCTTTGGTTGCCAAACTAGTTGACCTGGATCAACTCAGTTTTGACAAGCCGATAAAAGATATGGTTCCTGATTTGATGATGAAGGATAAAACTGCGAATGATGAAATGACGATTCGTGATATGTTATGCCACAGGACGGGTCTCGGGGGGCACGATGCATTGTGGCCTGGCTCAATTACAAGGAAAGAACTTGCACAGAGGCTGCGTTATCTTGAACCAAATCTGCCGTTTCGTCAGAAGGCTCAGTACAGCAATCTGATTTACGCGCTTGCAGGATATGTGACAGAAGCCGTTTCGGGTGAGTCTTGGGATGTTTTGCTTCGCAATTATCTTCTCGCTCCTTTAAAGATGGAGAGAACAACCTGCACGGCACAGGAAATTTTGTCAGATGATAATCATGCTGTGCCTTATAAATTTGTCGGCAGTACGTTGACCAGACTTCCATTTTGGAACGTAGATTTAGCCGGGCCGGCAGCGTCAGTAAACAGCACGCCGAAGGATATGGCTAAATGGCTTCATTTCCATATTGACGGTGGAAAAGGACCGTCCGGCGAGGTGCTTATTTCGGAAAAAAACTTTCGGCAGATGCATGAAAAACAGATGGATTATGTAGACAGCGCAGGTCTGGCCGAAGACTGCTATCCAGGCAAAGGCTATTGCATGGGCTGGCAATGCGGTGATTATCGTGGCCATAGATTTCAGAAGCATTCTGGAAAAATAGAAGGGTACAGCACTTTGCAGGTATATTTGCCGGATGATCAGATTGGCGTCGCTATTTTGATGAATCTGCATTCGCCGTCGACCCCCGTATTTTATACTATGCTGTACAGAATTCTCGACAGGGCTTTAGGATATCCAGATGCGCATTGGGAAAAGCGGTTTCGGGATCAGCAGGAAGAAGCGCCGATAGAGAGATACGACGATTGTGAAGAGGATTTGACAACCGGCTACTTGAGCAATGACGCCAAAGGGGAGCTGTCGGAGCATCCGTTTGGCGACTATGTTGGAGAGTATTTTGAACCGGGATATGGAACTGTAACGATAGAAATGAGAAACGGTCAGCTCTATCTTCAATATCGGGATCAGACGCTTCCACTGCATCATTGGGGCAGATCCTCATTTTGGCTGGATGGTGTCAAAGAAGATATTTTAACCATGAAGGTTCCCGTAAATGGGCAGGATGATAAGGATGGAAATATCGACGGCGTAAGCATCCGGTATGAACCGATGGTTGCCCCGATTCTTTTTCGAAAACGGAATTAATGCTAAAGGATCAATTGACTGATAAGAACTTTTTTGTAAATGATGAAATAGGAGGAAACATGAGAATATATATTTCAATGGATGCTGAGGGAATCTCAGGTATTTATAAATTAGGACAAGTGATGCCCAGCCATCAGACTTTGTATCCTTGGGCGCAGAGGATGATGGCTAATGATGTGAATGCCGCTGTGGAGGGTGCATATCGGGCAGGCGCAACGCAGGTTATCGTAAATGATGCGCACAATGCAGGAAATAATCTGTTGATTGACCAGTTGGATGAACGAGTCGATTTGATTTCTGGTGGAATTCGCCCATTGGGTATGGCTGAAGGCTGTGATCTGGGCTGTGATGCTGCGCTGTTTATTGGATATCACAAGAGAAAAGGGGGAAAAGGGGTCGCGAGTCATAGCTATGCGTATGGAACTATGGTCGAAATGAGATTAAATGGAACCCTGATTTCAGAACACGATTTAGTGGGGTTATGCATAGGCGCATATGACGTGCCGGTAGTATTCTTATCTGGCGATGATCAAGTCATTGAGGATGCAAAAAAGAGTATTCCCGGTATTTACACGGTGGAAACAAAGATTGCTATCAGCAATAATGCTGCGCTCTGTCATCACCCGAAGAGGAACGCAGAGAATATAACAAATACAGTTGAAAAAGCGTTGAGAAGTTATAAAGATGATGGCATCAAACCTATGAAAATTGATGGACAGATTGAGTTAGATGTTCGCTATACGGCAGAGGCGCAGGCTGCGATGGCTATGGGTATCGCGGGAACGATTCGCCTGGATGAGAATACGGTCAGATACAGTGGAACGGACTATTTGACAGTGTATCGGGCATTCTTGAACGGGACCACTTTGGCGGGCATCTTCCGCGACGATGCAGATCTTTATTTGTGAGAAACGAGGAGCGATGGGAGGCGCAAAATGGCAAAATATATTTCTAAACGTATTCTGCAGCTGATTATTACGGTGTTTATCGTATCGATCCTGATCTTTTTAGTAGTCCGGATCACGCCGTTAGATCCGATTGCATCTATCACAAAGGGAAAAGCGATGAGTGAAGACACGATAGCGGCTCTTAGGGTGGAATATAATCTGGACAAGTCTTTGCCGGAACAATATGTGACCTGGATCAGCGGGATGTTCCACGGCGATTTTGGGAAAAGCTATCAATTCAGAGAATCCGTTGCATCACTGCTGGGTACGAGAATTTCTATAACTGTCGAGTTAGTATTGATGAGCTCAATACTGATGATATTCATCGGCATACCGTTAGGGGTGCTGAGCGCCTCTAAGATGAACAGCATGGTGGATCAGACGTTAACGGTTACTTCATTGGTGCTTGTTTCGTCGCCGTCGTTCTTTACCGGTATTTTGTTGATGCTGTTATTTACGATGGTTATTCCGATATTTCCTACATTTGGAACAGGAACCGACTGGATCAGCAATATACGATACCTGATCCTGCCAGCTGTGTCGCTGGCTTTTGGCAGGATGGCACTGATTATGAGGATTACTCGAAGCAATATGGTGGAGCAGCTGACATCTAATTACATTGAAACAGTAACTGCGAAAGGTTTGAAGCGGTGGCAGGTTGTATATAAACACGCTCTGAAAAACGCAGCAATACCTGTGCTGACTGTGACAAGCCTGGAGATTGCGGGCATGCTTGGAGGATCTGTCTTAGTAGAAAAGGTGTTCTCTTTAAACGGCGTAGGCTCCTTATTAGCGGATAGTATAAGCAAGTCGGACTATCCGGTTATACAGAGTTTAACACTGCTGATGGTAGTGGTGTTCCTGCTCTGTAATTTACTGGTGGATGTTTTATACGCAGTATTAGATCCAAGAATCAGATTGGAATAGAAGGAGAAATATTATGTTTCGTAAAAAAGAACTGAGCCTTTCATCGAAAGGGAAGACAGGTACTTTATTTACCATACCCGTTATTGTTTCACTTATCATATTGGGCATCATACTTTTTTGCAGTGTATTCGCTCCGCTGATTTCACCGTATGATCCGTACGTGCAGGATATGGGCGCTACGCTGAGCGGACCGACGAGCGCACATGTTGCGGGGACAGATTCCGTAGGACGAGATATTCTGACGAGGTTGTTTTATGGTGGGAGAACGACGATCTTTGGAGGATTGGCAATTGTTTTTCTTTCCATCGTCATAGGCGTACCGGTAGGCCTTGTATGTGGATATTATGGAGGAAAGACGGATGCGTTCTTTATGAGAATTTGCGATATTATACTATCCTTTCCGTCGCTCTTATTGGCTTTCGTATTAGTTGCGGGCTTGGGAAGAAATATGAGCAATGCCATCCTCGCGTTAGGTATCGTGTATATTCCGGGAATTGCAAGACTGGTCCGTTCTCTGACAATGGTAGAAAAGAACAAGCTGTATGTCGAGGCGCTGCATTCCATGTGCTATTCTGATATACGAATCATGTTCGTACACATCATTCCCAATTGCGTCTCGAGTGTGATTGTACAGCTGACATTGAATCTTGGCTATGCGATATTGGATCTGGCGGGCATGAGCTTTTTAGGTTTTGGTGTGCAGGCGCCTACAGCTGATTGGGGGAATATGCTGAATGAAGGAAGATCCTATCTGATGCAGAATCCTTTACTGGCACTGCTGCCGGGACTATGTATCATACTGTTGGTTGTTGCGATCAATATTTTCAGTGATGGATTATATAGGTATTTGGAACCAAGACAGAGAAAGCTTCCTTCGTTTAGGAAATATGACAGAGCTTACGAAAGAAGGGTTAGAAAGCTGGAAGCGCAGAAAGCGAAGAATCAAGATGTGAATGGGAGGTCGCAGTCATGTCAGCACTCTTAGAAATAAAGAACCTGTCCGTGGATATTATGTCGACGCGAGGACTGATACATGCGGTAAGAGGGGTAAACTTAACTGTAGAGAAGGGTTCTATTCATGGAATCGTGGGCGAATCAGGCTGCGGCAAGAGCGTTACAGCTAAGGCTGTGATGGGACTGCATAATAAACGGCTGGTGCGGATGCGGGGAGAAATCAATCTTCAGGGAAGAGATCTTCTGCAGCTTTCTGAAAAGGAGATGCAGGCTATCAGAGGGAGGAAGATCAGCATGATTTTCCAGGATCCGATGTCCGCATTAAATCCCCTTTTTACTGTGGGAGAGCAGATCGACGAAGTATTCATCCGTCATTTTCATGACAACAAGAAGACGGCTAAGCAAAAAACCATGGCTTTACTGGAGCAGGTGGGGATCTTTCCTCCGGAGGTGAGGTATGAGCAGTACCCGTTTGAATTCTCGGGTGGAATGCTGCAGCGGGTTGTAATCGCAATGGCCATCGCAGCAAAGCCGGATCTGATCATAGCAGATGAGCCGACGACGGCGCTGGATGTGACGATTCAGGCCCAGATTTTGGAACTTCTTAAGGACCTTCAGAAGGAACTTGGCGTCGCAATTCTGGTGATTACGCATAACTTTGGAATTGTGTCAGAAATCTGCGATCAGGTTTCAGTTATGTATGCTGGAACGGTATTGGAGACGGGCAGTAAAAAGGACATCTTTTTAAATACGATGAATCCTTACAGCAGGGCATTGATCGCCAGCATCCCAAAGCGCGGCTTTGCTGGAGAAAAATTGACCACCATCAAGGGAAATCCGCCGGAACTTTTCGATCTGGTAGAGGGTTGTCCTTTTGCACCTCGATGTGAACTTGCTGCAGAACGTTGCAGTATCGAGAAGCCTCTGCTGATCTCCTGCAAGTCGGAGTTTGGTCCCGGCCATATGGCGGCATGTCATTTTGCGGAGGAGTGTGAGGAGAAATGAGCAGACAGGAACAAAGCAACATATGCATTGAGACAAAAAATATAAAAAGGTATTACCCTTTTCAAGGCAATAAAACGTTGAAAGCGCTGGACGGCGTGTCAATTGAAGTGAAGGAAGGCGTCGTCTATGGTATTGTAGGCGAGTCGGGCTGTGGAAAGAGCACCTTAGGAAAGTGTATGATGCGCCTTCAGACTTTGACAGATGGAAAAGTGTTCTTTCGGGGGCAGGATATTTCCCATCAGAGCAGAAAGGAACTGCGGCCATTGCTCTCCCAAATGCAAATGGTCTTTCAGAATCCTTATTCAAGCTTTAATCCTAAGTTAAAGCTTGGATATTCGCTGCGGGAGCCATGCAGGATCAATGGCATGAAAAAAGAAGAGATTGAAAACAGAATACAGGAGCTCCTCTCTTATATCAGTTTGACGGAAAATGAACTGGATCGATTTCCGCACGAGCTGTCGGGAGGACAGCTGCAGCGGCTTGCTATTGCGAGAGCGTTGCTGTTGAAACCTGGATTCATAGTAGCAGATGAGCCGGTTTCGGCATTGGACGTATCTGTTCAAGCGCAGATCCTGAATCTGATTCTGGATTTAAAAGAAGCCTTCCATACGACGATGCTGTTCATTTCACACGATATGACGGTAGTAGAGCATATCTGCGATGAAGTGGCCGTGATGTATCTGGGACGTGTCGTTGAGTCAGGTAAGACAAATATTTTGTTCCGCAACTTGCTGCATCCATACACTCAAGCGCTGATGTCAGCTATTCCTGTGATAGATCCTATGGGAGAAGGAAGTAAACGAATCCTTTTGACAGGAGACATTCCTACCGCGGTTGATGTCCCGAAGGGATGTCGTTTTGCCTCCCGATGTTCAGTATGCATGCAATGCTGCAGGGAGGAAGAACCGGAGCTAGTAATGGTGGAGGAAGGTCATTATGTGGCATGCCATCGTTATAGATAAATTCAATAAAATTAACAAGGAGGTAATTACAATGAAGAAGGCAAAAAAGTATGCTGCAATATTGCTGGCTGTACTCATGATCGCAACTGCATTTACTGCCTGCGGCGGCGGTGACAATGGAGGAGATGGAAAAGTAGTCATGAATGTGGCTTTGGCAGGGGACATTGTCCGTCTCGACCCGGCATTTGCATATGATAATGACACGAGCATCGTGATCGATAATATATGTGAAGGCCTGCTATGTCATGATGAGAACAATGCGCTGAAGTGTAATCTCGCGGAATCCTGGGAAGCTGCAGACCCTACGACATATGTTTATCATCTTAGACAGGATGTTAAATTTTCAGACGGGTCGGATATGACGGTTGATGATGTGGTATATTCTTTACAGAGGCATATGGACGAGAACCTGGGTTCATATATGAATTGGTTTTTTGAAAATGTCGAATCTATCGAAGCGACTGGCGATTATGAGGTAACCGTGAAGCTTTCTCAGCCAGACGCAAATTGGCAGTATGTATTGGCTACATCGGCCGGTATGATCGTAAAGAAGGACTATGCAGAGGAAAAGGGAGAGGATTTCGGTTCGGCAGATGGCGGAATCATCGGTACTGGTCCGTTTAAATATGAAAGCTGGACTTCTGGTTCTAAAGTTGTGCTGACAAAAAATGAAAATTATTGGGATAGCAGCGCTAAAACTAATGTTGATGAGATTGACTTCTCCATTATTTCTGACGACACGACACTTTCCACCGCGCTGAAGAGCGGACAGATCGATATGGCGGCGAACTTCTCCACGAATCTGTTAGATACTTTGCATGGTTATGACAATGTGACCGTTTGCGATAATCCGGGAATGGGAATCCACTATATCGCATTCAACACTGCAAGAGAGCCTTTTGATGATATAAACGTGAGAAAAGCAATTTCTTATGCAATTGATATCGACTCGATCAGTGATAATATTGTAAAAGAAACTGGAACCAAGGGAGGTCAGCTGCCAATGACGGATTCCCTGTTTACAGTGGAACCAGAAAGATGGCAGGAATATGTGGAAAGCTTGCCAGGGCACGTATATGATCTGGAGAAAGCAAAGGAGTATATGGCAAAGTCCAGTGTACCGGAAGGCTTCTCGTGCAATGTTTTAGTCAGCCAGGCGGATTCACAGAGATATGACGTGGCACTTGTGCTGCAGCAGTCGTTGAGTCAAATTGGAATTGACGTCGAAGTTGTATCAGTAACCAGCGATGAGTTGTATTCCTATCAGTTTGGCAACATCTTGGACAAAGACGGTGTCAGAGACTACGATATGCTGGTAGCGACTTGGGGCGCAGATTATCCAGATCCATCAGGAAACCTGTACCCGCTGTACACTACGAGCAATATCGGAGCAGGCGGATATAACTGCGCATCCTACAGCAATAAAACTGTAGACGAGCTCTTGTCAAAAGCAAGTGTTACAGTAGACAACACCGAGAGAATGGACCTGCTGTTTGAGGTTTGCGATATCATTACAGAAGATGAACCGTACTATGTTTACAATTACACGAGAAACTTTGCAGTTATCAGCAACGATTACGATTATGGCGATATGAGCATTGGATCGGCATGGGATTGGAACTTCAAAAATATGGTTTGTCAAAAATAAATAATAAAATCAAATTTATACGTGAAACCCATCAGAGTTTGATTCCACTCTGATCGGTCAAAGATAGGGCTGACGCACCGGAAAATATAACTGCAAAGTTATTATGTGTGCGCGGCCCTTTTTGTCCGCTTTTGATGCTTGCGTGAAAGCGGCTGGGTTGATATAATGAAAAGAGTGAAATGTAAAGCGTGAAATGCAGTGAAACAGAACACAGAGGGGGATACATATGAAGGAATTTTATTCGGATATCAAGCAGGTCCTGGACCGGCAGCGCCAGCTGTTTCGCGGCGGCGCCACCAGGGATCTGGCATACCGCAGGTATGGGCTGATCCGGCTGCGGGAGACGATCCGCGCCCATGAGGAAGAGCTCTTCTCGGCGCTTCGGGCAGATCTGGGTAAATCCGCCTATGAAGCCTACGCCACGGAGCTGGGCATCGTGTACAGCGAGATCAGCTATCTGCTCCGGCATCTGAAACAGCTGGCGCTGCCGAGGCGGGCCAGGACGGGCCTTGCCAACTTCCCTTCCAGCGGAAAGCTCCTGCAGGAGCCCTATGGCAGCGTTCTGATCATGTCGCCGTGGAACTACCCCGTGCAGCTGACCCTGACGCCTCTGGCGGGAGCCCTGGCTGCCGGCAACTGCGCCGTCGTCAAACCGTCGGCCTATTCGCCAAAGGTTTCAGAGGCGATCAAAGGGATTCTGGCCGAGGCTTTTGACGAGTCTTACGTGTATACGGTGACCGGGGGCAGAGAGGCCAACCAGGATCTGCTGCGGCAGCCCTTCGACTACATCTTTTTTACCGGCGGCAAGGCCGTGGGCAGACAGGTGATGGCGGCGGCAGCGGAGCGTCTGACGCCGGTAACTCTGGAGCTGGGCGGCAAAAGCCCGTGTATCGTAGACGAAACGGCGGATATCGCCATGTCCGCCAGACGGATCGTCTGGGGCAAATTCCTCAACTGCGGACAGACCTGCGTAGCGCCTGATTATGTGCTGGTCCACAGCTCGGTAAAGGAAGAGCTGGTCAGCGCCATGGATCGAAATATCCGCGCGCTGTACGGGGACGATCCCATGGAGAGCAAGGATTACGGAAAGATCATCAATGAGAAGCACTTTGACAGGCTGTGCGGCCTGCTGGAAGCGGAGCCTCCGGCGCGGACCTGGTATACAGACCGGAACCGGCTGAAGATCGAGCCGGTGATCCTGGAGGACGCCAGCTGGGAAAGCCCCGCCATGGAAGATGAGATATTCGGACCGATCCTGCCGGTCATCGCCTATGACCGATTAGATGAGGCGAAGAGCGAGATCGAAAAAAGACCGCGGCCGCTGGCGCTGTATATGTTCAGCCGTTCGGAACAGAATATCAGATATGTGACGGGAAGCCTGTCCTTTGGCGGCGGCTGTGTCAACGATACGATCATGCATCTGGCCGCGCCCGGCCTGCCCTTTGGCGGCGTGGGAGAGAGCGGCATGGGAAGCTATCACGGCAAACAGAGCTTTCGGACCTTCAGCCATCAAAAGAGCGTGCTCCGCAAAAGCCTCCGCTTGGATGTGCCTCTGCGGTATCCTCCTTACGGAGACAGCCTTCGCTGGCTCAGAATGTTCCTGAGATAGAGGCGGGCGAAGCGGGCAGAAGGGGAGCCCAGCGGATCATCATGAAAGGCTGTCATCAAAATCAAAAAATAAGGAAATCAAAAGTCCAAGGAAACCAAAAGTCCAAGGAAAGCAGAAGACCAAAGAAAGGAAAAAGATCAAAGGCAGCCAAAGACTAAAGGCAGCAAAGACTAAGAGAAGCAAAAAACAGAAGAAAAAGGACAGTAGTTAGAAGCAAATAAAAGCAGAGAGGAAAACGATATAAATATGACGGAAGACAAAAATATGGACATGCGATACGCGGTGCTCATCGACGCCGACAATATCGCGGGCAAATACATCAAGACCATCATGGACGAGGTGTCCACCTACGGGACGGCCACGTACCGGAGGATCTACGGAGACTGGACCAATCCCAACCTGGAAGGCTGGAAGAAAAACCTGCTGGAAAACTCCATCATTCCGGTCCAGCAGTACGGCTATACCACGGGAAAGAACTCCACAGACGCGGCCATGATCATCGATGCCATGGATATCCTGTATTCAGAGAACGTGGACGGCTTCTGCCTGGTGACCAGCGACAGCGACTTTACCAGGCTGGCGGCGCGGCTGCGGGAATCCGGCATGGACGTCATCGGCATGGGCGAGCAAAAGACGCCGAGAGCCTTTATCGCGGCCTGCAACCGGTTCAAATATCTGGATCTGATCTATTCAGAGAAGAAGGAGCTGGCCAAGGCAGATGAAGAGGTAAAGGAGAGCAAGAAGGCCAGCGTCCAGGACAACCTGGAAGCCCTGAAATCCTCCATCGTGGACATGGTGGAGGAGAACTCCGACGACGACGGCTGGATGACCACCGGCGCTTTGGGAACCATCTTGTCCAAGCGGTATCCCGATTTCGACGTGCGGAACTTCGGCTATACCAAGCTGACGCCGTTTATCCGGTCCCTGAACGTCTTCGAGATTCGGGTGCACCGGGCCGGCCCCAACAACAAACAGATCCTGATACGGAAGAAATAGAAAAAGAGACAGACTATGACCACATTTGAAAAGGTACTGAAGACGATCAGAGACCATCAATTGATCGAAAAACATCAGCACATCGTACTGGGACTCTCCGGAGGCCCAGATTCGCTGTGCCTTTTTCATATACTCCTGCGGCTGGCGGAGGACTGGGACCTGACCGTCTATCCGGTCCACGTCAATCATAAGCTGCGGCCCGGCGCGGCCGAGGCGGACCAGCGCTTTGTGGAGGATTTCTGCCTTCAGGCGGGATTCCCGGCCAGGGTGTACGTCTATGACTGCAGCGCCATCGCGGCAAAGGAGCGCTTGACCAGCGAGGAGGCCGGCCGCAAGGTCCGCTATGAAGCCTTTGCCAGAGAAGCCGCGGAGCTCCGGTCAAAGGGCGTCAGGCCGGAGGATATCCGCATCGCCGTAGCGCAGAACGCCGACGACCAGGCGGAGACGATTTTGTTCCGCGTCTTGCGGGGCGCGGGCACAGACGGACTTTCCGGCATCAGCTACAGCCGCTTTGATGAGGAGGAGAATCGGATCGTCCGCCCTCTGCTGGACATATATAAGGAAGAAATTTTGGCGTATTGCCGTGAAAACCAGCTGCGGCCCTGTGTGGACGCCACCAACCAGGAGCCGCTGTATACCAGGAACCGGCTGCGGCTGCAGTTGATCCCGTTGCTGGAGCAGGAATACAATGCCAATATAAAGGATACACTGAATAGGATGGGAAAAATCGCGGCCCGGGACAGCCAGTTTCTCTGGTCACAGGCGAAGCAGGCTTATGACCGCCTCTGCCTGGAGCAGACTCCGGCCATGGTGACCCTGGAGGGAGACGGGCTCAGGGAGCTGGATCCGGCGCTGCGGCAGCGGGTTCTGTCGCTGGCCTTTCAGCAGGTCGGATTGACCGAGGACGTCAGCTACGCCCATTACGAGAGCTGTGAAGCCATCGTGTTTCACGCCGGACCGTCAGCAGGCTGTGATCTGCCGGACGGATACCGTTTTGTCCGCGTCTACGGCGACGTGCGCGTTGCATCAAAGGCGTACGCGTCGGGGGAGGCTGAGCCGTCGGAGGTGCGGATCCGCGTCGTGACGGCGGAGGAATACAGCCGGCTTCCGGCGAGGAAAGGGGGCCGCGCGGCTTTTGATCTGGACGCTCTGGAGGCGGTGTATGGGGAACACGCCGCCGGACTGCTGTGCATCAGGACCCGGCAGCAGGGAGATTTCATCGCCCTGGGCGGAGGAGGCAGGAAGAAGCTGCAGGATCTCTTCGTGGACCGCAAGGTGCCGAGGGATGACCGGGACCGGATCCTCCTTGCCGCAGTAGGCAGCGAGGTCCTGTGGGTACTGCCCGTACAGGGATGGAGCCGGTACAGCGGAAAATATTCTGTGGAGGCAAGCACAAAAAAGGTGATATATATTGAAAAAATTTGTGATATGTGCTAAAATAATACGACTGTTTTGTTAAGAAAGAACAAATTCCAGCAAGACTGAAAATATATATGGGAGGAAAGATAAGAATTGAAAAAATTTGCGAAGAATGTAAGTATTTACTTAATCATCTTTGCTCTGGTCCTTGCGGCGGCCTTCTTCTATAAGGGCGCTGACGGGGAATACAAGCAGGTCAAGTTCTCGACCTTTGCCAATTATTTGGAGCAGGAGAAGATCAGTGAGATCACCATCGACGGCAACAAGCTGACCGGTAAGGTGGGAGCGGATTCTTACGTGTACGCGTGGGCGTCCTCCGTGGTGGAGATCAATTACCTGGAGGATAAGTATATCTTCCCGCAGATGGATGAGAAGACGCTGACGGTGGAGACGCCGCCGCCAAGCTCGGGATCTACGATCCTCAGCCTGCTGCCGACCCTGATCATGGTGGTGGCGCTGGGCTTCCTGTTCTATCTGATGATGAACCAGGGCGGCAACGGCAAGGCGTTTTCCTTTGGAAAGAGCAAGGCCAGAATGTACAAGGGTGAAGGGAAGAAGATCACCTTTGACGACGTGGCCGGATTAGATGAAGAAAAAGAGGAACTGGAGGAAGTCGTGGACTTCCTGAAGGATCCGAGAAAATACAACGAGGTGGGCGCCAGGATTCCGAAGGGTATCCTGCTGGTAGGCCCTCCGGGCACTGGTAAGACCTATGTATCCAAGGCGACAGCCGGCGAGGCCGGCGTGCCGTTCTTTACCATCAGCGGTTCTGACTTCGTAGAGATGTTCGTCGGCGTCGGCGCGTCCCGTGTCAGAGACCTGTTCGAGCAGGCCAAGAAGAACGCGCCTTGTATCGTGTTCATCGACGAGATCGACGCCGTAGGCCGCAAGAGAGGCGCTGGCCTGGGCGGCGGCAACGACGAGAGAGAGCAGACCCTGAACCAGCTGCTGGTGGAGATGGACGGTTTCGGCGAGAATTCCGGCATCATCATTTTGGCTGCCACCAACCGGCCGGACGTTTTGGACCCGGCTTTGCTCAGACCGGGACGTTTTGACCGGCAGATCGTCATCGGCGTGCCTGACATCAAAGGCAGAGAGGAGATCATCAAGGTCCACTCCAAGAACAAACCGCTGTCCGACGAGGTTTCACCGAAGATCCTGGCCAGACGGACGCCGGGCTTTACCCCTGCGGATCTGGAGAACCTGCTCAACGAGGCGGCTCTGATCACGGCGAGACGAAACGGACGGAAGATCCGCATGGCGGAGATCGAAGAGGCGGCGACCAAGGTTATGGCAGGACCTGCCAAGAAGAGCCGGGTCATCAGTCCGGAGGAACGGAAGCTGACGGCCTATCACGAAGCGGGCCACGCCGTGGTCATGCGTACATTGCCTAATTCCGATCCGGTGCATCAGATCACCATCATTCCGAGAGGCAGCGCCGGCGGCTTTACCATGGCACTGCCGGAGAAGGATAAGGCATACGAGACAAAGAAGGGCATGCTCAACGCCATCAAGCATCTGCTGGGCGGACGTGTGGCAGAGCAGCTGACCCTGGACGATATCAGCACAGGCGCAAGCAACGACATCATGCGTGCGACGGAGATCGCCAGAGGCATGGTGACCAAGTACGGCTTCAGCGACAAGATCGGTCCTGTCAACTACAGCGATTCCGACGAGGTGTTCCTGGGCAAGGACTTTTCCACCAGGAAGAACTATTCGGAGGGCGTCGCTTCTGAGATCGACCATGAGGTGAGATCCATCATCGAGGACGCCTATGAGGAGACTGTCCGCATCCTGACAGAGAACATGGATAAGCT
Source organism: uncultured Emergencia sp. (assembly GCA_937997955.1). Taxonomy (GTDB): domain Bacteria; phylum Bacillota; class Clostridia; order Peptostreptococcales; family Anaerovoracaceae; genus Senimuribacter. Next base: position 7,714 of record CALLDR010000202.1, on the reverse strand, counting down.
GGAACGGGTAGCACAGGCTTTGCTGGAGGTAGAGACGCTGGACGGAGAGCAGTTCGAGGCTCTGTACACCGGCGAGATCGACGCTCAGGGACTGGCGGAACAGGTTCGTCAGAAGGATGCCGAGATCCAGAAGATCAACGCGGAAGAAGCAGCGGAATACGAGAGACTCCGCAAGGAGGAAGAAGCGCAGCTGGCCGAGGAGCTTGCGAGATACGATACGGATTATATGGACGATGATTCCGAGGAAGACGACACCAAAGGCGGAGAGGGAAAAGAAGCTATTGGTGAAGACGCCGCGCCGCGGGAAGATGACGCTGACGAAGAGTCGGCCGAGTCTGAAGACCGTGACGGGGATAAGGAAGAACAGAGGTAATATATGAAAGTAACGGTAAATGACTGTTTGGGTTTGGAAGCGTTCAGCCCCAGCATTCTGGCGGCAGGAAAGAGAAACATTGGAAACCGGGTCCGTTCCGTTTCGGTTATGGACGCGTCCAATGTGGAAACTGCCCTGAAGAACAACGGTGTGAGAGAGCAGATCGTCCTCACATCCTTCTACGGAATGACGGGCCGCGAAAAACTGCAGTGCGAAGTGGTCAAAGGCCTGGCCAAGGCCGGCGTCAGCGCCCTGGTGGTATTTCACGTGGAAAAGGGACTGACCGGCGCCGACGGCGAGGTCATAGAGACGGCGGAGCAGGTAGGACTGCCTCTCATCGTCATTCCGAAAAACAACAAAGCAGAATACAGCGACGCCATCGAGCAGATTATGGATAAGCTGCTGTACGGCGACAACTTTAAAAACAGCCTGATCAACAATACCATCTACCATCTGCTCAACTTCGAGAAGTACAAGACCTTCCACTCGGCGCTGCGGGAAGCCGCGGTGAGCAACGACTTCCAGGTGGTGCTGCTGTCAAAGGATTTCAATCCGATCCTGTCCATCGAGACCAGACAGCGGACGACGATTGCCGACGCCATCCGTCTGGGTAAGGAGCGGGACGTAGAGAAGGCCGGTATCTATACCTTTATCGACGTTAACGGCGTCCTGACCTATTGGGGTCCGATCACCATCAACAAAGAGAAGTACTTCCTGTTCATCGTGGACAACGAGGACAATTATTCCGCCGGGGAGATCACCAAGCTGGCAGAGATCATCGAACTGGCCATGGGTATGTGGAAGTACACGCCGGAGCGGGACGTGCGGGCTGAGCTGATCAAGGCCCTGATCCGCGGCAACAAATCTCTGGCTTACTCCCTGAAAGATGAGATGAACATCAAAGCTGACAATATCCTCAGCGTGTTCTACGCCAAGGGCATCGAGAACAACCAGGGAAATTCGGTCATCAGCGCCTTCGAGAAGAAGGAGAGCATCGAGGTGCTCCGGATCACGGAGGGTGAGGAAACCTACGGCATGATCCTGAAGAACGGCGAGAAGAAGGAAGACGACGAAATTTCCCAGAAGACCAGCTGTCTTCACCTTTTCGACAAGCTGAAGGAGGGCAGCAAGACGGTCCGCATTTTCCACGCCACAGGCGTGGACGGCATCGAGGGCGCGGGAGACGCCTTCCGCCTGATCAGCGAGACCTGGACCTTTGTAGAAAACGTATTCCCGTATAAGAGGGTGTTTACAAAATATGAGCTGGCCCTGGTGTCCAACTGCATCAACCTGCAGGTACAGGGCGGTTATCTGAAGAAGAATTACATGGACCTGCTGGAGCCTTTCCGCAGAGAGATGGGCGAGAACAAGGCCAAGCAGCTGCTGGAAACCCTGGAGACCTTTGTTCTGGACGCGGGCATGAACAGCGGCAAGACCAGCGAGTTCATGGGAATCCACACCAATACCGTCCAGTACCGCCTGAAGCGGATCAACGAGGTGCTGGGCGCTGAGATCACCGGGAACCGGGTCATTCCGGGCCTGACCATGGCTCTGGCCCTGAAACGGCTGGACCGGGTAGTAAAGTAAAAACAGATTTGGAGACAAGACAATGCTTTTAGCTTTTGACGTTGGAAACAGCAACATCGTACTGGGACTTTTCCGAGACGGTAAGCTGATCACCAACTGGAGAATCAAGACTGACACCAACAAAAGTGCCGACGAGTACGGCATGATCGTAAACCAGCTCTTCCAGTACGAAGGGCTGAAGACCTCTGACGTCGAGGACGTCATCATATCCACCGTAGTGCCGTCGGTGCTGTTCACACTGCAGCATCTGTCGCAGAAATATTTTCACAAGCGGGCTATTACCGTAGAGTCCGGCGTCAAGACCGGCCTCATCGTAAAGTACGATAATCCCAAGCAGGTGGGCGCGGACCGCATCGTCAACGCTGTCGCCGCCTACCACAAGTACGGCGGGCCGCTGATCATCATCGACTTTGGTACGGCGACCACCTTCTGCGCCGTGACGGAAAAGGCGGAATACCTGGGCGGCTCCATCGCGCCGGGGCTGAAGATCTCGTCGGAAGCCCTCTTTGAGAAGACTTCCAAGCTGCCGAAGGTGGAATTGGAGGAACCGGGACAGACCATATGCAAGAACACCATTCAGAGCATGCAGTCCGGCCTGGTATACGGCCACATGGGCATGGTGGACTACATCGTCCGCATGATGAAGAAGGAGCTGGAGGCCATCACCCAGTCGGATAAGCCGGTTACAGTAGTTGCCACAGGAGGGCTGTCCACTTTGATCGACGGCGGCGTAGACTGCATCGATTACGTGGACAAGATGCTGACGCTGGAGGGCCTGGAGCTGATCTATCAGAAGAACAAGAAAGCGCCCCGGCCTTGTGGAAAGGGAAAGAAAGAGCATGCATAATAAAGACCTGAGAATCGGAAACGTCCAGCTGGAAAATCCTTTCCTGCTGGCTCCCCTTGCAGGCATCACAGACGCTCCCACTCGCCGGATCTGCCGCGAGATGGGAGCGGCTTTGGTATATTCGGAAATGGTCAGCGGCAAGGGTCTGTACTACAACGCCCGAAGGACCCGGGAGCTGCTGTTTCTGTATGAGGAGGAAAAGCCGGTGGCGTTCCAGGTATTCGGCAGCGAACCGCCGATCCTGGCCTTTGCCGCCAGAGAACTGGAATCCTGCGAAAACGCGGTGCTGGACATCAACATGGGCTGTCCGGTGCCGAAGATCGTCAAAAACGGGGAAGGCTCGGCGCTTCTGCGGAATCTGGATCTGGTCTATGACCTGATCTGCGCCATGGTGAAGAACACCTCCAAACCGGTGACCGCCAAGATACGCATCGGCTTTGACGCGTCATCTGTCAACGCGGTGGAGACGGCAAAGGCCATAGAGGCCGGCGGCGCGGCGGCGGTAGCTGTGCACGGTCGGACCCGGGAGCAGTATTACAGCGGAAAGGCGGACTGGGGCCAGATCCGGGCCGTGAAGGAGGCGGTCTCCATTCCCGTCATCGGCAACGGGGACGTGGTCGACGCTTCATCGGCCATGGCCATGATGTCCGAAACCGGATGCGACTTCGTCATGGTGGGGAGAGCCGCGCTGGGAAACCCGTGGATCTTCCGGGAGCTTGCGGCAGCCTGGCGGGGAGAAGCGCCGCCGCCTCTCCCAGATATTTCCGAAAAAAAAGAGATGATGCTGCGGCACTTTCATGATATAATACAGCTAAAGGGCGAGTATGTGGCAGTCCGTGAAATGCGCAAGCACATGGGCTGGTATCTGAAGGGGCTGCCTGGCAGCGCGGCGCTGCGCGGCAGGGTCAATCAGATTGAGGACGCAGAGGAACTGGCCCGTGCGATAGGAGAACTGTGATATGAAAAGATTGAAAAAGGTATTGGCCGGGATTCTGGCCCTGGCTCTGGTATTTTCTGTGACGACGGCTCCGGCCTTCGCGGGAATTCTAGATGAAATGAAGACCGGCAATAACGCCATGGCGGTGGTCATGGTGGAAAATCCGGATTGTGAAAAGCTGCCGGAGATCGGCGACCTGACGGTGCGTATCTCCTCCGCAGAGGTGGGGATCGACATCAGCGTTCCGGTACAGAAGATGTCCGGTACAGATGATTATCTCTGCATGTGGCTGGGCGTGCCTGAGGAGAGGATCAGCGACGAAATGATGAAGAAGCTGGCTGAGATCCAGGGCAAGATCGACCTGCAGGAGATCGGCGACACTCTGGAAGACGTGGAGAAGCTGCTGAACAGGTTCCAGGTGGAGGTCCAGGGACTGCCGGAGGGCCACTATGTGAGCCAGGGCGGCGCGCTGGTCATCACCAACGAGATCTACAAACAGTCTATTGACATCGTCCGCCAGGCGCTGAAAGAAGAAGGCATGGAGTTTAACAGCTTTTCCGAGCTGATTGAAAAAATGCTGGCTGACGCGGGCATGACGCTGGACGACCTCTTCGACACGTCAGACATGACGGAGGAAGACTGGGCCGATCTGGCTGATATGGGCATCACCAAAGAGACCATGGATCAGCTGAAAGAGCTGGTCGTCAACATCGATCAGGTCATCGACTATCTGTGCAGTGACGAGTTTACCGGCGTCCTCATCGCCGGCGCGTATCTGACCTGTGACTGCCCGGAATTGTCCGAGTTTGAGATCGTTCACAGATATTATGAGAAGGTGAACGGAAAAATGAAGCTGGTGGGAACGGTCTATGAAGGCGAGTATGACGAGGTCTGGGGAGATTACTATATTCCGGCCAAGTCCGGCGATCTGGTAAAGGCTTCTGACTACGTCAACCCGGTCTACAAGGGCAAGACCTACGAGTATCTGGGCAGCTACGATTCCGACGTGCTGCTTTTAGAGGACTGGGGCGAATCGTTTAAGTGGAGCGACTACAAGATGGATTCCTTCGTAGTCGATGCTGACGACGGCATGGGTACCTACGGACTGGTACTTCGCTATGTCATCGACAAGGGTACGACCGGCGGCAACGGAAACGGCGGAAACGGCGGAAACGGAAGCGGTCAGACCGACCCTGCGTCCGGTGAAACCGCTCCGAAGACCGGCGATGACGCGCCGATCGGCATGTATATCGCGCTGCTGATCACAGCAATTGGCGCTGCGGGCGCTGCTGCGGCATATCGAAAGACCGAGAAGAAATAGAAGAGATAACTGAAGATTGAGAAGCAGATGCGGCGCCCTGTGGGGCGCCGCTTTGTGCGTGCTGCGTGCGAGATGCTTGATCGGCGGGAGCAGGAGCTGGATGGACTGCATCGACAAGGCCCTGAAAGCGGCCTGCACCGATGCCATGGTCTTGCTGCGGAGCGCGAACGGAAAGGAGAGGACGAACGAAGCATGAAGCTGATATATAAGGGAAAGTTCAACGGAGATGAGAATTCTCTGCCCAGCGCGGAGCATCCCGCGGGGGCGGTGCGGTTCAAGGAATTTGAAGATGTAAAAGCTATGGCGGTCTTTGCCAACGGATTGGCGCTGGTGCTGATCGTTTTGATGCTGGTGATCCTGTTTCTGCGGGGCGGAGCGGGGCACTACCGTTTTGCTGGAGTGATACTGGCGCTGCTCAGCTGTTATCCTCATGAGATCCTGCATGGCATTTGCTTCAAGGAGACCGCGTATATCTATACGAACTTGAAGCAGGGCATGCTGTTCGTGGTGGGTCCGGAGCACATGACAAAGGGCAGGTTCGTCTTTATGAGCCTGCTGCCGAACCTGGTCTTTGGCTTCATTCCTTTCGGGCTGTTTTTGATTCAGCCGCAGTGGGACATTCTGGGAACCATGGGCGCTTTCGCCATCGGCATGGGAGCCGGGGACTATTACAACGTGTTCAACGCTTTGACCCAGATGCCAAAGGGAGCCCTGACCTACCTTCATAAGTTTCATTCCTATTGGTATCTGCCGGGAATAGATGAAACAGAGGATCAGAAGGCGAGTCCTCTTAGACTGCAATAAAAAAGTGCCGTGAAAAATTGATAAAATATAAAAAAGAACACTTGTTCTTGTGCTGGAGATATGATACAATATAGTAAGCTGAAGCCAGGCGATGGCTTCCATCTGTCTGTTTGTCAGCAAGGATAAACACTTTGATATTGTTCAGCGTCAGCTGCATGATGAATTCTGTGACGATCGGATTTTGAAAAGGGTGGATACCATAGAGGAGGGATTTTTGTGTTTAAAATAGGCGGGCAAAATGATTTAAGATTTCTGTTGCAGCGGCAATTCGGCAGGGCTCCAGGCCAATGGCTGTATCATCGGATCAAAGAACATGCAGGAGCGCAAAGAAGAAACCGCGGCGCAGAAAGAAATATGCGGCGGCTGTTTAAGCTTCCTGTGAAAAAGAGCGCGTAAAAGTGCTGCGGGACGTGAAAGTGCCGGCATGTGAGCGCGGACATGAGAGCGATGACATGAAAGTGCCGGCATGAGAACAGGGCTGTCTTAAAGAGACGGGAATCCGAACGTGACAGAACAAAGCCAGCGCCGCATTGAGAAGTTTTCTCGGCACAGCGCGGCTTTGCTTGCTCTTTCCGCGGGGCTTATTTCTTCTTTACCGGTATCCAGATTTCTGAATAGTAATTCTCGTCAGCGGTTCCTTTCGGATATTTGCTGGCATCGTCGTACATTTCGATGAAATATCCAGCGGCGAATTCATAGTCCCTTTGGGCGGGAAGCCATTGGGAAAAGATCCCAGCGCTTACAGTGTGTATGGCGTCCGGCATGGCGCCTTTGCATGGGAACACTGCCCAGGTGAATGGGGGAATCGTTCTGGTGACAAAGCCTGCAGGAACCCCTTTGACCGGGTCATAGAGGTCTGCGATCATGTAGTCAAACTGACTTTGTCCCATGGTCTCGTCCATGTTTATGCCGAACATACCGCATACGTGCCGGCCGCGGCCCTTCTCGAAGTGCTCCTCCCAGTAAGCGGGAACAGCAGTCTTCGCCTCATCGTAGGAAAACGTTTTCAGGGTTCCCATGACGGTGAAGCTGTCTTTGTTTGTAAATTTGTAGTCCATCGTGTAACCACCCTCCAATGATAATTTGATTTTCAGCGGCGCAAAGGATTTCAGCACTGTGCCTTTAGCCTGCGCCATAGAAGGTGTGACGCCGTGGAACCGGGTGAAAGCTTTAGCAAAGCTGTCTGGAGAGGCGTAGCGGTACTTCATGGCCGCGTCGATGACCTTGACGGAACCTGAAGCCAGCTCACCTGCGGCGAGGGCAAGCCTTCGGCTGCGTATGTATTCCGTGATCGTATAGCCGCACAGCAGCCGGAATCCCTGTTGAAAGTAGAAGGGGGAAATGTTGACGTGCCTTGCGATACTGTCTGGCGTAATATCCTCCGTAATATTGTCTTCGATGTATGCGATCGCTTTGTCGATGGCTGCTACCCAGTCCATTCGATCACCTCCTGCTGTGTTTTCAGTTTATCATCAAAAGCCGCGGCCGTCCCGACTTTGCTTGCTAAGATTTGTCGGGATAGATCTATTATATATAAATCTGTCCATTTTGGGAAGACAGGGGTTCTTGTGATTTTCACGGCTAGACGAACCTTATGCTGGCGTTCCCCGAGAGAGCAAGCTGCCGAGGCTCGAACGGCAGGAACGCGTCGTATAAAAAGTTACAAAAAACAACTAAAAATCGACAAAGGGGGCTGGCAGAGTTCTGCCTGATGAAGTATACTTTGACCACGATCGCAAGTGGAAAATTATGTGAGATCATACAGCTTTATTTTTTTTAAGAAAACGAAGGATAATGTTCTGGTCAACCTTTTTTGTAATAATGTGTTCAGTTTTTACAGTACCT
>CALLDR010000201.1 GCA_937997955.1 uncultured Emergencia sp. | reverse complement strand
CATTTTGGCAACCTGGCTGATAAAGCCCACGGTCGGTGTCAGCAGATAAGTCCACACCGTGGCAAAGCCGATGGTGGGCGCGATGTTGGGATAGTAGATCAGGGCGCGGGCAAATCCTACGCCCCGCGCCTCCCGCTTGACCAGCATGGCCAGGAAAAAGCCGATCACCATGCTCAGCGGAATCACGAACAGGGCGAATTTGAACGTGTTTCCCAGAACGGTTATAAATACCTTGTCATTGAACACGTCCGTATAGTTTTTCAACCCGATAAACTGATAGGTCTGCTTGCCCAGGTTCACCTTCTGGAAGCTGTTAATGATGGCTTTTACGATGGGATAAATGGTGAAGCATCCCAGAAAAAGCAGCGAAGGCAGCAAAAACGACCAGCCCAACGCATCCCTGCGAAGCTGATTCCTGCGTTCGTTGGCCCGTTGCATCGGCTCACTCCTTCCTGTGGTCCATAAAGCGGGGCGCGTCCAACGCGCCCCGCCAAGGGCCGGTTACTGATAATCGGCCAGAACCTGATCGACCTCCGCCTGCGCCTGGGCCAGCGCCTCTTCCGGCGTCATGGTCAGGGTCATGGCAGCGTCAATCGCGTTTTTGAGAATATCCCAGCAGCGGGTGTTGTCATAGAGCATGAGCTCGCTGCCCGCATACTGCAGCTGATCGCCCGCAGTGGCGGCCTGGGGCACGGCGGCAAAGTAATCCTTGAGCACATCCAGCTCAAAGCAGCTCTTGCGCGTAGCCACATAACCGGTATCGATGCTCCACTGAGCGGCACGCTCCGGCTCGGTGATCCAGCGGATAAACTTCCAGGTGGCGGCCAGTTTTTCGTCGCTGATGCCATCGAAGATGTAGAAGTTCGCGCCGCCCGTGGCAGAGCCATAACGCTTGCCGGCCGGCAGGAAGCAGGTGCCAACCTCAAAATCAGTGTTCTTGAGCACATTGGTCAGGCTGCCGGAGGACATGTACAGCATGGCAGCGGTGCCGGCCATGAAGTTGGAGGTGGAGTCAGCCCACACGATCACGCCTTCGGGCATCGCCTGATACTTCTGGGACAGGTCCACCAGGAACTGCAGCGCCTCGGCGTTGCCTTCGGTATTGAACAGCGCGGTCTTTCCATCGCTGGTCATCAGGTTTTCGCCGTTTTCGCTGTTTTGCAGTGCAAAGGGGCTGAACATGAAAGGATCGTTGGTGGAAATCTGAACGCCCCACTGGGTTACGTTGCCGTTCTCGTCGCGCACGGTCAGCTTCTGCGCATACTCAGCCAGCTCCTCCCAGGTAGTAGGCGGCGTTTCGGGGTCCAGACCGGCCGCGCGGAAGGCGTCCTTGTTGTAATACATAATGATGGTGGAACGCTGGAAGGGGATGGAGTAGATATGGCCATCATAGTAGGAATTCTGCAGGAAGGCGGGCCAGAAGTCATCAATGTACTCCTGTCCATCCTCATCGGCAGCGATCAGATCATCCAGGGGAATGATGGCATCCAGGGAGAGCATGGAATACAGCTCCGAATTTCCCAGAATGGCAAAGTCAGGTGCATTGCCGCCCTGAATGGCCGCGATGGTCTTGGTGGTGGTTTCAGTGGAGTTCCCGCAGAAAACCGGGTTAATGATGATGTTGGGATTTTCCTTGGTAAATTCCGCCGCCAGGTTTTCGATCAGCAGCGCCAGGTCGCCGCCCACGCCGACGGGATAGTAGAACGTCAGCTCCACCGTTTCCTCTGCAAGCGACGTCGCGGGCAGAGCAGCCATGGAAACCAGCAAAGTCAGGCAAAGCAGCAGGGTCAGAAAGCGTTTCATTTGTTCTCCTCCTTTGATTGTTGTCTTTATTTCTCATCCTGGGGCCTAATGGCCTTTCAGGCGAGCATCCCTTGAATGGTGCGCAGGTCCTCAATCACATCGTCGCAGGTAATTCCGTGATTGTCGCCATATTCGAGCGTGATGTCGGCGTTGGGCGTATAGCGGCGGTACAGCCTCATCACTTCCGTGTAATCCAGCGTGCCATCTGTGATGCGGCAGTGAGTATCGTCCCTTCCATCGTTATTATGGAAATGGAATCCTTCCACGCGCTTCCCCAGGGTTTTCAGCACGCGCTCCGTATCCCATCCCGCCACATGCAGGTGCCCCACGTCGATCAGACAGCCGGCTTGCGGAAAGCGTTCCAGCAGCTCCAGAAAAGCTTCCTCGTCAAAGAGGGATACGCCCGCTTTCTGGATATCCAGGTTTTCAATCAGCAGGCGAACGCCATATTGGTCGGCCATGTCCAGCAATTCCCGGATGGAGTCCATACACATTTCCCGCGCTTGCGCCCGCTCATCCGCCTGAATCACCCTCTGATGGGTATGAAACACCATATGCGGACTGTGCAGCGTCCGGGCCATTTGAAACGCATAGCGGTACGCTGCCAGAAAATGCTCGTGCTCCTGCGACCCTCTGGGAGAAGCAGCCTCCACGCCGATAAAAGGGCCGTGCGTAGTGCGGGGCCTGTCCCCAAGCCACTGCGCCGCTTTTTCCATGTTTCTCAGATAGGCCGTATCGTGCGTGTGCAAAAACAGCTCCACGCCCGTGCCGGTTTCATCCGCCGCCCGCTTGAGGAACGCCGGGTCATCCAGTCCCCTCTCCAGTCCTATCACAAGGTTGCTCGTATATATCATTGCGTTCACTCCGTTTCTACCCGTATTATAGCCATTGCCCTCCCTGAGGAAAATGCGTCTGCTTTTGAATCCTGTGCTTAGGAACGATTAAGTATTGTGGTTTCTTTCACTTTTTGTGTTTCCATGCTATTTTTCTTGGATTGGCAGAACTGGCAATGTCATGCCGGTTGACAAAACAGCCTGGGCGGAGTAATTTTAAAATCGTCGTTTCAGACGTCTTTTCTCTGGTGTGTATTAAGGGAGAATGGTGACATGCCGGAAAAATGGAAACTCAGGGTACACCCTCTTCGAAACAGCATCATAACGCAAAGCATGGTGTTCTTTATTATCATTTTTGCTTTGCCCATGGCACTTTTCTATCAGTTTCTGTCGCAGGCATCGTCCAGACAGGCCATTGCGGACGCCGGAGCGCAGTACAAGGTCGTTTTGCAATATGTTTCCGACACCATGGATGAAGTTTTTTACAGCATCAATATTTTGCAGACACAGCTTCGCGCGGATTCTGTCCTTTCCGGCTCCGCCTTTTCTTCCGAGCTTATCGGCGGCAAAGACAACTATACCGCTTATCAAATCATCCAGGCGATCAGCCGCACCCTTTACCAGGCCTATTTGAGCAGTTCCTATATTCATTCCATTGAACTGTATCATCCCTATGCGGACATCCTGTTTTCCAGCCAGCCCTATGCCACACGCAAGATCGTCACACAGCCGTCTGAGGATGATATTTCATGGTTATCCGAGGCGGCTGAGGCAACCTCGCATACATGGCAGCCTGAAACAGATGAAAACGGCGCCATGTACCTGGTCAGCTATTTCTGCCCCTATTTTTCGAACGACCCCTCGGCCAAACTCTTCTGCCGCATCACACTGTCCTCCGACATCCTGTCAAAGCGCTTCCGGGCCCTGGCGCCGGATAAGACGGTGGGCCTGTTTGTCAAAAGCGATGCTTATGTGCTGGCGGTGCCGGGCGTGGAGGGCGCGCGGGGCATTGATGCCCTTGCAGAACTGCCTCCGGGATCATGGCGCGTTCTGTCA
>CALLDR010000200.1 GCA_937997955.1 uncultured Emergencia sp. | reverse complement strand
GCCGGGTGGAATCTTCCCACAGGGCCTTTCCTTTTGCGTGTTCTGCGGTGTTGCCCTAAAATTTCAGAGAGGGATTTGATCTCAAAATCCACCTCGACACACCGGGTTGCAAATGTGTGTCTGAGGGTGTGGAAATGTACCCCCTCCAGATTGCAGTTCTTTGTGTACTCCTTCAGCCTGTTCTGCAGGCAACGGGGTTCCATGAACTGATCTTCAGTTCCCGTTAAAAGAAAGGCGGCGGGGTTCTTTGCTTTCCAACGTCTGCAAAGCCCCGCCGCATATTCTGTCAATGGAATGTCTCTGATGGAAGTCTCACTTTTGGGTTCAGTGATAATTACCTTCGTTCTTGTTTGACCTTCCTCACTGGTATCTTTGATCCGCTGCATAGTGTAATGCACATGAATAACATTTTCGGAAAGATCGACATCCGACCATCGCAGCGCACATATTTCGCCGATCCGCATCCCGGTCATCAGTGCAAGCAGCGTTCCAAATTTTCGCGCATCCATATCCGTGAGAAGATAGCTTGTGAATATTGCTTGTTCGTCCTTGTTCAGGACACGCATTTCTTTCCGTGAATCCTTGGGATACACAATATCGATATGCGGCATAGACGGAAGTTGACGGGAAACATACTTCAGAATTGAACGCAGCAAGGTGAGAATGTCCCGTACTGTTTTCGGAGATAATCCGTTTTCAGACAACAACTCATACGAGAACTGCTCGATCAGGACGGAGGATAACGACTGGACATAGTAGTTACCCAGTTTGGGTTTTATGTGCTTGTCCAACATGGAAAGGTATTTGACGTATGTGGATTCTTTGACTTTGCTCCGGTTGATCTTCAGCCACTCATCGCAGTAGCTGGAAAAGCATCTGCGGGTACCTCCGCCTGTGTGCGGAAGGTTCTGTACCAAACGAGCCTTCGCCTCGGTTACCTTTGCTTTCGCCTCTCGGTAAGTCTTCCCATAGCAGTACCCGTATGCGGTTTTTCCCTCCGTTGTGCATCCCTTTACATAACGGGCTTCCCAACGGCCATCTTTCCTTTTATAAATGTTTTCTCCTTTTCTAGGCATAATGATGTTCCTCCTTCAGATTTTGAATATGGTTATTTTAGCGCTGATCTGTGAAAAAACCTCCATCAGACGGAAGTTCTGACGGCGAATGATTCAACAAAAACTTCAGACTGCCCCAGCGACACGCTATCTCGACCTTGAGCCCTCGAAAAATCCGTGTCGAATCCAGCAGAAAAAGGAAAAAAGCAAGCTCTTTCTGTTGATTTTTGGGGCCGCATATGGTATAATCACAGCGAATAGAGTTGGGAACTCTGCGAAAGAATCGGATGGGCCGATTAGGCAGAGCCAATTCCCGTTCCGAAACCGTGTAGATGCAAGGATCAGGCGCATACATGCCTGAGTTTGCAAATTTTTTTAAGATAAGAATAGCGTTTGCTATATGAAAGTTTCAAGGGAGGAGACCATTGGTGGAAAAAGTGAGGGATGTTGCGTCAGCACTGATTGACAGTACCGTTCGGGTCATTGCCCGCGACGGACTGGATAAAGCAAGTGTTCGTACAATCAGCTCAGATTGTCAGGTCCCAAATCCTTATATCTACCAGTTTTTCAAAGATAAGGATGACCTTCTGATCTCCACTTTTACGCGCGAGGATACCAAATTAGCGGACGAGTTTTCACGGGTTTTTTCGTCTGTCCACAGTCTGATTCCGGACACGGAAACCAGATGCCGAGTCATCTGGTTTCGCCTTTGGAAATACATGATGGATCATCAGGAATCCATTCAGTTCTATGTCCGGTACTATTATTCCACGTATTATGAACAGTGTTCCCAGACGGAGCATCAGGAACGTTTTCGGCCGTTGGCCGATGCCATTCATGGCTGCTTTGATGGGACCGCAAATGTTCAGGCGCTTCTTCAGCATATTCTGGACAACATGATGAATCTGGCAATGAGAGTATATAGCGGTGAACTTACAGATAGTGATGAGGCCCGTTCACATTATTTTACGCTTTCTCTTGCCTCCGTGGCTCCCTATCTCAGGATGAAGGATCGACGAGATGCGATATGAAGGAGGGTGTGACCTTTGACCGATAAAGAATTGCGAAAACTGAACCGCAGTGCTCTTCTGGAAATGTTGGTCGAACAGAGCCGAGAGAATGATCGGCTACGGGCTCAGGTTGATGAACTGCAGCGATTGTTATCTGACCGCCAGCTAAAGATCAATCAGGCCGGATCTATTGCAGAAGCATCCTTGCAGCTTAATCAGGTGTTTGAAGCTGCCCAGCAAGCGGCTGAACAGTATCTGGAAAATATCCGGTCACTCAGCGGCAGACAGGAGCAAGTATGCCAACAGATTAAGGCAATACCGCACAGAAAAGTAGGCGCGATACTGCCAGAAGTGATATAATAAGACCATGGATAAACAGATGACAATGACTGCGCTGAGTGATGAGCTGGCGCAGGTACGGACAAAGAAGAAAGAATTTCTAGCCCAGATCGAACGGATCGTCCCATGGAAGGAATGGCTTACGCTGATCCAGCCGTGCTATTACAAAGGAGAGCGCGGCAATAAACCCTATCCACTGGAGACCATGCTGCGGTTGTATCTGCTGCAAAATCTGTATGACCTGAGTGATGAAGCAACAGCGGCGGAGGCAATCGACAGCCGGGCATTTTCAGAGTTCTGCGGCGTGGATTCCAGCAATCAGGTGCCGAACGGAGATACCATTGGCCGCTTTCGGAACCTGCTGGTGAAGAATGGACTGCAGGAGAAACTGTTTGCACAAGTTGTTACCGCGCTCACTGAACAGGGCCTTATCCTGAAAAAGGGAACGATCGTAGATTCCACCATTATTTCCGCGCCGTCTTCCACCAAGAACAAGGAGAAAAAGCGGGATCCGGATGCACATCAGGTCAAGAAGGGCAACACATGGCACTTTGGCTATAAAGCCCATGTTGGGGTGGATAAGGACAGCGGACTGGTACACACAGTGGAGGCGACACCAGCCAATGTCCATGATGTGACGCAGACTTCATCCCTGCTGACCGGTGAGGAAGATGTCGTTTACGGCGACAGTGGCTATCTTGGAGCCGGGAACCGTGAGGACGCGATCGTTCGGAACAAATCCGGACGCAAGATCAAATACAAAATTAACCGACGTCCATCTCAATTAAAAAAGCTGAGCAAGAGCGGCCAGTATGCCGCAAAGAAAGCAGAACACGCAAAGTCTTCTGTTCGGGCAAAAGTAGAGCACGTATTCGGTGTCGTCAAGAAACAGCTGCAATTTCGAAAAACGCGATACCGAGGGCTCGAAAAGCAGCGAGCCAAATTCAATATCATGTTCGCATTGGCGAATCTGCTTCTGGCTGACAGGCCCTGCCTGGCGGCTTGAAGTTGTGCGCTCTCGCGAAGAAATGCGCCGGGAAGCCTATGGTTTCCTGCCTGATGGGTGATTCGACAGCGCTTGCCTCAGCAATTGTGCGGTGCTGCCATAGGACGATAGTCTTTCGAGAAAGGAAAACGATATGTCGTTGAGAAAAAAGCTGACATTGTCTATGCTCATAATTGCGGTGATCCCCGCGGTGGTACTGGGAGGCTTTTATTATCAGTATTTCAGCGGGGTCCTTTTGAGCAACGTGCAGCAGCAGGAGCTGCAGAATAACAGCCAGATTATTTACAGC
>CALLDR010000199.1 GCA_937997955.1 uncultured Emergencia sp. | reverse complement strand
CGGATTCCTCGATCAGCGGCGCCACCACGTAGGCCTGTCTGCCCCGCTTCAGCTGTTCCTTCACAAAGCTGTAGACCTTTCGCCGTCCTTCCCGGTCCGTCTGTGTCGTCTTAATCGGGATCCTTCCTTTCGGCATGGTGCGGACCTGCGAGATGTCCAGATCTCCGTACAGGATAACTGCCAAAGTCCTGGGTATCGGCGTAGCTGTCATGACCAGCACATTGGGATTCTCTCCTTTTTTTGTCAGCAGGCTCCGCTGGTTGACGCCGAAACGATGCTGCTCGTCGGTGATGACTACGCCCAGGTCCTGAAACTTTACCTCCGGCTGGATCACCGCATGGGTGCCCACCAGCACCTGAATCTGGCCGGAAGCCAGCCCCTGAAGGACGGCTTTCTTCTCCGCGGCCTTCATGCTGCTGCACAGCAGGCCCACGGAAATGCCGTAAGGCGAGAGATCCTTTGTCAGAGACGCCAGGTGCTGCTTGGCCAAGAGCTCTGTCGGCGCCATCATCACGCTCTGGCAGCCGCTCTTTGCCGCCGCGAACATGGCCATTTCCGCCAGCACGGTCTTTCCAGAACCGACGTCGCCCTGCACCAGACGGTTCATAGCCTTAGGCGACGCCAGATCGCGGCAGATATCCTGCCAGGCCATTTCCTGACCTTCCGTCAGGACAAAAGGCAGTCCGGCGCGAAACGGCTCTGCCAGCCCTCCGTCGATGACTTTTCCGCCCTGATCTCTGCGTCTGTCACTTCGGATATAGAACAGGCCCGCTTCCAGGGTAAAAAGCTCCTCGAAGATGAGCCTGTACTTGCTTTCCAGCACCTGGCGGCTGTCGCCGGGGAAGTGGATATTGGAGACGGCGTAGGACGGGTCAGCCAGACGATAGGTCTGGGCGATGCCCTCTGGAAGCCATTCTTCCAGTTCCTCATACAGGGGTTTCACCTGCAGCTGCAGCTTCCGCATCTCGTTCTGCGAAATGCCCGACACGGCCGGATAGACCGGCAGAATCCCTCTTACATCAGCAGGATCTCCCTGACGGTGAAACTCGGGATGTATCATCTGCAGCCTGTCAAAGTTGGCCGTGACCCGCCCGTAAAAGCTGTAGATCTGGTTCACGTTGAACAAATTTGCGATATATCTTCCGTTGAAAAACAGAATCTCGACGGTTCCCGTGTCATCACCGACCAGAAGCGACAGGGGCGTATTCTTTTTGTACGGATTGCCGCTGTAGCGGCGCGACAGCACCTTCCCTGAGATCAGAACATCTGTTCCCGGCTTCAAACTGCCGATGGCCGCAACCTGCCTGCGGTCCTCGTATTTGCGCGGAAAGAAATACAGGAGATCCTGCAGGGTCTCAATGCCTGCATCAGCCAGGCTCTCCGCCTTCTTCGGTCCTACGCCCTTCAGGACGCTGACGTTATCACTTAGCTGCATAATTCTTGATCACCTCTAGGTTTCTTCTGGCGATCTGGCGCGAGCGGACACCTGCGATACGGATCTTGACCTGGTGCGGATATCTGCCCTGCTTCTCATAGATCGCCTGCGCGATAAAACCGCCCAGCGCATCGGTGACGCGCCGGATACTGGTTCCAAATCTGATGATGATGGAGAATTCCAGGTCGATGGACTCTCCGTCCAGGCTTCTCTCCGCCTCGATATGGCTGCCGTAATCAGCGGCGTCCGGCATCTGCTCGCCGCCCAGCTGGCGTCCCCGCTTGGTGGACGGCCAGACCTTTCCGCGGCAGCTTTCCTGTTCCATGGCGTCCATGATGATCTGCGCAAAAATCGCGTTGGATATGGAGATCCTTCCCAGATCGGTTTCTCTGGCTATGGTCAAAGTATTCACCTCTTCTTGATTTTACTCTTTATTTTTACTCTTTATTATGTGTTGATCTGCTTTTTATCATCTGCATTTCATATGTCTTTTTGATGTGATTACAAAAAAGCGTCTTCCATTACGGCATCTTTCATTACATGGCTTTCTAAATAAAAATGAAAGGCTTCATATTCGTCCGGCGTGATTTTACCGGGATATGACATGATCACAAGCTCGTGTCCCGTGTCTTGCCTGTGATAAGGCGGATGTACGTGGCCATACGGATTTCCTGTAAAGCCGCAGCGTTCATAAAAGCCTTTTCTTCGGTTGGCGGTCTCATCGACGGGCGGATCGATTTCCAACAGCACGTTCTTTCCGCGGCGGCTGAGAAACTCCAGCGCCCTTTGGCCGTATTGCCGGTTTCTCATTTCCGGCAGAATGCAGAAATGCTCTACGTAAATGAAATGCCTCGTTTCCCAGCACAGAAGCAGGCCGACATAGATATCGCCGTCGTAAATCAGATTGAAGTGATACGCCTCATCGCCAAGGATTCTCGCCTGGGAAGCGGCCTCTCTTTGTTCATGAAGAGGAAAGCTGGCCCTGTACAGCTCCAGCGCCTTTTCGTACATGCTGTTTTCCGCGTCTGTGATTCGCTCAAATTTCATTTTTATATTCTCCTATTTGATATTGATGTCAGCGCGGTTTGCTCCATCGATTCTTTTTATCGTTATCATCGTTTCCCCTTCTGGATTTTACTCTTTGGCAAGCACATAGCTAAATATAGCTGTTATCGAGCTCCGTAAAGCCAAAACAAGCAGTTTTTCCGTATTCAGCTTTATTCAGGTTTCAATTTTTGAATATCGTTCCTGTCATAATAGTATCACGCATTTTACGAAGCCTTTACCGGGACGACCCGTTCATCACCCGCCGCATCATGCATCTCCGACTGCGAAAAAAGTCTTTTTTATTATAACTCATAAAGGTAACTTTTTCTACCGGTTTCATAAAAAACGTCGGCGGAGATATACGTTCATTGTCAGGATTTAGATAGTCGGAGAGAACAGATCAAAAAACACTTTTTTGCCGACACGGGCTGATTTTTGTTCAAAAATCGAAAAATGTTGCGCATTTGGGCGCTGACATAAAATGAGAAACTGTTTTTTATCCTAGAAAAAGGAATTTATTCCATTTCCATACAATATTCCCGCAACAAATCGCTCATTTTCTGCAAAAATCAGCCCGGTTTAGCT
>CALLDR010000198.1 GCA_937997955.1 uncultured Emergencia sp. | reverse complement strand
CGGCAACCGTCTCGACGAACCAGAATACTACAGCGGCTATTACATGGACGAGACCGGAACGCTGCAGGAAGGGCCGCAGGAGAAGAACCCGAGGTATCTGTCCGGTACAGAGAGGAAGGTCTACGAGTTCGCCAACGACTTCCTGCCTGGCGGACAGCAGATCCAGCTGGCTTCCGGCGGCGCGGAGAAGCCGTGGAAGCTGATGGGCTATTCCGTCGTTATCACCATGGCGGTCACCGCTGCCGGCGTGGTGATCTTTAAGAGAAAGGATTTGAGGTAAGCAGCTATGGTATTCTGGTTATGGGCCGTCATCATCGTTCTGGCGTGCGGGGCAGCAGCCCTTTCCGTCAAAGTGTTTTTCCTGCGCAGGGCCGCCAGAGAGATCCGGCAGGGCTTCGCACAGCGGCTCAGAACCGATACCAACACGCTGATCGATCTTTCCAGCCGCGACGCTGTCATGAGAGAGCTGGCCGCGGGCGTAAACGAGGAATTGAAGGAGCTGCGCTGCCAGCGTCAGCGGTATCTTCAGGGAGACGCGGAGCTGAAGGAAGCGGTGACCAACATCTCTCACGACCTGCGGACGCCGCTGACGGCCGTCTGCGGCTATCTGGAACTGTTGAAAGGAGAAGAAACCACAGAGAAGGCGCAGCGGTATCTGGCTCAGATCGAAAACCGGGTGGAGGCCATGAAGGATCTGACCGAGGAGCTGTTTCGGTATTCTGTGGTCACCTCTGATCAGGGGCTGGAGCTGGAGCTGCTGGATCTGGGCGGCGCTCTGGAAGAAAGCCTGCTTTCCTGTTACGGAGCCATGGAGCAGAGGGGCATCACGCCGGAGATTCACATGCCTTCGGAGAAGGTGATGCGGCGGCTGGACCCTACGGCTGTGAGCCGCGTCTTCAGCAACATCATCAGCAACGCCGTCAAATACAGCGACGGGGACCTTACCGTGCGCATGGAACCGGAAGGCAGGATCACCTTTGCCAATTCGGCCAAGGGCTTGGACGCCGTGGCGGCGGGAAGGCTCTTTGACCGGTTCTACACGGTGGAGGCGGCGAGAAATTCCACCGGTCTGGGACTGTCCATCGCCAGACAGCTGACGGAGCGGATGGGCGGCCGTCTGACAGCGGAGTATCAGAACGGCCGGCTCTGCCTGATTCTCATTTTTTCCTGATTCCCCCTTGACAAGTCCCTGTCATAGAGTTAAAATAACCATGTTATCGGATAACATGGTTATTTTAAATTGCGGAGGAATTTATGAGACCGATCAATGAAAAGCTGGCGGCGGAGCTGCTGGAAGCGGGAAAGAAAGAGTTTCTGGAAAAGGGGTTTCGAGACGCGTCCATGCGGAACATCGCCGCGGCGGCCGGCGCGACGACCGGCGCCATCTACCGGTATTACGCCGATAAAGAGGCCATGTTCGACGCCCTGGTCGCTGAGCCGGCGCGAACCCTTCTGGACGAATACCGGAAGGTACAGATGGAGTTTTCCACTCTGCCTCTGGAACAGAAGCTGAACGCCCTGCCAGAGATCTCCGACGACGGGCAGATGTGGATGATGAATTACATCTATGACAACTTCGACGCCTTTAAGCTGATCGTCTGCTGCTCGGCCGGAACCAGATACGAATACTATCTGGACACGCTGGCGGACGTGGAGGTCAACGCCAGCATCGCCCTCATCGACGCCATGCAGGCCGCGGGCATGGATCTGCTGCCCATCGACGACGAACTGATTCACATGGTGTCCAGCATGCTCTTCAACGGCATGTTTGAAACCGTGCGCCACGATATGCCGAGAGAAAAAGCCATGAGCCACATGAGCAGCCTGAAGGAATTCTATTCTGCCGGCTGGTTCAAGATCCTGGGGCTGGCATAAGAGCTGGCACAGACAAAAGGAGGGTGTTTTTTTAAATAGAGGTTAGCATTGGCTAACCACAGAAAGGAGAACTTTTTATGGAAACCAACAAGAAACCGTCGCCCTTTGTCCTGCTGTGGGGCTGGGCGAAACCATATCACGGAGGATTTTACGCCGCGGTGATGCTGGCCGTGCTGGGCGTGGCCTGCAAGATGGCCGCTTACTTGTGTGTCGCCGCCATCATCCGGCGTCTGCTGGAAGGAGGCGGCCTGGCGGAATGCCTGTCCCTGTGCGGGTGGATGCTGGCCGCCTATGTCGGAAAGGCCGTCTTTTCCGCCTGGTCTACGGCAAAGTCCCACACCGCTACCTATCATACGCTGCGGGATCTGAGAAAGGAACTGCTGTCCAAGCTGTCCCGCGTCCCGATGGGAACCATTCTGGATACGCCGTCGGGCCAGTACAAGACGACCATCGTGGACCGGGTGGAGGGTATGGAGCCGACGCTTGCGCATCTGCTGCCGGAGATGACCTCCAACGTACTGGCGCCGCTGGCTATTATCGTATACCTCTTCGTCCTGGACTGGCGCATGGCCCTGACCAGCCTGATCACCACCGTCATCGGCGTCATCGTGGCGGGGCAGAGCGGCAAAACCTACGCGGTGCGCTGGCAGGGCGCTGTGGAGGTGGGCCGCCGCATGGCCAACGCCATCGTTGAATACGTAGGCGGTATCCAGGTGGTCAAAGCCTTCAGCCAGTCCGCCGGCTCCTATAAAAAATATTCCGGCGCGGTTCGCGACAACGCTCAGTACTACGTGGACTGGATGGCGGACAATCAAAAGTATATGTCGGTCATACAGACTGTAATACCCGCTGTCCTGCTGCCGGTGCTGCCTGTCGGGCTGCTGCTCTGGTCAGCGGGGAGCCTGTCCACAGCCGTGTTCCTCACCGTCATCGTTTTGGCCCTGGGACTGACCGGGCCGCTGCTGGCCGCCATGTCCTTTGTAGATGAGCTGGCAGTAGTGGGAACCAACGTGGAGGAGATTTCCTCCGTTCTCAACGGGAAGGAGCTGGTCCGGCCAACGGAGACGGCGGAGCTGGCCCATCAGGAAATCGCCCTGAAGCAGGTCCGCTTTACCTACGGCGACGAGGACCAGGAAGTCCTCCGCGGCATCGATCTGGACATTTTGCCGGGTACGGTGACAGCGCTGGTGGGGCCTTCCGGCTCCGGAAAGTCTACCATCGCCAAGCTGATCGCGGGCTTTTGGGATGTGACCGGCGGCAGCATCACCCTGGGCGGCGTGGATCTGAAGCAGATTCCCCTGAAGCAGCTCAATGGGCAGATCGCCTACGTGTCTCAGGACAACTACCTCTTCGACCGGACCGTGAGAGAAAATATCCGCATCGGAAAGCTGGACGCCACCGATGAAGAGGTGGAGGCAGCGGCGAAAGCCTCCGGCTGCGACGGCTTTATCCGGGCGCTGGAAAACGGCTACGATACCGTCTGCGGCGGTGGCGGCGGCCACCTGTCCGGCGGGGAAAAGCAGAGGATTTCCATCGCCAGAGCCATGCTGAAAAACGCGCCTGTGGTCATTCTCGATGAGGCTACGGCCAGCGTAGACCCGGAGAACGAGGCCGTTATCCAGCGGGCCATTTCAGCGCTGACCAGAGGAAAGACGCTGATCGTCATCGCTCATCGTCTGGGAACGATTGCCGACGCAGACCAAATCGTGGTGGTAAAGGACGGACAGATCGAGGGTAAGGGAACCCAGGAAGAGCTGCTGAGAAGCTGCCCGCTGTACGCGCAGATGTGGAGCACGTATCAGGGCGTGCAGGCGAGAGGTTAGAAAGGAGGAATACAAATGTTTGGCATTTTAAAGAAGATCTACGGATTTTCCAGTCAGCGTCAGAAGCTGCTGAAGAAGTCCATCGCCGTGGCGCTGCTGGGAGCGGTTTTTTCCGCCGTCCAGTTCGGGGCTCTGATGCTCACGCTGGATATACTTCTGGCGGGCGCGGACTGCGGTATATGGCCGGTGCTGGGCCTGCTGGCCGCATCCGCGGCGGGAAAAGTCCTTTGCTTTTATCACTCTACCAATCTGGAAACGGAAACGGGCTACCACATGGTGGCGGACAAGCGGGTCCAGATCGGCGACCGCCTGCGCTATATCCCCATGGGATATTTTAACGAAAACAGCCTGGGGAACATCACGGCAGTGGTCACCACCACCCTGGGAGATGTGGAGAACAACGCGGCCAGGTGCCTGGTCATGGTCATCGGAGGCTTTCTGAACACCGCTGTTCTGTGCCTGTCCCTGACCGCGGCGGAGTGGCGGCTGGGCCTGATCTCTATCGCGGGGATTCTCTGCTATCTGGCCGTAACGGAGCTGAGCCAGCGCGCTCTGGCAAAGACCGGTCCGGCCCGGCAGTACGCCCAGATGGACCTGGTAGAAGCGGTATTGGAGTACGTGCAGGGAATGAGCGTGGTGAAATCATATAACCTGGAACGTGACGGGGACCAGACCGTCAGCAAAACTGTGGACGAAAGCTGCCGTCGGGCTTTGGCTCTGGAAAAATCCGTGGTGCCGTGGTCGGCCGCTCGGCAGATCACGGTGCAGCTGTTCAGCGCGGCTATGGCCGTCTGCGCTCTGGTATTCTACAGCGGCGGCACATTGACCCTGTCCCGGTGCCTGCTGATGCTCATCGTGTCCTTCATGATCTACAGCGAGCTGGAAAGCGCCGGAAACATGTCTGACAATCTGCAGATGCTGGGCGCGTCCATGGACAAGGCCAACAGCGTGGACGAGACGCCGACCATGGATATCGAAGGCCAGGAGCTGAAAGCGGCCGACGGGTCCATCGATTTTGAGGACGTCAGCTTCTCCTACGGAGACCGTAAGATCCTGGATCATGTCAGCCTGTCCATTCCGTCGGGAACCACCGCCGCTGTCGTGGGGCCGTCAGGCGGAGGCAAGACGACCCTGTGCAATCTCATCGCCAGATTCTGGGATGTGCAGGAGGGAAGGATCTGCGTGGGAGGCCGCGATGTACGGGAATACAAGCTGGACAGCCTGATGAAAAACATATCCATGGTGTTCCAGAACGTCTACCTGTTCAACGATACCGTCGAAAACAACATCAAGTTCGGAAAGCAGGACGCCACCCATGACCAGGTGGTCGCCGCGGCCAAAGCCGCATGCTGCCACGACTTTATCATGGCGCTGCCTGACGGCTATGACACCGTGCTGGGAGAAGGGGGAGGCACCCTGTCCGGCGGGGAAAAGCAGAGGATTTCCATCGCCAGAGCCATGCTGAAGGATGCGCCGATCATTCTCCTTGATGAGGCTACGGCCAGCGTAGATCCCGAAAATGAGGCGGAGCTGCAGGCTGCCATCGAAGCCCTGACCCGCAGCAAGACCATCGTCATGATCGCCCACCGGCTGAAGACGGTGGAAAAGGCGGATCAGATCCTGGTGCTGGACGGCGGACACATCGTGCAGCGGGGCACCCACGAGGAGCTGCAGGACCAGCCGGGCCTCTATGCCGATTTCATCAGCGCCCGCAGGGAGGCTGCGGGCTGGAAGCTGGCGTAGAAGAAGACCGCTCTTGGGTCATCTTCCTGTACTCCAGAGGCAGGACGCCCTTTGTTCTTCGGAACAGCTCGGAGAAGTGGCCCGCGGCCGTATAGCCTACGGCCCTGGCCACCTCTCCCACCGGAAGATCAGTATAGGCCAGCAGATGCTCCGCCTGGTCGACCCGCACCCGTTGGATGTATTCGGCGATGGTGCAGTCGAAATAGGCGCGGAAGCACCGTTTCAGCTTGGTGGTCCCCATGCAGGCGATGAGGGACAGCTTTTCGATGGTAAGCTGGTCGGCGTAGTGATCTCCGATATATGCAGCCAGGCTCTGCAGCATGGCCCGATCCGTTTCGGGCAGCTGCGGAGTCTTTTTTTCATTGAGCTTTTGATGGCGCTGAAAGACCAGAGACAGGGCCTCGGCAGCCTTGCCGTCGTAGTAAAGGGTGGCGGGAAGTCCCTCCCCCTGATAGCTCCAAAGCTGCTTGAGGAGCCGCACCATCTCCGGAAAATCCGCCGTCTCGTCGATGCTGCGGAAGGCGTCGGCAGGGCTTTGATACAGGTCGCCGAACTGGGCCTTCAGGCGGGACTCATAGTAGGCGGGGCGGTACTCTATGCCGATGGAGCGGATGGGTACGTTTCGGTGGATCAGAGCGCGGAAGGGTTCGTAGCCTCCCAGAAAGCTTTTGACCACGTTGCAGTTCAGCTTCCGGTATACCGGACTCAGTTCCTCTCCGGAAATCGAGGTGTAGTAGGTCACGCTCAGGGCCTCCGGCAGAGACAGATCGATGACCGTGTCCTCCCGGTACCAGAAGTCGTGAATTCTGATGTTGTACAGGCCGCCGGCGTCGTAAAACCAGTAGTAGCCGCTGCCCTGGGCGTTGTCGATGCGCCAGCATTCTCCCTCCCTGGGAAAGCCCTCCGGCGTAGGGCAAAGGGAGAAGTTCATCTTCTCAAACATCTGGCGATAATAGTCGTTTTTTCTGGATTTCATTGTTGCCTCCTGTTCCAATCGGACGCTTCTTTGTGACAAAAAGACCAATCCTTTTCAAAGGTATTGTACCAGAATTTCGTTGGGTTTACAATACGGACAGATTGAATCCTATTGAATTGAGAAAGGAGTGAAGGATTATGAAATCTGAGAAAAAAGGTTTTGCCCTGCTGATGGAGTGGGCGGGGCAGGACAAAGGGTATATATACGCGTCCATCGCGCTGGCCCTCTTCGGCAGCGTCAGCACCATCGTGCCCTATTTCGCCTTTTACAGAATCATCGATGCGGTGGTTCTGGGCGTCTGCACCTTTGATTTCGCCCTGCGGTGGGCCGTTATTCTGCTGGCCGCCACCGCTGTCAAGGTTTTCTGCGGGCTGTTTTCCACCCTGGCGTCTCACCGCGGCGCCTACAACACTTTGTTCAAGGTGCGGTGCATGGTGACGGAGCACATGGCGAAGATGCCTATGGGGGCTCTCAGCGAGCGGAGCACCGGCGAGATCAAAACCGTCATGAACGAGAGCATCGAAAAGCTGGAGCTGTTTCTGGCCCACAATCTGCCGGAGCTGGTGCTCTATTTGTCGGGGCCGGTGGTCATGTTCATCTATCTGCTGACGGTCAACGTGCCGCTGGGCCTGGTCAGCATCCTGCCGCTGGTCATCGTGGCCGCGGTCATGGCGGTCATGTTCTGGCGGTTTTCCAAGTTCATGGACCGGGTCAGCGCGGCCGGCGGACATCTGTCCAGCTCCATCAGCGAGTACGTAAACGGCATGCGCCTGATCAAAGCCTACAACATGGGCTCCCAGTCCTTTAAGAAGTACGCCGCCTCCATAGAGGAACAGCATCAGATGTGGGGCGACATCTCAAGGGCTACCGGACCGCTGTACGCGGCTTACGTGGTGCTGCTGGAATGCGGCGTGCTGTTTCTCGTTCCCCTGGGCGGCTATCTCTACGTCCACGGGTCCATTACGGCGGGCGTTTTGCTCCTCTTCGCCTTCATCGGCAGCCAGTATCTGACCGACATCAGGCCGCTGCAGGAGCTGGCCTCAAATCTGTCCTACGTGCTCAACGGCGTGAAGCAGGTAAAGGAGATTCTGGACGTTCCGGTCTTCGGCCCAGGGGAGGCTTTTCCGGAGCGTCACGACATCGAGGTGAAGGACGTGTCCTTCTCCTATACAGAGGGAAACGAAGTGCTGTCCCACTGCAGCCTTCACATCCGCCACGGCGAGCGGGTGGCCTTTGTGGGAGAATCCGGCGCGGGAAAGACCACCCTGGTGCAGTTGATCTCCCGCTTCTACGACGTGTCCGGGGGAGAGATCAAAATCGGCGGCGTCAACGTGAAGGACATCGACTATGAGGCGCTGCTGGAAAACATCTCCGTCGTGTTTCAGCAAAGCTTTCTGACTCGGGGCAGCGTCTTTGAGAACATCGCCATGGGAAACCACAGCGCGACCATGGAACAGGTCCGCGCAGCGGCCAGAGAGGCCCAGATCGACGACTTTATCATGTCTCTGCCTGAGGGCTATGACACGGAGGTGGGAAGCTACAGCACCCGGTTCTCCGGCGGCCAGAAGCAGCGCATCTCCATCGCCCGGGCCATTTTGAAGAACGCGCCGATCCTGATCCTGGACGAAGCCACCAGCGCGGCGGACCCGGAAAACCAGGTGGAGATCGACAGGGCCATCGAGAACCTGTGCCGCGGCAAGACAGTCATCATCGTCGCCCATCGTCTGGGCATCGTCCAGAGCTGCAGCCGCATCGCCGTGGTGGAACAAAAGGGCGTCAGCCGCATGGGATCCTTTGACGACGTGGTCAGCGGCAGTCCGTACTTTGCCAAAGCGTGGGCGGATTACAACGCGGCGCGGAACATCCGCTACAGCCTGAAAGGAGGGGAAGAAGCATGAATCAACAGGTGTTTAAGATGGGAGGCAGGCTGAAGGCGTCCATCGCGGCCGTCGTCGCGGAAGGTCTGCTGATGGGAAGTGTTTTCCTGGTGCTGTTTCAGGTGCTGCGTCTGGTCTTTGACAAAGACGCGGAGTTCTCTGATATCATGACTGCCACGGGGCTGCTGGCGCTGATCTTCGTCCTGCGGCTGGTCCTCTATATGGCCGGCTACACGGGCAGCCAGATCGGCGGGTCCGATGTGAGCCGCGGCGTGCGCATCGCTATCGGCGATAAGTTAAAGAGGATCCCATTGGGTGTATTTACAAAGAACCGCACCGGCTTCTATATCAACGCCGCCACCAGTGAAGTGGCGGACTACGAGCAGATTCTGACCCACAAGGTGGCGGATATCGTCAAGCTGTCCATCCTGCTGCTGATGATCGGCCTTTACGGCTGTTATCTGTACACGCCCATCGGGGCCGCCATGCTGATATCGTCTCTGCTGCTGTTTCCTGCTATGGCCATGTCCATACGTCAGGTCCACATACACGGCAGGCGGAAGAACCGGGCGAGAGAGCTCAACGTCAGCTCCATCACCGAATATCTGACAGGCAGTCAGACCCTGCGGTCCTACGGGCTGGTAGGGAAGAAAAACGAGACGCTGACGCAGGCCATGAAGGAGTATTCGGATATCAGCTATCAATATGAGAAGGCGGTGCTGCCTATCGGGTTTGGCTTCAACTACTGCAGCTATATGGCGCTGGCGCTGTCCATGGTCCTGGCGGTGCGGCAGTGGCTTGCCGGCGATATGGAGCCCGCGGTGCTGATCCTGCTCATCATGCTGCCCCTGTTCGTGGCCAGGATCAATATGACGCTGTTCATCGACCTGACCTCTTACCGGAATTTGATGATCTCCAAGGACAAGATCAGCGGCATTTTCGAGGAGGAAGAAGAACGGGTAGATACGGCTTCCTTTAATCCGCAGGGCTGGGAGATCGTCTTTGGGGATGTGGACTTCTCCTATACAGAAGGGGAGCCGGTGCTGCGCCGCGCCAGCTTTACGATTCCGGAAGGCCGCCTGACCGCCATCGTGGGAGATTCCGGCGCGGGAAAATCCACCGTGCTCAATTTGATCTCTAAATATTATACACCGCAGGGAGGCCGCATTACCATCGGCGGAAGGGACATCGCGGGAGTGCCGGCAGAGCAGGTACTTTCCCATATCAGTCTGGTGGATCAGGACGTGTTTCTGTTCAACGACAGCGTGCGCAGCAACATCCGCTATGCCCGCAGGGACGCCAGCGACGAGGAGATCGAGGCGGCCTGCCGTCTGGCCAACTGCGACGGATTCATCCGGGCCATGGAGCGGGGCTATGATACGGAGATCGGCGAAAACGGGAACAAGCTGTCCGGCGGAGAGCGGCAGCGGCTTTCTGTGGCGCGGGCCATCCTCAAGGACAGCCCTGTCATACTTCTGGACGAGGCCACGGCTTCCCTGGATATCGAAAACGAGCTGCTGGTAAAGCAGGCGGTGTCTCATCTGCTGAGGGCGGATAAGACGGTGGTCATGATCGCACACACTCTGCCTATCATCAAAGAGGCGGACAACATTCTGGTGCTGGACGGCGGCAGGGCCGCGGAGCAGGGAACCCACGATCAGCTGGTCGCCGCCGGCGGCAAATACGCCGCCATGTGGAAGGCGTCTCAGGAACTGAAATAGAGGTCCGACTCAATCCGCTCAACCGGCTTCAATTCGGTTCAATTCGGTTCAACTCGGTTCAATTCGCTCAACCCGCTTCGGCTTCGCGGCTGGTCCGCCCTATTTCTGGGCCATCTTGCGGATCTAGGATCTGCCGGGCCTGCACCAGAGCCGTCTGTTTCAGCGGCGGCAGACTGGCAGGAGACATGGCCGTGACCGTCGGCAGCGAAGCAAAGCTGCGGGAAATGCTGGGCTTTGCGGCAACATTGTAAAAAAGACTTGCAATTGGCGGAGAAATAGCATATAATGATGGGGTAGGAAAAATTCCTGGGGCATTAGCGCAGCTGGGAGCGCGTTTGACTGGCAGTCAAGAGGTCACGGGTTCGAGCCCCGTATGCTCCACCATTTTTAAAACCCTTGAAATCGTTGAAATTTCAATGACATTCAAGGGTTTTTTATTGCTTTTCCGTTGCTCCGCGGACTTCGTACCGTTTCCTGTCAGGTGTTTTGATTAAAACTTCATAAAGGTCCGCCCGCTCCCGGCCGCCGCGCCCCGGCGCTGTATCCGCTGCAGGCAATACAGGTTCTGAACCAGCAGCACGGCGTTGGACAGGGCGATGGCGGCGATATAGCCGTAGATGTTCAGGGCAGGCACGCCGGTGAACAGGATCAGGAAGATCAGCAGAAGCAGCTGCTGCAGCAGACTGTTGCGGAAGGACTGGGCCTCTTTGCCGACGCTGATCAGCAGGCTGTTGGTAGTGGCGGTCACGTACAGCAGAGGCGAACAAAGGCCAGCCAGGCGGATCATCAGCCCCAGGTCCTCCCGCTTGTAGAAAAATTCTCCCATCTGGTCGGCGAAGAACCAGAAGAAGAGACCGGTCAGACAGCCGATGGACAGAGCCAGCAGGAGGGACCTTCTGATCAGCCGGGCGGCGCAGCAGGACTTGCCGGACGCGACCATGGTTGAGATCTTCGGCACTACGATGGAACAGGTGGAGCCTACCAGAATCATGGGATAATTCATCAGCGGAAACACCATTCCCTTGTATTTCCCCAGCAGGGCGAGGGATTCCGCCGCGGTATAGCCGATGCAGCAGAGTCGGGATTTGACGATGACAGAGGAGAAGGCGTTGACGAATTCCAGCAGGCACTGGGTCATGCAGATGGGCGCCGCGCCCAGGATCAAAGGCTTCAGCGTCCGGCCGATTTCTCCCGGCGTTACAGGTATCCGCGGAGCGGCAGGTTTTGTTCGCTTGTAATAGATCAAAAGCAGCAGCACGCTCTGCAGCTCGCCGATGGCGTAGCAGAGATATACGAGGGTCACGGGAGGAAAGCTGCAGGTCCCCAGAAGGAAACGGATCAGGCAGTAGAGAATGGGAAAGCGAAGCAGCTTTTCGCTGATGTTGATGGCCGAGGGAATTTTGATCTTGGAAAGGCCCAGAAAATGGCCTTTGATGATGTTGGATATGGACATGAGCAGCATGAGAGGGCAGGTGGCCAGGATCGGATAGACCAGATTTTCATCGCCCAGGAACCAGGCTGCCAGCGGTCTGGCCGTGAGAAAGACCAGACCGGTGAGGCACAGAGACCAGAGAAAGCTGAAGACTGTGGTGATCCTGATGGAAGAGGCCATGGCGCTGGCGTTGCCGTTGTGCTGATGACGGGCGGAAATTTTAGACGTGGTCACCACCAGGCCCTCCGTCATGAAGGACAGAAACAGGGCGTTGATCGGAGAGACCAGGCTGAGAACGCCCAGACCTTCCGCGCCTAAGATGCGGGACAGATACATATTGAAGACGAATTCAATGAGACCGATGATCAGATTTGAAACGGTCAGCACCATGATATTTTGTTTTACTTTGCCAAAAAACATAGCATAACCCCAGCTTTCCAGTATGCTCTAATGTATGAGCGGAAAGCCGGGGTTATGCTGCTTTAATTATATTGTTGAAGAACTACAGTCTATTACGCTTATTTTCCAGTGAAGAGCGGTGTCGAAAGGTATCTGTCGCCGGTATCAGGGAGCAGGGCAACGATATTTTTGCCTGCGTTTTCCGGCCGTCTGGCCAGCTGAATGGCTGCATGGAGAGCAGCGCCGGAGGAAATACCTACCAGAAGCCCTTCTGTTCTGCCGAATGCACGGCCTGCCTCAAAGGCCGCGTCGTTGGTGACCGGGATAATCTCGTCGTAGACAGAGGTGTTCAGTACTTCAGGAACAAAGCCCGCGCCGATGCCCTGGATCTTATGGGAGCCAGGAGCGCCGCCGGAGAGCACCGGAGAGTCAGAAGGCTCTACCGCAACCACCTGGATGGAAGGCTTTTTCTCCTTCAGATAGGAGCCGGCTCCTGTGATGGTGCCGCCTGTGCCTACGCCTGAAATGAAGATGTCCACGTTGCCGCCGGCGTCTTCCCAGATTTCAGGACCGGTGGTGTCATAGTGTGTCTGCGGGTTAGCGGGATTGACAAATTGTCCCGGAATGTAGGCGTGAGGAAGTTCCTTCGCCAGCTCATCAGCCTTGGCGATGGCGCCCTTCATGCCCTTTGCGCCCTCGGTGAGAACCAGTTCTGCGCCGTAAGCCTGCATCAAAGATCTTCTCTCTACGCTCATGGTCTCAGGCATAACGATGATGATGCGATAGCCCTTGGCGGCGGCGACGGAGGCCAGTCCTATGCCCGTGTTGCCGCTGGTCGGCTCGATGATGACAGAATCTTTGTTCAGGAGTCCGCGGTTTTCCGCGTCTTCGATCATGGCTTTCGCGATTCTGTCTTTGACAGAGCCGGCAGGGTTGAACATCTCCAGCTTAGCAAAGATGTGCGCTGGAAGGCCCAGTTCCTTTTCTGTATTGACCAGCTGCAGCAGCGGGGTGCCGCCGGTCAGCTGGCTTGCAGACGTATAAACTTTACTCATGATAATGCTCCTTTATTTGATCTGCGCGAATGCCTGCTCCAGATCCTCGATGATATCATCTGCATGCTCTGTACCGATGGAGAGACGGATGGTGTTTTCTTTGATGCCCTGGTCTTCCAGCTCTTCCTTTGTCAGCTGGGAGTGGGTGGTTGTAGCCGGGTGAATGACCAGGCTCTTTACGTCAGCCACGTTGGCCAGCAGGGAGAAGATGTCCAGGCTGTCGATGAACTTGTGCGCTTCTTCCTGACCGCCTTTGATCTCGAAGGTGAAGATGGAAGCTCCGCCGTTCGGGAAGTATTTCTCATAGAGGTCGTGATCAGGATGATCCGGCAGAGATGGGTGGTTGACCTTCTCGACCAGAGGATGATTTACCAGATAATCTACGACCTTCTTTGTATTCTCAGCATGTCTGTCCAGACGGAGGGACAGGGTTTCTACGCCCTGCAGCAGCAGGAACGCGTTGAACGGTGAAATGGTCGCGCCGGTATCGCGGAGCAGGATAGCTCTGATGTAGGTGACGAAGGCCGCAGGGCCGACAGCATCTACAAAGGATACGCCGTGGTAGCTTGGATTAGGATCCGCGATGGCTGGATATTTGCCGCTCGCTTTCCAATCGAAGTTTCCGCTGTCTACGATAATGCCGCCGAGGGTGGTTCCGTGGCCGCCGAGGAACTTGGTGGCGGAGTGAACTACGATGTCCGCGCCGTGTTCGATCGGACGGATCAGGTATGGCGTGCCGAAGGTGTTGTCGATGACCAGCGGCAGGCCGTGCTTATGAGCGATTGCCGCGATAGCGTCGATATCAGGAATATCGCTGTTCGGGTTGCCCAGTGTTTCCAGATAGACGGCGCGGGTGTCAGGCTGAATCGCCGCTTCTACTTCTGCCAGGTCGTGGGCGTCTACGAAGGTAGTGGTGATGCCGTACTGAGGCAGCGTGTGGGCCAGCAGGTTGTAGCTGCCGCCGTAGATGGTCTTCTGGGCTACGATGTGGCCGCCGTTTGCAGCCAGAGCCTGAACGACATAGGTGATGGCCGCCGCTCCAGAAGCCAGCGCCAGAGCCGCGACGCCGCCTTCCAGGGCTGCCAGTCTCTTCTCCAGGACGTCCTGGGTGGAGTTTGTCAGTCTTCCGTAGATGTTGCCTGCGTCCGCCAGTCCGAAACGAGCTGCCGCGTGAGCAGAATTTCTGAATACATAGGAGGTCGTCTGATAAATTGGGACTGCTCTTGCGTCGCTGGCCGGATCAGGTGTTTCCTGTCCTACGTGAAGCTGTAAGGTTTCAAATCTGTAATTCTTGTTTGGTGTAGTCATGGCATTAAGTTCCTTTCTGTTCTGTTTCAGTTTTAATTTCTGTTTTAATTCTTTGATTCTGATTTCTTTTCTTCATGCATGGTTGTGTCATATTGGAATGGGGCAATTCATTTCTTACTCCAGTCATACCTCAGAACACTTGTCCTTATTTCCTACTAGGTTTATAGGAATTATACGCCCGTAAACCTACTTTGTCAATAGGAAATTTTTATTTTTTGTAAAAAGTTTTGTCCGAACCCGGATTTGGCCATTAAAAAGGCCAGAAGACGGCCTTTAAATGACAAAGTCGTCGCCTGGCGTCTGTGTCCTGACCAGATCCTCCAGGGTGATGCCCTGAAAGTATTCCAGAATCAGCTTATAGAATCCCTCCCACATGGGAAGGGTGCGGCACTGGCTGATGCGCGGGCAGGTGTTGCGCTCGCCTTCCAGACAGGCTACAGGGGCCAGGCTGCCCTCCGTCAGCTGCAGAATGGAGGCTACATCGTACTGGTCTGGCGTCCTGGTCAGCTTATAGCCGCCGCCTTTTCCGCGAAGTCCCTCCAGGAATCCGGCGCGGGTCAGAGCTGGAATGATGGTCTCCAGATACTTTTCCGATATTTCCTGCCTGCGCGCGATATCGCGCAGTGGAATGTAGGAGCCGTTGTTGTTCTCCGCCAGGTCGATCATGACACGCAGAGCGTAACGGCCTTTGGTTGAAATTTTCATCATATGTTGTCACCTCATATATCCCTATTATACTATAGGTTTAATGGAGAATCAAGGGGAATTTATCAAAGGGAAATCGCCGCGGCGGGATTGATGTGGCAGGATTCTTATGCTATACTGAAAATCAAGGATTTTAAGGAGTAACAAAGATGAATGATACGATTTTAGAGAAAGCCAGGAGAACCTGCGAGCTGCTGGCCGCGGACCCCGCGGTGGCCGGGCAGGCGCGGCAGGCGGAGGCTCTCATTGAAAAGCTGGAGACCCAGGACATTACCGTCTCCATGATCGGCCAGTTTAAGCGGGGAAAAAGCTCTCTGTCCAACAAAATGCTGGATGACGAGATCCTTCCGGTGGGTATCGTGCCTATCACTTCGGCTGTGACCAAGGTGGTATACGGCAAGCGGGCCGCGGAAGTGCGGTATTTTAACGGCGTCGTGGAGGAGATACCCTTTGATCGGCTCAGCCAGTTCATCAGCGAACAGGAAAACGCCGACAACCGGCTGGGCGTAGAGGAAGTGGTGCTGCATACCCCGTCAAAATTCCTGAAGAACGGCCTGACCTTTGTCGACACGCCGGGCGTAGGCTCTTTCCACAAGAACAATACGGAAACTGCCTACCATTATATGAAGGAAAGCGACGCGGTGATCTTCTTGCTGTCGGTGGACAGTCCCATCAACCAGATCGAGATCGACTTTTTGAAGAGCACCAGGGAATTCGCGGGCAAATTCTACTTCGCCGTCAACAAGGTGGACACAGTTGGCCGGACTGATCTGGAGGCCTACATGGATTACTGCGGAAAGCTGCTGCGTCACATGATGCAGACAGATGAGGTATCCATGTTCCCGGTCAGCGCCAAAAGCGGCGAAGGCATAGAGCCTTTGAAGAAGGCTATCTTGCGGGACTGCAAAAAGTCGGCCGGAGAGATTTTGTCCCAGTCGGCGGAGAAGAAGCTGCGGGATCTGATCGGCAGCGCTCTGACCCAGCTGGACTTCTACTGGAAGGCCATGAACATGGAGTACAAGGAACTGGACGCCAGGTTTGCCGCCATTTCCGACACCGTCGAATCGATCAAAGGGCGCGCGGCGGAGCTGGACTGCCTCTTTGAGGTCTATCTCAACGAGATGAAGCTGGAGCTGTCCGGCAAGGTCAGGGAGCTGTTTGGCATGGAGTACCGCTACGAGATCGAAGCGCTTCCCGCGGGTTTGATCCAGATGGATAAGGAAGATTTTCTGAAGCAGGTAGATGACCTCTGCGACGATCTGCAGAAGACTCTCAGCGGTATCCTGCTGTACCGGGAGGAAAACGCCTACGCCGTAGTGCGCCGGATCAACGCCATCAACAGGCTGAGCAGAAGCCTTCGCAGAATCCGGGATAGTCTGGGAGAATAGGCCGGAGCGGGCAGGTTCCTTGATGCCGCGTCAATGCGGGCAACTGGACGCTGAGTCACGCGGACACCGCGGCACCTTGGACACCGCGGCACTACGGGCACCCGGACGCTGAGTCACGCGGGCACATGGACGCCGAGTCATGCGGGCACCCGGACACCGCGGCACGCAGGCAACTGGACGCCGCGGTATTACGGGCAACTATTTTTGATTTTTCGTCGAAATGTTGCGCTCCGGGCTGCGAAGTGTTCTGATATACTAAAGTTGTAATAGGTTGTTCACTTTGATAAAATAGAG
>CALLDR010000197.1 GCA_937997955.1 uncultured Emergencia sp. | reverse complement strand
AATGGGGAAACCTGTCGAAACGTTCCCTATGGATGCGGCCTGTCTGACGCTCCCCCCCCCGGCAGTTGTAACACTTCTGACGACACCGGCGCTTCCGCAGGACTCGTGAAGATTTGCCAAACAAACAGCGCACACCTTGAGGTATGCGCTTGTATGGTCAGTTCTTATTCTTTTTGACAGTTATTTTAAGGCTGTCATCTTAAATTTGCTATTTTGCTTCGCCATAGGGCTTTAAATATCAGCCTATTTGCGCAGCGCCTCGATAAAGGCGTTTACGTCGTCTTCTGTGGTGCCCCAGGAGGTGACCAGGCGGATCACCCGGCAGCCGTTTTCGGCGGGAGCCCAATCGTAGAAAAAGAAGTCCTTTTCCAGCTCCCGGACCATCGGCTCCGGAAGGATCGGAAACAGCTGGTTGGTCCTGGAATTTCCGTCAAAGCTGTAGCCGGCGGCTTCGATGCCCTCGCGCAGCTTCTTTGCCATGGCGTTTTCGTGACGGCCGATCTGGTAGAATACGCTGTTTTCACCGCCTTCCAGCAGCGCTTCAAACTGCACGCCGATGAGGCGGCCCTTTGCCAGCATGGCGCAGTTCTGCTTGATCATCCAGCGATAATGGTTGGCAAGCTCTTTGTTCAGGATTACGACGGCTTCGCCCAGCAGGCAGCCGTTCTTCGTGCCGCCGATGTAAAAGGCGTCCGTCAGGCGGGCGATGTCTGAAAGGGTCAGGTCGTTGTCCTCGCAGGTGAGGGCAGCGCCCAATCTCGCGCCGTCCATGTACAGATACATATCCCGGTCCCGGCAGGCTTTGCTCAGAGCTTCCAGCTCGGCTTTGCTGTAGATGGTGCCGCTTTCTGTCGTATTGGAAATATAGGCCATCTTTGGAACTACCGTGTGGTCGTCTTCAAATTCACCCCAGGCGGCTTCGATCAAAGCGGGAGTCAGCTTTCCGTCGACGCCTTCTACGGCGAGGACTCTGTGGCCGCTGGCTTCCACGGCGCCGCACTCATGAATGTATATGTGGCCGGTCCTCGGCGCTACGACGGCTTCAAAAGGACGGAGAGCGGAAGCGATGGTAACGACGTTGGTCGGCGTGCCGCCTACCATCATGTGTACCTCGCAGTCCTGCACGCCGATCATGTCTTTGATCATCTGAGCCGCGTGTTCACTGTGGGGGTCCAGCGCGTATCCGTCTGTATGCTCTTCATTGGTTTGAATCAGCGCGTCCAGTATGTGAGGATGGGCGCCCTGGCTGTAGTCGCTTCTGAAATATATCATAATTTTGTCCTCCTGTAGATCCCTTTTGGTATTTGTCAGATAAGTACATTATAGAATAAACTGCCATATATTGCATCTGTTTTTCGCAGATTTAACAAAAAATTTTTTTGAAAATTTGCTGGACTTGGAATACAAAAAGGAGTATAATATTTCAGTAATATTATTTTAAAAAATTGCGCAAGAACATAAGAGAAATAAGGTCAAGATGGCGAATTTTAGAGAGTTTCGGGATCTCAGATATCCTTCTCACTAAAAGCCGGTCTCCTTATTTTTTTTCGTTTTTGCGCATTTGTTTTATATCATAGGCATGAGAGGAGAACGATTATGAAAAAGTATATCTTTGTTACGGGAGGCGTGGTTTCCGGCCTGGGAAAGGGCATCACTGCCGCATCTCTCGGACGTCTGCTGAAGGCGCGGGGGCTGAAGGTGGCGGCCCAGAAGCTGGACCCGTATATCAACATCGACCCGGGCACCATGAGCCCTTATCAGCACGGCGAGGTCTTTGTCACGGAGGACGGCGCGGAGACGGACCTGGATCTGGGCCATTACGAGAGGTTCATCGATGAAAACCTGAACAAGTTCAGCAATCTGACCACCGGCAAGGTCTACTGGAACGTGCTTAACAAAGAGAGAAAGGGGGAGTATCTGGGCAGTACGGTGCAGGTGATCCCTCACGTGACCAACGAGATCAAATCCTTTATATACAATGTAGGCGAATCCTCTGATGCGGACGTGATCATCACGGAGATCGGCGGTACGGTAGGCGATATCGAGAGCCAGCCTTTCTTAGAGGCGATCCGCCAGGTGTCGCTGGAGGTGGGCAAAGAGAACTGCGTCTTTATCCACGTGACGCTGGTTCCATACATCAAAAGCTCCGGCGAGCATAAATCAAAGCCGACCCAGCATTCGGTCAAAGAGCTTCGTTCCGTAGGCATTTCTCCTGATATCATCGTCATGCGGGTGGACGAGCCGGTGGATCCGGATATCATCGAGAAGATTGCTCTGTTCTGCAACGTAAAAAAGGACTGCGTCATCGAAAACATGACGCTGCCGATTCTGTATCAGGCGCCGCTGATGCTGGAGCAGTCCAACCTGAGCTGGATCGTCTGCCGGGAGCTGGGTATCAATGCGGGCCCATGCGAGATGGGAGAATGGATCGACATGGTGAAGCGCATCGAGGGTCGAAGCCGGAAGGTGACCATCGGACTGGTGGGCAAATATGTAAAGCTGCATGATGCGTACCTGTCCGTGGCGGAAGCGCTGCGTCACGGCGGTTTTGAGAACGACGCGTGCGTGGACATCAAATGGATCGAAGCGGAGGATGTGACCGGAGAAACTGCCGGAGCCATCTTGGGCGATGTGGACGGCATTCTGGTGCCGGGCGGCTTCGGTGACCGGGGCATTGAGGGCAAGATCCAGGCGGCAAAATACGCCCGTGAAAACGATATCCCGTACCTGGGAATCTGTCTGGGCATGCAGACTGCCGTCATCGAGTTCGCCAGAGATGTGCTGGGCTGCGCCGACGCTGATTCCGGCGAGTTCGCGCCGGAGGGCGCCCATAATGTCATCGATCTGATGGCGGACCAGCAGGGCAATATACCGAAGGGAGGAACCATGCGCCTGGGCGCGTATCCTTGCGCCATCAAAGAGGGCAGCCGTCTGGAACAGGCCTACGGAAAGCCTTTGATCCAGGAGCGGCACAGACATCGGTACGAATTCAACAACGATTACCGTCAGGCCGTAGAGGACGCCGGCATGGTGATCAGCGGCACCTCGCCGGACGGCCGCCTGGTGGAAGCCGTGGAGCTGCCGGACCGGAAATTCTTTGTCGCGGTCCAGTATCATCCGGAATTTAAATCCAGACCTAACAGCGCGCATCCTCTGTTCAGAGAATTCATCAAAGCCAGCCTGGGCTGAGCCGTCAATAGGCCGGCTGGTGGGGCGTCAGGTCGGTGTAGACCGGCTCGTGGGAGATGTAATCGCCGGACTGGGAGCTGAGTATGCCGCGCTGGATATCCTCCCAGGCCACAGTATCGTCGTTGACCAGGACATAGCGAAGGAAATGGTCGTATTTCGCCCAGGGACTGCTCGGTTTGCCCTCATAGCGCATCAGGTACTGGTAGGTCTTTTTCTGGAACTGTCCCCGCTGGCCGAGGCCGACGCTGCGGCTGATGTACTTCTCTCCGTCGAATTCTACTTCGGTGAGATGGTCGTAAGTATTCATAACAGCGCGGCTGCTCAGCATGCTGAACAGATAGTTATAGAAGATCCGTATTTTGGCAGGCGTACCTGATTCCGCGAGGAGAACGAAGTCGTTCCAGATATCCTCACCAAATGCCACCTGATCGTCGGAGATGATCACGTAGCCTGCCGCTTTGGCGTCTTTTAGGGTATAGGTTTCAGCGGCGGTTTCAAGGTCGATGTAGTCCTTCCACCAGTTGGCGGAGGAGGGCGCTTCCTTTCCATTTCCGATCAGGCTGCCGCTGTCGGCCGGACTGCTGCTGTCGCTCAGGCTGCCGTTTCCTGTCGGGCTGCCGCAGCTGGTCAGGACGGCGGCGGCGACGGCCAGGAGCAGGCACAGGGCTAAGGCACAGGTCAGGATTTTCTCTGTTTTTTTCTTCATAGGATCAACTCCATTCATGTTTTTCGCCGTTTTTTGACGCTGTTTAACAGGCGCCATTGGTCAGGAGACTGTATCCAGCTGCCAGGAACAAAAGGCAGGAGAATACCGCGGACAAAATCGTCATGGTCCGAAAGGACAGAATATGGTCGATGCGGGTGCGCAGCGCCGCGCCGGAGCTGAGAAAGCCGCTGGCAAAGAGGTCCTTTTCCCCGGCGCAGCTGACCAGAGCCAAGGCGTAATCCTTCTTTGCCTCTTCACCGCGCCGGGCAAGGACCCGCTCATCGCAGGCCAGCTCCAGTTCAGCCAGAAACCCTTTGAGCAGAAGCCAGATCAGAGGGTTGAACCAGTGGATGGCGGCAGCAGCAAGGGCCAAAAGACGCCACAGGTTGTCCAGGTGTCTGAGATGGCTTTCTTCGTGGGCCAGAATCAGGTCCAGTTCCCTTTGATCGCGGGATTGCCAGCCCTCGGGCAGAAGAATCCTGGGACGGAAGACGCCGTATACGGCGGGGCCGGTGATCTTGCGGGAGGTATAGAGACGGCCCTCAATGTGAACCGCGTCCGCCAGCTCCCGCTTTGTGGAATGATACAGGACGGCCAGGGTGATGAGAATGGATGCGGCGCCGACCAGCCAGAGGAGGGCGCCGGCCTGATAGAGCGACGCCAGCCCATTGGTTTTGAACGTAAGCGGAGAATAGGTCTCCGCGGTCTGAAAGTCGTTGGAAACGGTGATCGGCATGTACTTTTCACTGACCATTACAGTCTTCACCGCGTCGCCTGGAAGCAGGGCAAGCAGCCCGAATCTGCCGGAAACGCTGAAGGGAACCAAGAGCCTTAGAAGAGGAATGATCCACAAGGCAAGGGTCAGCCGCCGGGGCAGGGCCTTGATCCTGCACAGAAGCAGCACCAGGACGCCGGCGGCGGCTCCGTTGACGGACATGCTGAGCAGCCAGTAAAACAGTTGGGAAAGCATAGGATTCACCTCTTTTCGATGATTTCACGCAGCTCCTGCAGATCCGCCTCCGTCAGTTCTTCGTCTGCCAGCAGGGCGGAGAACAAAGCCTTTTTTGAGCCGCCGAAGAGACGGTCCGTCAGACGTCTGGTCTCTGTCCGGCGGACGTCCTCCTTTGACAGAAGGGACGTGCAGATGAAGCCAGGGTCGTCTCTGTTGATATAGCCCTTGGCCTGCAGTTTTTTGATCACCGTATAGGTGGTGTTCTTGTTCCAGCCGATGCGGTCGGCGGCCAGCAGGCTCAGCTCCTTGGCGCTGACCGGCTCGCGCTCCCAGATCAGCTCCATGACCTTGAGCTCGCTGTCAAATAACTTTTCCATGATAAAGATTCCTTTCCCCGACTGGTGATGATAAACGGGCGGACTGTGGTTGGATATAGACTATTGCTATAGTCTATACTATCATAGTAGTCTGCACTTGTCAAGCGAAGCGGCGGGCGAGTTGAGAGCAATCCGAGGGGATCCATAAAATACGAGATTCCAACTCACGTAATTTAAAATGTAAAGATCCACCAATGTCAATAAGTTAATTGAGGAAAAGTGTCGGCTGAGATTGACAAGACCAAATGGGGTTATCTTAAAATCAATTTTTTTGAAATTTAGGTACAACTACTCCCTTTGCGCCCTTAACGCATGGCCGCCACTTATCCGGCAAAGGCTGTTGAAAATCAAAAAAATTCATTTGAAACAGCAAAAAACGATAAAAAAGGTACAACTTTTTCCCTTTCAACAGGGGCACTCCCTTTGCTGCCTGGAGTCGAGTTGTACCTAAAAAATCAAAAAAACCTGTTTTCGGATAACTGTCTT
This sequence comes from uncultured Emergencia sp., assembly GCA_937997955.1. Classification (GTDB taxonomy): domain Bacteria; phylum Bacillota; class Clostridia; order Peptostreptococcales; family Anaerovoracaceae; genus Senimuribacter. Next base: position 10,891 of record CALLDR010000197.1, on the reverse strand, counting down.
GCGCTATACGCGGGGATTTCGGACGACGCAGTGCAGACGGAACCCCTTTCGCACTTCATAGCGCTCCAGCTGAAGGCCGCTTGCGGCGCAGAGCTTCTGAAGATCGGCTTCCGTGTAACAGTGAACATCTCCTCTTTTTATGAACCGATTGACCGCTGGAATCTCAATATGGTTGATGAACCACATGATCAGGGCGCTTTTTGAGGCCATGTCTCTCAAAATCAGCCGTCCGCCAGGACGCAGGACCCGATGCAGGCTTACAAAGAATTTTTCAGGATTGGGATAATGGTGAAAGCTCATGGAGCAAGTGACCACATCAAAGCTGTCTTCGTCAAAGGGAAGCGATTCGCAGTCGCCCACAAAAAATTGTACGCCCTCCAGCTGCTTTTTCTTCGCGGTCTCGATCATTTTCTCCGAAAGATCGATGCCCGTGTAGCGTTTCTCCGGGCAGTCCTTTTTAAACAGGCCGAGCATGGCTCCGGTACCGCAGCCCGCGTCCAGAAGGTCGGAAAATGGCTCACCGACGGCTTCCGCGAAAACGTCTGGATAATCTTTGCGGCACATATTGTATACGCTGGGATCATTATCGTCGAATTTCTCCGCCGCACGGTCAAATTCCCGAAGCGACAGCTTCTTGTATTCCTCGCTTGTCATAAGTCATGTCCTCCCTACAAAAGTTATTTCGGTTAGCTATATCTAACTACTTGTATTATAGTACGAAAATCTGATTTTTTCAACAGGATTGTGTCCGCAGCCGTAAGTTTCGCGGATATGCCTTTGATGCGCCCTGTATCAAAGCTGACGTTTTGCGTCAGGAAGGTTTTATCGCGAGAATTTTTGTGGTATGATATAGATAATAAGAGAGAGGAGAGAGTTAATGGGAGTATTAAAAGCTTTGGAACCTGCGAAGGTATTTCATTTTTTTGAGGAGATCTGCGGGATCCCTCACGGTTCATATAATACGAAGGCGATCAGCGACTATCTGGCGGCCTTCGCCCGGGATCGGGGTCTGAAATATATTCAGGACGAGGTCAACAATGTGGTGATCTTCGGGGACGCGTCCGCGGGCTATGAGGACGCCCCTGCGGTCATGCTGCAGGGCCATATGGACATGGTCTGCGAAAAGGAGGCGGGCTGCGCCATCGACATGGCAAAGGAGGGTATCCGCCTGCTGGTCGACGGAGACTGGGTGACGGCGGACGGAACCACATTGGGCGGCGACAACGGTATTGCCGTGGCCATGATGCTGGCTCTGCTGGACAGCGGCGAGTATGCGCATCCGAAGCTGGAATGTGTCTTTACCGTAGATGAGGAGACAGGGCTGGAAGGCGCGGAAGCGCTGGACGTCAGCTGCCTGGAAGCAAAGCAGATGATCAATCTGGATTCAGAAGACGAGGGCGTTATTACAGTCAGCTGCGCCGGCGGAATTACTGCCAACTGCGGTATCCCTGTCCGCAGAGAAAGGGTTTCCGGCAAAGGCTGCAAAGTGCGTCTGGACGGACTGCAGGGAGGCCATTCAGGAATCGAGATCCACAAGGAACGGGCCAACGCCAACATTCTCATGGGCAGGGTCTTATCTGAGCTGGGAGAAGCGGCGGACATCAGGATCCGCGCCCTGGCAGGCGGTAATGCGGACAATGTGATCTGTAATGCCTGCACAGCGGAGATCGTGGCGCTGGACGGTGTCAAAGCGTTGGCGGAGGCTGCGAACCGTCTGCAGGAAACCCTGTCGGCCGAGTACAGAGCCGCTGATCCTGACCTTCGCCTTACCGTGGAAGAAGAGGGCGGCTATGAAGGAGAGGCTCTGGACGAGGAGAGCACAGCGCGGATCGTCGGTTTCCTGCTGAACGCGCCGAACGGCGTCGTCAACATGAGCATGGATATCGCGGGACTGACAGAGACCAGCCTGAACCTGGGCGCGATGAAGCTGAGTGAAAAGGAGGCGGGAGAGGAAGCACTGGAGCTGCTCTATTCTATCCGCAGTTCGGTAAAATCCCGTCAGGATTTCGTATGCCGCAGGCTGGACAGCTTTTGCCGCGCCTTTCAGGGCAAAGCCGAGTTCTCCCTGTACTATCCGGGCTGGGAGTACCGGGCGGATTCTCCGCTGCGGGAGATCTGTATCAGCGTATACCGGGAGCAGTACGGCAAAGAGCCCACCGTCGAGGCGATCCACGCGGGGCTGGAATGTGGCTTCTTCGCGGGAAAGATGGGCGCGGATCTGGACGCCGTCTCCATCGGACCGACCATGGAAGGCGTACATACGCCGTCTGAACGACTGTCCATATCTTCTACGGAGCGGACATGGAACTATCTGCTGGGCGTGCTGAAGGCCTGCAGATAATTCCCCTTTCCCGTGGCTGCCGTACCAGCCGGCGGACCAGCTGACAGCGGCTGCGGCGGCATTCGCGGCGGCATCCGCAAAAACAAAAAAACAAAGTAAATCTTTCATATATATAGTTTTTGCCGCATATATTGGTCATAACTTTGATTGAAGGAGCGGTGAAGAAAACATGAAGGATTACATAGAAGAGAGAGTGCTTGCGCTGGCCGATTACATCATTTCAACCAATTCGACTGTAAGAGCCGCTGCAAAGAAATTCAAAGTCAGCAAAAGCACGGTACATAAGGATGTGACAGAAAGGCTGCAGGAGATCAGTCCTTCCCTCGCCGCAGAAGTGAAGAACGTTCTGGATGTCAACAAGGCGGAACGCCATATCCGCGGAGGCCTTGCGACCAGAGAGAAATATCATCACGAGAAAGAGAAACAATAGAAGCAAGTATAAAAATGCCGGGGCGCGCCTATGCAGTCCCGGCGTTTTTTTGTTCGATTTAACATGGATTTAACATTTAAATTCTGGCTTTTCTCGCCCGTATATAGTAGACTTTAGGTAAAGGAGACTCGAAACATGATATATTTCGTAGAAGATGACAACAGCATCAGAGAGCTGGTGCTGTATACTTTAAATAACGCCGGATACGCGGCCAAAGGCTTTGAGCGGCCGTCCCTGTTCTGGGAAGCTATGGGAGAGGAAACGCCGCAGCTGATCCTGCTGGACATCATGCTGCCGGAGGAGGACGGGCTGTCGATCCTGAAGAAGCTGCGCCAGTCCTCGCAGACGTCGAGGATTCCCATCATGATGCTGACGGCAAAGGGGACAGAATACGACAAGGTCATCGGTCTGGATTACGGCGCCGACGACTACGTGCCGAAGCCTTTCGGCATGATGGAGCTGATCGCCAGAGTCAAAGCGCTGCTGCGCCGGGCTGTGACCGTGGACCAGGACAGGGACTGCCGTATCGGCAAATTGTTCCTGTCTCCGTCAAAGCACATCGTCAAAGTCGATGGCAAAGAGGTATCTCTGACGTTGAAAGAATTTGAGATCCTGTCCCTGCTGGCCGAAAACCAGGGCATCGTCTTTACGCGGGATCAGCTTTTGACCAGGATCTGGGGCTACGCCTTTGATGGGGAGAGCAGGACGGTAGATGTGCACATCAGGTCTCTGCGCCAAAAGCTGGGAGCGTGCGGACGGCTCATCGAAACGGTCAGGGGGATCGGGTATAAAATGGGAGAAGACGCAGATGAAAAACAGAATTTTTAAGGGAATCTTTCTGGTCGCGATCCTGGTATGGCTGGCCTGCCTGGTTTTGATCCTGGGGGCCCTGTATCTGCAGTACAACGGGGAATACGCCAGAGAGCTGAAAAACGAAGCGAATATCGTAGCGCGGGCGGTGGAGGTCAGCGGCATGGATTATCTGGAAAGCCTGCAGCTGGAGGAAAATCACAGGATCACTTGGATCGCGGCGGACGGAACCGTCAAATTTGACTCATCTGTCAGCGAGACGGGAATGGAGAATCACAAGGACAGGCCGGAGGTCACGGAGGCCGAAAAGACCGGTTATGGCGAGGATACCCGCTATTCCAAGACGCTGGCGGAGAAGACCATGTACAGCGCCATCCGGCTTTCTGACGGCAGTGTGCTCAGAGTATCTCAGGTCCAGTTCAGCATTTTCACCCTGGTGCTCAGCATGATACAGCCGATTTTGATCATTTTGATCATGGCGGTGATTCTGTCAGCGCTGCTGGCGGCGCGGATCGCCAGGAGAATCGTAGACCCGCTGAACCAGATCGATCTGGACGATCCGGAAGCCGCGGAGACCTATGAAGAGGTCCGCCCTCTGGTCAACCGGATCGCCGAGCAGAATCTGGAGCTGAACAGCCGGATCAGCAGGCTGCAGACCGATGTAGATGAGAAGACGAGGGAGGCGGAGTACCGGAAGGAGTTCACCGCCAACGTGTCCCACGAGCTGAAGACGCCGCTGACCTCTATCAGCGGGTTTGCGGAGATCATCAAAAACGGCATCGTCAAGGAAGAGGACATTCCACGCTTCGCCGGCAGGATCTACGACGAGGCCCAGCGGCTGATCACTTTGGTGGAGGACATCATCAAGCTGTCCCAACTGGACGAAAAGCAGATCGCCGCGAAGAAGGAGCGGCTGGACCTGTACATGCTCTGTCAAGATGTGCTCTATACTCTGGAGCAGGCGGCGGAGCAGAGGCAGATCGCGCTGCATCTGGCCGGCAAGCACCTGTATGTGGAGGCCGTTGATCAGATCGTGGAGGAGATCATCTACAATCTCTGCGACAACGGCATCAAATACAACCGGGCCGGAGGCAGTGTTACGGTCACGGTCTGTGAGGAAGACGGCCGTCCCGCGGTAAAGGTGTCGGATACCGGCATCGGGATCCCCCAGGAGGATCTGGACCGGGTCTTTGAACGGTTTTACCGCGTCAACAAAAGCCATTCCAAGGAGATCGGCGGCACAGGCCTGGGGCTGTCCATCGTCAAGCACGGGGCCGCCTACCACGGCGCCGACATCAAAGTGGAGAGCAGGCTGGGCGAAGGCACACATATTACGATCATATTTTAAACATACTAAGATATTAGGATAAGAGAGGAACTTGAGTACATGGATATTTTTTCGTTTATTACGCTGTTCGGCGGACTGGCCCTGTTTCTGTACGGCATGAACCTGATGTCGGCAGGTCTTGAAAAGCTGGCCGGCGGAAAACTGGAGGGCATTCTGAAGAAGATGACCGCGAGTCCGGTCAAAAGTCTGTTCCTGGGCATCGGCATCACGGCGGTGATCCAGAGCTCGTCAGCTGTTACGGTCATGCTGGTGGGTCTTGTAAACTCCGGCATCATGGAGCTGTCCGGCACGGCGGGGGTCATCATGGGATCCAACATCGGCACTACCGTTACAGCCTGGATCCTCAGCCTGATCGGCATCGACAGCGATAACGTATGGGTACGGCTTTTAAAGCCGGAATCCTTTTCTCCTGTATTGGCCTTGGTCGGAATCCTTTTGATGATGACGGCGAAGACGAGCCGGAAAAAAGACATCGGCAGCATTTTGATCGGGTTTGCCATTCTGATGTACGGCATGGATTTCATGAGCGATTCAGTGAGCCCGCTGGCGGACATGCCGGAGTTCACGTCCATGCTGACCGCGTTCAGAAGCCCGCTGCTGGGCATCGTCACTGGCGTGGTGCTGACGGCGGTGATCCAGAGTTCTTCGGCGTCGGTAGGTATTCTGCAGGCGCTGTCGCTGACCGGCGGCATTTCTTACGGCATGGCGATCCCCATCATCATGGGGCAGAATATCGGCACCTGCGTTACGGCGCTGATTTCCAGCATCGGGGTCAGCCGCAACGCCAAGCGGGTGGCGGTGATCCATATTTCTTTCAATATTATAGGGACGGCCGTGTTTATGGCGGCGTATTTTGTGGTGCATTACATGGCGGAGCTGGCTTTTCTGGAGCAGGCCATCAGCCCGGTCGGCATCGCTGTGGTCCACAGCATCTTCAACATTACGACGACGCTGATTTTGCTGCCGTTTTCCCGTCAGCTGGTGAGACTGGCGGAGGGCACGATCAAAACGGAGCCGGAAAAGGAAGTGGCGTTCCTGGACGAGAGACTGCTCAACACGCCGTCTATCGCCCTGTCTGAGTGCAACCACAAGACTACGGAGATGGCCTACGTGGCCAAGGACGCCATGGACAAGGCCATGGAACTGCTCTTCTCCTACGATGCCAGGGGAGATGAGGCGGTGGCGCGCCTGGAAGGAGAGGCGGACATCTACGAGGACCGGCTGGGATCCTATCTGGTCAAGCTGTCCGGCTGCGACCTTTCCGACGCGGACAGCAAGCAGATCTCCAAGCTGCTGCACACCATCGGGGATTTTGAGCGGATCAGCGACCACGCGGTCAATATTGTTGAGGCGGCCAGGGAGATCCACGAGAAGAAACTGGTGCTGTCTGAAGAGGGTCTGCGGGAGATCCAGGTGGCAACAAAAGCCCTCCGGGAGATCCTGAACATGGCGGTCAAAGCCTTTGACGACGCGGATCTGGAGCTGGCGTGCCACGTGGAGCCTCTGGAGCAGGTCATGGACGATCTGATCGAGACCATCAAACGGAACCATGTGAACCGGCTGCAGACCGGGGCCTGCACCATTCAGCACGGCTTTGTCCTGTCTGATATACTGACCAACTACGAGCGGGTATCCGATCACTGTTCCAATATCGCGGTGGCCATGATCGAGCTGTCAAAGGCGTCCTTCGGCACCCACGAATATCTGGACAGCCTGAAGGCGAAGGACGATCCCGCGTTCCGCCAGATGTATGCGGCTTACAAGGAGAAGTACGCAGTGTAAGGGGCTGGGCAGGCTGCGCTGTCTGGTTGGACAGGGCCGAACGTTCGGAAAATCAGAAGTTTTAGTAATTGTCAAATCACGGCCTCATCACCGCTATTACATGCTGCCCTGAAATGGCTAAGAAATAACCAAGAAATAACTAAAACCGCTTTAACTGAGAGAATCTCTTTCAGCTAAAGCGGTTTTTGTCATACAGTGTCTATTTCTTCAGATACGTCTTGTAAACGGTGGAACCCTTGCTCTCGATGGTGTTGCCCAGAGCGTCTTTCTTCAGGGTAGTCACGTAGAAGCGATAGGTCGTGCCCTTCTTCAGGCCGGTGGCCTTATAGCTGGTGCTTGTAGTGGTCTTTACCAGTTTGTAGGAGCCGGTGCCGGTCTTCTTGTAGACCTTGTAGCCCGTCGCGCCGCTGACAGATTTCCACTTCAGCGCGGCTGTCGTGGCCGTCCGCTTTTTGCTGGACCAGGTCGGCGGGTTCAGAGACTTCCAGCGGATGCCCTGTTTAGAGCAGTATTCCTTGATCTTTGTCGCGGAAGACGGCGCGTAAACGGTCAAATTGGCGGCAGCCTGCATGGAATAATTCAGCTTCAGGTTGCTTCTGCAGACCACGGTGGTCAGGCTTGTGCAGCCCTCAAAAGTACCGCCCTCTATTTCAGTATAATTGGCCGGGATTGTAATGGTCTTCAGGGACGTGCAGTGATAAAATGTTTTTGTTGGAATCACATCGGTTCCAGTAGAAAGCTTTACAGAAGCCAGATCCTCGCAAAGTCCGAAAACGACCAATCCCATCTCGGTTACAGAATTCGGTATGGAAATCGACTGCAGTCCGCTTTCGCAGAACGCCGCCTCACCAATGTATTCCAGACTGGAAGGCAGCTTGATGGATTTCAAAGATGTACAGCCTTCAAAAGCGGAGCTGTCGATGCTGGTGACCTTGGAATGAATCACCACGTTGGAAAGAGCCGAGCAGTAGCGGAACATGGCAGAAGGGATTTCTGTCATCTTCGACGGGATGGTGAAGTCAGTCAGAGATGTGCAGCTGTTAAACAGGTCCGTTCCGAAGGTCGTAACGGATGTCGGGATATCCACGCTTTTTAAATTTGGAAGATTGGCAAAGGTGGCGTATCCGATGGATTTTACAGTAGAAGGCACTTTTACTGTGACAATGGCGCGGCGGTTTTCCCAACGGCTTCCTGAAGGGTTTCCGATCTGATAGCCCATTTCCAGCGCAGTTACTTTCAAACCGTCGATCTTAGAAGGGATTACCAGATTTGCCTGGGATCCGTTATATGCGATGACCGTGCAGGTGTTTTTGTTGTAATCCGCGAGGATTTCCCAATTTCCGTCCTGGCTGGCCACTCTGGTGGCGCCGTAGGTTACGGCAGGGAAAGCCATCATGGAAACCATGCAGATCAGCAGGACGCTGAGTATTTTCTTTGCTCTTTTCATAACATTCTTTCCTTGTCTCATGATAATATTACGCATGATGATATTATTATTTCTTCAGATACGTCTTGTAAACGGTGGACCCTTTGCTCTCGATGGTGTTGCCCAGAGCGTCTTTCTTCAGGGTAGTCACGTAGAAGCGATAGGTCGTGCCCTTCTTCAGGCCGGTGGCCTTATAGCTGGTGCTTGTAGTGGTCTTTACCAGTTTGTAGGAGCCGGTGCCGGTCTTCTTGTAGACCTTGTAGCCCGTCGCGCCGCTGACAGATTTCCACTTCAGCGCGGCTGTCGTGGTCGTCCGCTTTTTGCTGGACCAGGTCGGCGGGTTCAGGGACTTCCAGCGGATGCCCTTGTTTTCACAGTAAGTCTTCACCTTTGCAGCGGAAGATGGGGAATAGATGGTCAAAATAGAAGTCGGCTGGATCGCTGTATAGAGGCTGGCGATTTCCAGATTGCTCCTGCACACTACGGTGGTCAGATTCTTGCAGCCCTCAAAAGCCTGAAAGCTGATTTCCGTATAGCTTGACGGAATGGTGATGGTCTTCAGGGAAGAGCACCCGTAGAAGGCCTTCATCGGTATGACCTTGCAGCCGGTGGACAGTTTGACAGAGGTCAGGTTTTCGCAGGACGCGAAAATATAGGAGTCCATCTCTGTTACAGAGTTTGGAATGGAAATGCTCTCAAGTCCGCATTTGTCTGTATAGTAGGTGCTGAAAGCGGAACCCAGCGTCTTCAGTTTGGAAGGCAGCTTGATGGTCTTCAGTGAGCTGCAGCCGCTGAAGGCAGAGTCTCCGATAGAAGTTACCTTGTTATGGATGGTGACCTTTGACAGAGAGGTGCAGCCCGCAAAAAAGGATTTCGGTATTTCCGTCATCTGTGACGGGATTGTGAACGTTTCCAGAGACGTGCAGGCGGTAAAAAGGCTTTCCCCGAAAGTCTTGACTGAGCTCGGGATATCCACGCTCTTCAGGTTGGGCAGATTGGCAAAGGAGGCCCATTTGATAGCGGTTACCGTGGAAGGCACTTTGATCGTGACGATGGCGCTGCGGTTCTTCCATCTGTTGGATTCCGGTTTGCCGCACTGGTAGCCGAAATAGAGCTCGGTGACTTTCAATCCGTCGATCTTGGACGGAATGACCAGGTTGGCGTCGGAGCCGTAGTAGGAGATGACCGTGCAGGTATTCTTGTTGTAATCCGCAAGGATCTGCCAATTGCCGTCCTGGCTTGTAACCTTGGTAGCGCCATAGGCTGCAGCAGGGAACATCATTACGGCGACCATGCAGATCAGCAGGGTGCAGAGTAATTTCTTCGTTTTCTTCATAACATTCTTTCCTTTCAAATAAGATGTTTCTATTTTATGCTTTAAAGGGTTCAGCGTCAAGACGAGGGCCACAAAAAAGCTGTAAAAAAAAGAAGCTTTCACAGCTTTTACATTGAAATCAGATGGGAAATTGTATATAATTATGGTAGTGTGACTGAGAGTAGTAAAACATTGAATATTGTTTCAGTAAATGTAAATGCTATAGTTAAGAAGGATAGAAACGGATATATCAAATTAGAGAAAAGGAGTAAGCAAATGGCAAGTGAAGTTGGAATCGATTTGGGGACTGCCAATGTCCTGGTGTATATAAAGAATAAGGGGATCGTTCTCAATGAGCCGTCTGTGGTGGCTATCAATAAGGACACAGACGATATCCTCGCCGTAGGCGAAGAGGCGAGACGGATGCTGGGAAGAACGCCGGCCAATATCATCGCGGTAAGGCCGCTGCGTGACGGCGTAATCTCCGACTACGATATTACGGAAAGAATGCTGAAGTATTTCATCCGCAAGGCCTGCGGCAGCGGAAGATTTTTCAAGCCTAAAATCATGGTCTGCGTGCCGAGCGGCGTAACGGAGGTAGAGAAGAGGGCCGTCAGAGAAGCGGCTACCCAGGCGGGCGGCAAGGACGTTTACCTGATGGAGGAACCGGTTGCCGCGGCCATCGGCGCCGGCATCGATATTTCACAGCCTGACGGCGTCATGGTCATCGACATCGGCGGCGGTACGACAGATATCGCGGTCATCTCCTTGGGCGGCATCGTAGCCAGCACATCAGTAAAGATGGCAGGCGACAAGTTTGACGACGCCATCATCAAATACATGCGCAAGGTCCACAAGCTGTACATCGGCGAGAGAACCGGCGAGGAGATCAAAAAGACCATCGGCACAGCGTATCCGAGAGAGGAGAATATGACCATGGAGTGCAGAGGGCGCGATTTGGTGACGGGCCTTCCGAAGACTGTAGAGGTCAGCTCCGAGGAGATCATGGAAGCGCTGGAAGAACCGCTCCACACCATTTGCGAGGCTGTCCACAGCGTGCTGGAACAGACGCCGCCTGAGCTGGCTGCGGATATCAGCAATTCCGGCATCGTGATCACCGGCGGCGGCGGTTTGCTCTACGGCATCGACAAGAGGATCGAAGAGCGTACCGGCATCAAAGTGCGCATCGCGGAGGATCCGACATCCTGTGTAGCTATCGGAACAGGCAAAGCCCTCAACGATCTGGAATCTCTGGAAGGCACTTCTCTGAACAGGAGAGCGCCATATCTGTAAATTTTAATACTGCAAAGCCAATCGGGGCTGGCGCCCTAACGGAAAATAACCGTTTGGGCGCCAGCCCTTTACGTATGCAAAAAACTAACACCCCCTGTACACGCATGCATACAGGGCTTAATGTATGTATTCCAGACAATGATCCC
>CALLDR010000196.1 GCA_937997955.1 uncultured Emergencia sp. | reverse complement strand
ACCGTTTTAAACTCTTTTTCACTGTCTGTTAAATCTGCACATGCCGTTTCTATCGACGAATAAATCTTATCCAAGTTTATTTGCAATATTTTGTTATGATGATAATTATTTGTGCTATTTGATTTTAGACAAACGCAGCAAACTATTATCATGATAATAAAACCTATTACCTGTCCTTTTCTTTTCAAAATCGTCACCTCTATACATTTGTAAACATCGTACTATCATCAATTCTTTTTTTCGGTTTCTTCATCAAAGATGATTTTTCTGCATTGATTACATCTAAACGCCTGTATTTTAGCAACATTCAGGCTTTCCGCAAGGGTGATCTCTCCCTCTTTTTCGTACAGGGCCCATTTTCGTACCTCATTCTCGCTCCATGCGAGTCTGCGAAGCCCCATAAGTGTTCCCGCCGTCATTTGATTTTTACAGTATGGACATAGCATTTTAATCTCCCTCCATTTCAAACCCCTTTATACATCTGCAAATATCATATTACCTTGATTCGATATTATTTATTGTATATTATAAATCTTTATCTGTCAAGCTTATGGCCGCAGTGGGGACAGTAGCGGGCTTTTTCCTTTGATCCCTCCGCCTGAGCGACGAAGCCGGCGGACAAGATGCCTGTAGGAATGGCTACCATGCCTACGCCCAGGAAGGTCAGAATTACGCCGCAGATCTTGCCGGGCAGCGTGATCGGCACGATATCGCCGTAGCCTACGGTGAGCAGGGTGTTGGCGGCCCACCAGAAGCCGGAGAACGCGTTGGCGAAGGCCTCCGGCTGGGCTTCATGCTCCAGGCTGTACATCAGCAGAGACGCGGCGATCATCAGGATCAGCACGATGAAGATGGAGGAAAGGAGCTGTCCCCGCTTCTTTTTCAAGACCGTGCTTATCATCATCAGCGGATCGGCATAATGCTGGATTCGGAAGATGCGGAGAATCCGGATAATGCGGAACATGCGGAGGACGACGGCGCTCTTCGCGAAGAAAAACGGGAGGTAGTACGGTATGCAGGACAGGAAGTCCACGATACCTGCCCAGGAAAAGATGAATTTGAGCCGGGCCCTGGCCGTGGTAACGCCTCTGTGAAGATATGTGGCGATCCAGATCCGAAGGAGGTAGTCTACGGTAAAGAAGACCACCGTAATGCCCTCTACGATGTTGAGGGCGGGCAGAAACGGCTTTGACTGGGGAAAGGTCTCGAAGATTGCCAGAAAGATGTTGACCAGCACGGCTATGACCAGTGCGATATCGTATGTTCGGCTGGGGATGTCGCCCCGGTTGCCTACCTGAATGATCGTAAAAATTCTCTTTTTTCTATTCAAGGGTCTGCTCCTTTTTATCCTTTTTTGTGATGAAAACGGCCGGCCGCGCGGCGGCGCTGCTGTTAGTATGAGCGGTATTGTCACGATGTATGACGCGCCGCAGGGTGAAAAACCCGACCTCAAGGGCCGGGTTTTGATAAATTTGTATGTAATTTTACGCTTCGTCCGGTTGAATCACTCTGACTCTTACCACGCCGTCCACCTTTGGAACAGAGGTGATCAGGTCGTCGGTCGCGATCAGGGCATAACCGTATTCGCCGCGGGTGCCGCCGGCGACGGCTTTGATATTGACGTCAGCAAACATGGCGGAAGCCAGTTTGACCGGGTTCGGTTCTCCCTTCATGAGGACCGCGATTCTGTTTTCGCCTTTTCTCGGTCCCAGGTTTACCGCAGGGTAGTTGACGGAGTTGACGATGTTTCCGTTTTCGATGAAGTCCATGATCTGGTTTACCGCCATGGTAGCGCAGTTGTCTTCCGCCTCTGCTGTGGAAGCGCCCAGGTGAGGAAGGGCAATCACGCCGTCTTTGTTCAGAACGCCGTCGGTCGGGAAGTCGGTGACGTACTTGGCCACCTTGCCGCTTTCCAGCGCTGCCAGCAGGTCGTCCTCATCGACCAGCTTGTCTCTGGAGAAGTTGAGCAGGATTGCGCCGTCTTTCATGGCCGCGAAAAGCTCCGCGTTGAACATGCCTTTTGTGGAATCCATGGCAGGCACGTGGATGGAAACGTAGTCGCTGTCTGCCACCACGTCTTTTACGTCGGCTTTGACGTCTACGCAGCTGCACAGGCTGTGGGCGGATTTGACGCTGAAATACGGATCGTAGCCGATGACCTTCATCCCCAGACCGGCGGCAGCGTTGGCGACCAGAACGCCGATGGCGCCCAGACCTACCACGCCCAGGGTCTTGCCCATGAGCTCTGTGCCCGCGAACTGGCTTTTTCCTTTTTCTACGGCCTTGCCTACATTTTCTGTCAAAGTGGACGCCCAGGCGATGCCTGCCGGGATATTTCTGGCGGCCAGGAAGAGTCCTGCCAGAACCAGTTCCTTCACAGCGTTGGCGTTGGCGCCTGGGGTATTGAATACCACGATGCCTTCGTCTGCGCATCTGTCCAGCGGAATATTGTTAACGCCGGCGCCGGCTCTTGCGATGGCAAGCAGCTCTTTGCCGAACTCCATTTCGTGCATATCCTGACTTCTTACTAAAATACCAGAGGAACCAGAGACTTCACCGGAGACAGAGTATTTGTCAGAAAGACAGGAAAGACCTACAGGTGAAATTTTGTTCAGTGTTGCAATTTTGTACATGTTGCGTACCTCCTTTGATATCAGTAAAGATTTTATGATTTAATCTCAATTATATCACTTTGCCGCTTTACTTTCAAGCATTAAAGTGATATAATTAGGAACGTACGGAAAAAAGGAAAACCGTGCGATAATACTAGCTGTTAAACAAAAACTAATGGAGGGCGACGAAATGACGAAACCAAATCGAGTATTTAACTTTTCCGCTGGTCCATCGATGCTGCCACTTTCGGTCATCGAGGATGCAGCTGCAAACCTGGCTGACTATAAAGGCTGCGGCCAGTCTGTAATGGAAATGAGTCACCGTTCAAAAGAGTTTGGAAAAATCATCGAAGATGCAGAAGCTAACTTAAGGGAAATCATGAATATCCCTGACAACTACAAAGTTATGTTTTTACAAGGTGGAGGAACTCTTCAATTTGCAATGGTGCCGTTAAACCTGCTCAGAGCCTCTAAAAAGGCTGACTACGTAGTAACAGGGTCCTGGGCGAAGAAAGCGTATCAAGAAGCCTGTAAATATGGCGATATCCGTGTGATCGCGAGCTCAGAGGAAGATACCTTTACATATATTCCGAAGTTTACAAAGGAAGATATCAGACCAGATGCGGACTATGTCTACGTTTGCTACAACAATACCATCTATGGCACCCACTTCAACGAGGTGCCTGACACCGGCGACATTCCGTTGGTAGCCGATATGTCCAGCTGTATCCTCAGCGAGGAGATCGACGTTACCAAGTTCGGCCTGATCTTTGCCGGCGCGCAGAAGAACGTGGCGCCTGCCGGCGTGACCATCGTCATCGTCAGAGAAGACCTGCTGGGCTTCGCGGACGAGAAGGTTCCGACCTATCTGGACTACAAGATCCACGCGGACAAGGATTCCATGTACAATACGCCTCCGTGCTTTGCCATCTACATCGCGGGCGAGGTGTTCAAGCTGATCAAAGAAAACGGCGGCATCAAAGCGATGCACGAGGCGGACGTGGCAAAGGCCGACAAGCTGTACGATTACATCGACAGCAGCGACCTGTTCAAGGGTCCGGTTGCCAAGGAAGACCGTTCTCTGATGAACGTGGTGTTCGTAACCGGCGACGCCGATCTGGATAAGAAGTTCGTGGCGGAAGCCAAGGCCGAAGGCATGGTCAACCTGAACGGACACAGAACCGTAGGCGGCATGAGAGCCAGCATCTACAACGCCATGCCGATGGAAGGCGTTGACAAGCTGATCGAGTTTATGAAAAAGTTCGAGGCTGAGCATAAATAAGCTGACGGGGCGGCGGGGCAAAGAAACACCGCTGTCAATTCGATGCGCGATGTGACCCCAAAAGCAAGACTTTTTTCGCAAGGTAAGCAAGGCAGTTTTAGCTGCCTTGCTGTTTTTTGTATAATTGTTTCCGCCTGTCGCTTCTGCCTGTCATTTCCGCCTGGTGCTTCTGTCCGCCGCTCCCACCAGTTTTACGAGGGGAGGGCGAGGCGATTTCATGTGACAAGGAAAGGGGACAATATTGAAAACCGTTGGAAATCATGGTATACTCAACTAAAAAACTGAGAGATAGATCGGAATTGGAAAGAGACGAAAATATATGACAAAACACATAGTTAAAATTGTGACAGGATTGTTTATGATTGCAGTTGTTTTAATTGGATACATACCGCAACCAGAGTATTTAGTTGAACTGACCTGTGTATCAAATACGCTTGGAGGCTTGCTTTTGCTTGCAGACGGAATACTTCACATCAAAAATAAGAAAATGCATCTTAACTTTTTTTATCTGAATATTACAGTAAGCATACTTATAGTATTTCTTGTTTGTATGGGGAGTTTTTTTGGTATGTATCAATTCAATTTCAGCGGTGCGTTTTTCTTCATGCATGTTATCAATCCAATGGTCTTTGTGGTTTGTTATATGCTTTTTGTTAATGAACAGGGACGAAAAATCAGGTTTGTTTTGACAGCGCCGATAATGATTATGCTGTACTTAGTATTCGACTGCATACAATGTCAGTTTACTGATAGATTTGTTTATGGCTTTATTAATCCTGAAGAACTTACCTTTGTTTGGACAATAATCGCAGGAATTGTTATTTATGCTTTTGCGTATATGCTTGGTTTGATTCTTTTTGCTCTAAATAGACTTGTACATAAAATAATAACCAGGAATTTGCAAGAAGACAGTTCTGCTGTTCTGTAAAAGGAAAGGGGACAATATTGAAAACCGTTGGAAGTCATGGTATACTCAACTAAAGTAACTGAGAGATAAATCGGAATGTAAGGAGGAAGTATTATGGCTAATCCGTGGGAAGAAATATCATTGTCTGATTATGAGAATCATATGAAATTAGATTCTGTTATGCAATTACAGAACATGAATCAAATGATGAAAGAACAATTTAATGCCTATCCAGTAAGTTCTGTTATGGTTTTGGGAATTGCCGGTGGCAACGGTTTGGAACATATTGATAAGAACAAATATCAAAAAGTATATGGGATTGATATTAACACAGAGTATTTAAAAGCGGTAGAAGAAAGGTATTCGGATATTTCAGAAATACTGGAATGTATACAAGTAGATTTGATTGACGAAACAAATAAACTTCCAAGCGCTGAATTATTGATTGCTAATTTGTTAATTGAGTATATTGGATATGATTGTTTTCAAAAGGCAGTTGAGCACGTTTGCCCCAAATACGTTTCATGTATTATTCAGATAAACATAGATGACAGCTGGGTATCTGATTCGCCATATATTCATGCATTTGATAACCTTGATGAAGTCCATCACCAAATGGAAGAAAATTCACTGATTCTGGCCATGAAAGATATTGGGTATAATTTAATAGCGCAGACAGAAAATCTATTGCCGAATGGAAAGAAATTGGTTCAATTAGACTTTAGCTGTTAACTTACAATTTGTGGGAAGGCGTATTATGCTATATTTGAAAGAAATAAACTATGAAGATATAGAAAAAGAATATCTATTTGTGCGAGATATGCCTATTGATGAAAATGGACTGACGAACGAATGGCATGGTATTTCGCGTGAAGAGTTTGAAGAAAAAGCAATCAGGCAAATGATTGCCTATGCAAAAGGGGAAGATTTACCAGAAGGGTATGTTCCGGAATCATTTTTGTTTTTGTGGAATGATCATGAAATCGTAGGTCAATTTCGTATCAGACACTATCTATGTGAATCCCTAAGAATCGGTGCAGGGCATATAGGCTACTTTATAAAAAAGGAATTTAGAGGAAAAGGCTATGGAACAGAGGGTCTTAAACAAACATTGAAGATAGCAAAAGATATTATTCCAGAAGAGGAGATTTTTTTACGGGTAAACAAAGACAATCCCGCATCATTAAAAGTAATGATGCATAATGGTGGACATATAGACCACGAAGATGAATCCCGATATTATATACGAATCAAAAAATAAAAGAAATGGCTAAGAACTACCATCTGTATAAAATAATTTGCTTAATATGATAAAATATTCTTATCTTAATATTGTAATCGTCATTTTGTGGGAAGGAGGACACAGAAACAAATCGGAATGTAAGGAGGCAGTATTGCGGCTAATCCGTGGGAAGAAATATCATTGTCTGATTATGAGAATCATATGAAATTAGATTCTGTTATGCAATTACAGAACATGAATCAAATGATGAAAGAACAATTTAATGCCTATCCAGTAAGTTCTGTTATGGTTTTGGGAATTGCCGGTGGCAACGGTTTGGAACATATTGATAAGAACAAATATCAGAAAGTATACGGGATTTAAGGGAACAAAGGAATCAATTATGAAAAAGATAATTTTAAGAGCTGTACTCTGCTTATTGGCACTGTTTATTCTAATAAATATATCCTGGTATGTTTGGCGGGAGGTGAAATATGGGTCCTACAACACAGGAATGGAAGAAAATTATTTTGCCACTTGGATTGTACCCCGATATATACAAACTGATGAGGACGGCTATGACTACAGCGTAAAATATCCTGATTATCTGACGACTACAGGTAATTTGAGCGTAGGCTGCCCCGCGACAGATGATAATATGTTCACCGACAGTCTAATCATCTGGCCTAAGCTCTTTGGAGGATATGAATGCGGCGTGTTCCTCGAAGAAGGAGAAGAATATCAAATATACATCAACACGGACGGCAGCGCCATTTATCCAGAAGATAGAGAAGTAGTTGCCCGACATCAGGAAAACATAGATGCTTTGCTCTGCAAAGCGAAAGAAATGTGGGATTTAGAGTAAAACCGACTGTAGGAAATTCAATAAATTTCCGCTTGTGGAATAGGAAAAATCGGAAGTTGGGGAGGTGGTTAAGAATATGAAAAGATATATTGCCTTATTGCGAGGTATCAATATAAGCGGCAAAAACAAAGTGTCAATGGCAGAATTAAAGCAAGGTTTTGAAAACCTGAATTATACAAAAGTTAAAACCTATTTGAATAGCGGTAATGTGATTTTTTCAAGTGATGAAGCCGATACAATCAAGACTACAAGCCGAATTGAGGAAATGATTAAAAATCAGTTTCGTTTAGATATTCCTGTCTTTGTCATATCAAAGGAAGAACTTGAGGACATTTTATATCATGCGCCCGATTGGTGGGGAGATGAAAGCAAGGAGATTTATGACAATCTAATCTTTATCATGCCGCCCGCTACATTCAAAGATGTATATAACGAAATTGGAGAGCCTAAAGAGGGATTAGAAAAGATAGAGGAATACAAAGAAACGGTATTCTGGTCTTTTAATCGGAAAGATTACCAAAAAACAAACTGGTGGTCTAAAACAGCAAGTGCAAATATCAGCAATAAATTGACGATAAGGACGGCGAATACAGTTAGAAAAATAGTTGGTATGTAATTGTTTTTCAAATACCAGTTTGTCAGGCAAATAGCAAACTCAAAGCTGTGAAAATGAAATGCGAAAATCCAACAAAACCATGAGAAAGTCACTGAAAATTATTGTAGTTTTTAGTGATTTTTTTATGGAGGAGGAAATATCTGTTTTTCTGCAGGCGCGGAGGGAATTTTTGAAAATCACGTGCTTTGCGCCGCAAAAGCCGATTTTGATACGAATCTCTCCGCGAGATGCCGCCGTAGCCTATGCGAGGGTTCTGCCGTAGGCCCTGAGCCGCAGACCAGGGCCTGCGCATGAAACCTTCCGACCACTTTTTTCGCGGAGCTTCGCGGTCATTGGCGACTTGCGCCACTTTTTGTCA
>CALLDR010000195.1 GCA_937997955.1 uncultured Emergencia sp. | reverse complement strand
AGAAGACCTGTTGGGTGCCCAGAGCTACCACAATATCAACACTTACGCACTAGGTAAATATCCTGCCGGCAGCGATGCGGTGCAGTATGACCTGAATACCATGGGGGCAGACCGTGCCGGAAGACTGGTTGGCAAAGGCGACAAGTTTGGCTACGATTACGACATCATCATCAACAAAGCACAGGCTTGGACCAATTATTTGGCCACACTGGGACGCTGGCACTTGATGGTGGCTGGAAAAATCGGCGCAACCGACATGCAACGAGAAGGCTATATGCGCAACGGCATGTTTGCCAACAACTCGTATGGCAAGAGCGGACGGGCCAAATTCTTGGATGGTGGCGGCAAAGCCGGACTCACCTTAGACGCCGGCAGGGGCAACGTGCTGTCCATTGGAGCAGGATATGAATGGCGTGCACCCATGGCACGCACCGCATTTGCTTCGCCCGAAATGAACAACGACTTTGTACTAGACTTGAAGAACGAGCGCATCTTCAGCAGCGAATTGGGCTATCAGTATCAGAACGCATGGGTGCACGCCAACGTGAACGCTTACTACAACAGGATGAATCGCGTCACCGAATGGCAGAATTTCTACTTAGATGACATCAACTCGTTCTCGTACGTTTCCATGACAGGTATCGAGAAAGAGGCATACGGCGTAGAGCTGGGCGCACGATTCAAGTTGGCATCGTACCTGGACCTGAAGACCATCGGTACCTGGAGCGAGGCCAAGAACATCAACAATGCTAAGGTACGCTACCTCAACTCAACGCGGGCAACCTATACCGACGACATCGTATTGAATAAGAACATGCGCGAAGCAGGCACACCCTTGACGGCCGCAAGCATCGGACTGAGCTATCATCAGAACGGATGGTACGTCGATTTGAATGGAAACTACTACGACCGAATCTACCTGTCCTATTCACCAAGCTCCCGATATAAGAACATACTACACGACAGAAACGACACGGACAACGAAGGCAACGACCTCGTCCCGGATCAAGCGAAAGGCAATGGTGGTTTCATGTTGGACGGCAGCATCGGCAAGAGCTTCCGCCTGAAGAAGGGACAGTTGAACTTCAACCTCATGGTGACCAACATCTTGAACAACCGGCGCATCGTCACAGGCGGCTACGAGCAGAGCCGGTCAAGCTTCTACACAACCGAAAGTGGAAAAGGCGTAACAAGAACTTACCAGTTCCCACACAACCCCAAGAAATATTACGCTTATGGAACCAACGGCATGTTTCAGGTTTCATACAGATTCTAACATAACGACAAAGACATGAAAGAGCTCAAACATATCATCATGGTGCTGGCTTGCACCCTCTTGGCTTCGTGCATGGGTGACGACTATGACGCCCCCAACCTAAATGAACCGCCCTACGGAAACAAGGAACTCACGGAGACCAACGTACTCAGCATCAAACAATTGAAAGCCAAGTACAACGGAACAATTGCCTCGAACGGCATGGAAGAGATAACCGAAGACGTGCAAATCAAAGGTTGGGTGACAGGCAACGACATCGAAGGAAACCTCTACAACCAGTTTGCTTTGCAGGATGAGACAGGGGCTATTATCATCTCAGTGGCACAAGGTGCCCTGTACGGTTACCTGCCTGTGGGCCAGGAAGTGCTCATCTCACTGAAGGGATTGAAGATAGGTGGCAATCGCAACCAGGGACAAATAGGCGGCGCGTACACCGACAAGAAGACAGGACAACTGCAGGTAGGTCGCCTAAACCGCTATGTTTGGGAACGCCATTACAAGCTCATAGGCTCTGTTCAACCAGGCAAGATAGAGCCTACGGTGTTCGATGTCAGCAAGATGAGCGATGGGCAATACATGGCAGAGCACTGTGGAAAGCTCATGACCCTGAAAAACGTCAGGCTGAAAGAGGCTGACGGCAAGGCCGTCTTCGCACCCAATGACAAGAGTGCCGCTCTGATAGCCAATGCGGTGAACCGCACTCTGGCAGGTATCAGCAGCAATAAAATGGTAGTTCGCACCAGCACCTACGCCGACTTTGCCAACCAGCCCATGCCAACAGGCACCGTAGACATCACAGGCATCTTCACCAGGTTCCGTGACACCTGGCAAATCCTACTGCGCTCGGCCAATGACATCAAGCCGACCAAATAGGCTAAGCCTACTGTCGGAGATTCGGAAACTAATGGCACTCTTGACTGAAAGCCAAGAACCAAACCCCAAAAGAACAACTATCAATAAAAGAAATAATGATGAAAAAGCTATTTTATTCATTCCTTTCGCTGGCCATTGCGGCACTAAGCCTTTCCAGCTGTGAGGACGTTCCCGCACCCTACGAATACCCCAAGGACAATGGCGGCGGCGAGATTGTCGCCCCAACCGACCCCAAGGGAACAGGAACACTGGAAGATCCATACAACGTGGCCGGTGCCATCAAGATGATCAAAGGCCTCGAGACCGGTGCCAACTCGGCCGAGGTATACGTCAAGGGCAAGATTGTCTCCATCAAGGAAATCAACACATCCAATTTCGGCAATGCCACCTATTATATATCTGACGATGGCACAACTAAAGGACAGCTCTACATCTTCCGCAGCTTAGGATTGGGAAATAAGAAGTTCACCTCGGAGAATATCAAGGTGGGTGACGAAGTTGTGGTTTGCGGACAGTTCACCAACTACATGGGGAACACGCCAGAAACCGTTACCAACAAGAGCTATCTCTACTCAGTTAATGGCAAGACGAGCGAAAGCTCACAGCCACAGGAGCCGGGAACAAGCGTTGACCCAACTGGTGACGGCACAGAGGCATCACCCTTCAACGTAGCATCAGCGATGAAAAAGGAAAAGGTTGCCAAGGTTTTCGTCAAGGGATACATCGTGGGATTCATTCCCGGAAAGGACAGAAACGAGGCCAAGTTCACCGTAGAGGGCTGCGAAACGGAGACCAACCTCCTTATTGCCGACAAGGCCGATGAGACAAACATCGCCAACTGCATGCCTATACAACTGCCAAGCGGCAATATCAGGACTGGACTGAACCTGAAGAAAAACAAGGACTTGTACAAGAAAGAGATAACGCTCTATGGAGACATCGAGAAGTACTTTGGCATCACAGGACTTAAAAACGTGTCGTATGCCATGGTCGGCACCAAGAGTTTCGGAACAAAACCCAGCCAGCCAGGAACGCCAACCACCGACATCCTGAACGAAACGTTCGCCGAGAGCATAGGCTCCTTTACCATTGCCAACGAGAAAGACCTACCGCAAGGCCTTAAAGCCGTATGGTTTGTGGACAAGAAATACCACCAAGTGAAGGCCAGTGCCTTTTTCCAGGACAAGAAATACGAAACGGAAAGCTGGCTCATCTCACCCGCCCTCGACCTGAGCGGCAAGACAACCGTCACGCTGTCTGTTGAGCAAGCTGCAAACTTCTTCAAGTCCATGAAAGATGAAATCTTCATCAAGATTTCAACGAACTACAAGAGCGGCAAGCCCTCGACAGCCACATGGGAGGTTCTTACGCCCAGCAAATGGCCGTCGAACAAGGACTGGACTTCCGTCAACTCAACCGTTGACCTCAGCGCCTACGCAGGCAAGAAAGACGTAAGAATCGCCTTCCAGTACAAAAGCACAACACAGTCGGCCGGCACCTGGGAACTGAAGAACTTAGTCGTTAAACCGTGAGTTCAATAAAAAAATGCAACTTTTGATTATTTCCAAAAGTTACATTTTTTATTGAACTTTTGTTATTTCATTTTGCTTTGTTGCGTTAAAGTGTTACGCTTTTACTCGTTAAATTTCAAGTAGAAACAGTATACCATTGATCTCCTGGTTCCGTCAACTGTTTTTCTTCACTTTTTTGTGCATTTTATCTTGTTGAATCCATGATCCTGCCGATTCTTTTGTTGACATTTTGTGATAAATCGGATATGATTACTTCAATGAACCGACGCTTTAACGCGCGAATATTTTATAAAATGTTTTAAACAAAAAGGAGTTATTTGAAATGCCTATTACTGAGCTTCTGGAAAAGAATTGCCGTCTGTACGGAGATGAAGTCTGTCTTGTGGAGATCAACCCGGAACTGCCGGAGACCCGGCGGGTCACATGGAAAGAATTTGAACTGATCGAGCCGGAACGTGCCCCCTATTACAGGCGTGAGATTACATGGAATATCTTCAACGAAAAAGCCAACCGCTTTGCCAACCTGCTTCTGGAACGTGGTGTCCAGAAAGGAGATAAAGTTGCCATCCTTCTGATGAATGGCCTGGAGTGGCTTCCTATCTATTTTGGTATCCTGAAAACAGGTGCACTGGCTGTTCCCCTGAATTACCGTTATTCTGCTGATGAGATCCAGTATTGCCTGGATCTGGCTGATGTGGACATCCTGGTATTCGGTCCGGAATTTATCGGCCGTGTAGAGGAAGTAGCCGATGAAATCGGGAAACACAGGCTTTTGTACTATGTGGGTGATAGCTGTCCTGGTTTTGCTGAGGATTATATTTCCCATACTGCCAACTGTTCCAGCCAGTCGCCCAAGATTGCTATTTCAGATGACGATTACGCTGCCATTTATTTTTCTTCCGGTACTACCGGATTTCCAAAAGCTATCCTGCACAGACACCGTGCTCTTTTGCATGCCGCCCAGACAGAACAGCACCATCATGGCCAGACACACCAGGATGTGTTCCTCTGCATTCCTCCCCTGTACCATACAGGAGCCAAGATGCACTGGTTCGGCAGTCTGCTTTCCGGCAGCAAGGCTGTGCTTTTAAAGGGTGCTAATCCTGAATTTATCCTGCAGGCGGTTTCCGAAGAAAAATGTACCATCGTATGGCTTCTGGTTCCCTGGGCACAGGATCTTCTTCTTGCCCTTGACCGTGGAGAATTAAAACTTGAAGATTACCAGCTGTCTCAGTGGAGACTGATGCACATTGGTGCCCAGCCGGTTCCGCCAAGCCTGATCAAGCACTGGAAGGAATACTTTCCTCATCATCAATATGACACCAATTACGGACTTAGTGAATCCATCGGACCAGGTTGTGTCCACCTTGGTGTTGAAAATATCCACAAAGTTGGCGCCATCGGTGTGCCAGGCTATGGATGGGAGGCAAAGATCATTGATACACAGGGCAATACAGTCGCTCAGGGTGAGACCGGTGAGCTTGCTGTCAAAGGACCTGGCGTTATGGAGTGCTATTACAAGGATCCTAAAGCTACTGCAGAGGTGCTTCACGGAGACTGGTTATATACCGGAGACATGGCTATGGAGGATGAAGACGGCTTTATCTATCTGGTAGACCGTAAGAAAGATGTGATCATCAGCGGCGGTGAGAATCTGTATCCTGTACAGATCGAAGATTTCCTCCGCACAAATCCTGAGATCCTGGATGTTGCAGTGATCGGTCTTCCGGATAAGCGTCTTGGAGAGATCGCAGCTGCCATTATCCAGTTAAAGCCAGACAGTACCTGCACAGAAGAGGATATTAACCTGTTCTGCCGAAAGCTTCCAAGATACAAACGTCCTAGGAAGATCATCTTTGCAGATGTTCCACGGAATCCTACCGGCAAGATCGAGAAGCCGAAGCTTCGTGAGATTTATGGTGCCGCCCATCTGGTGGCTACCCAGAGTCAGGGATAATAAAAGGCTCCCCAAGTCCCTCAATAATTAAGGGATTTAGGGAGCCTTCTGCTTTGTTATATTACTTTATGATAGATTTCTTTTGGGACCCTGGCTTTCACATGGATCCCATTTTCAGTATATTCTTCTGACAAAAGCTGTCCGTTCTCACGGATCAGCTGTATTTTCCCGGCTTCCTGATATGGAAATACCCGTTCTACATAAAGCAGTTCCTCTGAGATCAGTTTTCCCAGCAGTTCCTGCAGTTCCTGCAGGCCTTCTCCTGTCTTTGCAGAGGTCTTAACTGTATAATCAGCCCGAAGATCGCGAACCGTCACATCTCCGGCTACATCCTGTTTATTGAAAACAGTGATGGTCTTCTTGCCATCTGCCCCCAATTCCCTTAAGGTATCATAAACCACATGCATTTGCAGCTCAACCTGCGGATTGGAAACATCTGCCACATGAATAATATAATCTGCATACTTTGCTTCTTCCAAAGTACTTTTGAAGGCCTCCACCAGATTGTGGGGAAGCTTACGGATAAAACCCACTGTATCTGTAAGAAGCAGCTGCTGCCCGTCTTCCAGGGTCAGTGACCTGGTGGTAGGATCCAGTGTGGCAAAAAGCTTATCCTGGGAAAGTACCTGGGATCCTGTCAATGCATTCAGAAGGGTAGACTTTCCTGCATTTGTATATCCTACAATAGCCGCAGTCTTCAGATTTCCCCGGCTTCTGCCTGTACGCAAAAGTTCCCGGTGGCGTTCCACCTGGGAAAGTTCTTCTTTCAGGGCAGTGATCCTTTTGCGGATCAGACGACGGTCTGTTTCCAGCTTTTTCTCTCCCGGGCCTCTTGTGCCAATACCGCCTCCCAGTCTGGATAAGGAAGCGCGAAGCCCCACCAGGCGGGCACTTCTGTACCGCAGTTGCGCCAGCTCTACCTGGATCTTACCTTCACTTGTGGTTGCATGCTTTGCAAAAATATCCAGGATCAGAAGCGTCCTGTCCATCACCTTGCATTCCAGTTCATGCTCCAGATTATTCATCTGTGCCGGTGACAGCTCATCATCACAGATAATGCCTGTGGCATCCACAGCCAGCATCAGAGAACGTACCTCTTCTATCTTTCCCTTTCCGATATACGTACCCGGATGAACAGCCTCACGGCTCTGGATGATCTTACCGGCGGTAATGGCTCCTGCTGTATCTGCCAGCTCTTCCAGTTCATCCAGGGACTGCTGTGTATCCTCATCCCCTACCTGTACACCAACCAGGATCACCCGTTCTTCAATCTCATTTATATATTCCATCTATGCTCCTGTCCTTGTTTTCAGAAAAGCCACTTCCTTCTGCCCATCTGCATCATCCGGATACATACCCACATAAGTCTGCGCCTTATCAAGGGCAGATGCAAAATCCAGTTTCTTTTCATAGGCGATCACTTCATTAAACAGAAGGCTTTGCAGATCGTCTGTATCTGAAACTGTGATCCCGCTGGATATATTCGTCAGTGCAGAATCATAATTACCCTCTGCAATATCGCACAAGGCAAGGCCATTGTAGCCTTTGGCCGGACTGTATCCATCTTTAGTGTCACCATCTCCCACAGAAGCTTCCACATAATTCTGGAACATGGTCCTTGCATTGGAAATATCATTCTGTGCCAGATAAACCATTCCCAGAAGAAGATCTGCTTCCTCTTCTCCGTCGTTTGCAGCCTGGGTCAGTTCCTGTCTGGCATTGTCATAATCTTCCATGTAATAATAGATCCGGCCCTTATCGCAATGACTTTCTGAATCCTTGGTTTCCTTTTTAAGAGCAGCTTCCAGATAAGTTGTACCGTCTGCTTCCATATCCTGATCAAGATAAATA
>CALLDR010000194.1 GCA_937997955.1 uncultured Emergencia sp. | reverse complement strand
TACGGCGGGAGGAGATCTTCCCGCCGTATTCGTTTTTTGAGGCGGGATGCGGACAAATTTCTGGATTATTTGTGAAATCGGTCTGAGCTTCTGCCAGTGCGCCCATGGGCTCTCACCTCTTCATAGCCTGCGCATGCTTTGGGCTCCCTTGACATCACCTTGACATCGGCCTTTTATCATGCTATAATAACACCATTATCGATAATGGTGTTATTGATGATGCGCAGTTTACGAGAGGAGAATATGGATATGGCTGTGAAGGACCATTCACTTGATGATAAAATCATTCGCGCCGCGGAGGCGGAGTTTTTGGAGCATGGGTTTGTGGCGGCGTCTATGCATAGGATCGCGGAGCGCGCGGGCGTTACGACAGGCGCCTTATATACCAGATACAAGAACAAAGACGCGCTTTTCGGCAGCCTTTTGGAGGAGCTTTTTTCTGTCGTTCAGGCCTGGTCGGAGCCTGCCTCTCAGCATTATTGTGAAGCGGAAGCGAGCGGGAGCGCTGCTGATTTCCTGGCCGCCATGGAATTTGAGGAGCAGATGTATCTGAATCTCATTTTTGAACATTATGAGGCCTGCGTTCTGCTCTTTTGCAGGAGCCATGGAAGCTCGGCAGAAGGGTCTCTGAGCGCCATGATCAGCCATAAGGTTACGACCACAGTGGACTTTCTGGAAAAAACAGCGGCGCGTCCGGTAAACCGGGAAGCTGTGCGCCTGCTGATGGAGGCGAATTTCCATATTTACCGGAAAATTTTAGAGGCGGGATACGGGAAAACAGAAGCGGCGTCCTGTATGAAGGATGTACAGCTTTTCTTACATACCGGATGGAAGGCGCTGTATGAACAGCTTCATACCGTGTAAAAAACAGCGGATCTGCCCACGGGCCCGATCCGCAGCTTTTGATCAACGGGTTAGCGATATCTAACTCAAAAAGGAGTTACGTGATGTTAGATTTTCAATTTGATTTTCGATACGAAGGAGAGGAAATCCCGGCTTTGAAAAATGCCGCAGGGCAAATCCGCAGAGGAAGCTGCATTGTTCTCTGCGGCAGCAGCGGCTGCGGAAAATCGAGTCTGCTGCGCTGCTTCAATCATCTCGTGCCGCAGTTTTATGAAGGCGAGCTGGAAGGCTTTTGTTACATAGACGGCAGGGATACGGCGGGTCTTTCTATTGGACAGGTGGGGGAGCTGGCCGCGTCTGTATTTCAGGATCCCCGCAGCCAGTTTTTTACGGTAAACAGCAATACAGAGGTCGCTTTCGGCATGGAGAATCACGGTATTCCAAAGGATGTGATCGTACGGCGTGTAGATGAAGCCTTTGCCCGGTTTTCCTTGGAGCGGCTCAGGGACCGGAATGTCTATGAGATGTCCAGCGGAGAGCGGCAGTTCGTCTCTATCCTCTCTGCCTGGGCCATGGACACGGATATCCTGCTTCTGGACGAACCCACCGCCAATTTGGATTACGCCGCGGTGATGCAGCTTCAAAAGATGCTGCTGGAGCTGAAGGAGCAGGGGAAGACACTGATTTTAAGCGAACACCGGCTGCACTATCTTTCTGGGATTGCCGATGAATTCTGGCTGATGGAGGACGGGCAGATTAAAAGGCGCTGGTTCGCGGAGCAGATGATGAAGCTGACTGCGGAGGAGACCAAAGCGTTGGCGCTCCGGACGCTGGACTTAGGGAGCATCACGCTGCAAAGGAAATCTCTGCCGGAAAGCTCCGGTTCAGCGCCATTCACCTTTGGGGCATCGAACATGCGCTTTGACTACCGGGGTGAGCAAAAGGCGCTTCTTCGGGGCGTTTCCTTCCAGGCACGCTGCGGGGAAGTGATAGGGGTGGTCGGTTCCAACGGATGTGGAAAAACCACGCTGGGAAAGCTTTTGACCGGCCTTTTGCGGCCGTCCGGTGGAAGTGTTCTCTACAATGGAAAAAGGCTCAGGCCTAAGGAACTGCAGAAGCGCGGGCTGTTTGTAATGCAGGAAGCGGAGTTTCAGTTTTTTACCAACTCCGTCCTCAATGAGCTGAAATATGGTCACACCGTCACCCCGGAATTTGAAGCGGAAGCAGAGAGGCTGCTGAAAAAGTTCGGAATGTGGGAGTGCCGCGGACGGCATCCGTTTTCTCTTTCCGGAGGGCAGATGCAGAAGCTTTCTCTGATGATCGCTTATTTTTCGCCGAAACAGATCGTCGTTTTAGATGAGCCCACGGCGGGTCTGGACGCCAAAAGCCTGCAGAGCTGTGGGGAGCTGATTCGGGAAATGCGGCGGAAAAAGCTTGTATTTGTGATTACCCATGATCTTGAGCTGATCGCGCAGGTATGTACCAGCTGTATCTGCGTATCAGACGGAAAAACGGATCAGGAGATCCGGCTGACCGATAGCGCGCGGCTGAAAGAACTGATGCTGTACATAGAGGGAACCGTCGAAAGCGGCCCCTGGACGGAAAAGGGCAGTTCTGCTGGAAAAGGAGCCTTTCTTGAAAAAGGCGACCCTGCTGAAACCGACAGTCCTGCTGAAAAAGCCGGTTCTTCTGAAAAAGACAGCTCTGCTCAGAGCACAGCGCGCAGGC
This sequence comes from uncultured Emergencia sp., assembly GCA_937997955.1. Classification (GTDB taxonomy): domain Bacteria; phylum Bacillota; class Clostridia; order Peptostreptococcales; family Anaerovoracaceae; genus Senimuribacter. The sequence continues at coordinate 7,128 of CALLDR010000194.1, read as the reverse complement.
CATGCCGGCTGCATCCAATCGTCAAACTGCTGTTTTGGCTGACTACCCTGACGGCTGTCTCAACGGCAAACAATGCTTTTCTGTTTTCCGTTTACGCGGCGCTTATCCTCATGGTCTTCGCAGATGGATGGTACGTCATGGCGGTGGCGGGCGGCGCCCTGGCAGCCCTTTTGTTGGGGCTAAAGGGTCTGTTTTCTCATACGGTCGCGGCTTTCGCTCTGACGCTTTTGCCAAGGGCTCTGGCAATCTGGCTTTCTATGGACGTAATGATCGGCAGAAACGAGGCTTCACGGACGATTGCAGCCCTGCGGGCTGTCCATGTTCCGGAAAGGCTGATCATGATTGTCTCTGTGATCTTCCGCTTTTTTCCGGTCCTTTCGGAGGATATGAAGCTGATGCGGCAGTCCATCCGGACCCGCGGAGCCTTTACGACACTGAGTCAGAAGCTGCGGTTCCTGCCGGAATATATAGAGATTTTGACCGTGCCAATGGCGCTGCGGGTGATCCGGATTGCGGAAACCCTTTCCGCTTCCGCTGAGACCAGGGGGATTGCCCTGAAGGGAAAGCGAAGCTCTTATGTGTCGCTTCACTATGGAGCCTGGGATTTGATCTTTTTTCTTCTGCTGATTGCCGCCGCAGCGGCCGGCCTTACAATATAATAATTCAAACAAAAGGAGATATGTATTATGAATGGAAACGAAACCAAGAAACTGAAGGTGAAGGACATTATTACGGTTGTCCTGCTGGCCATGATCAACGTTGTTCTTTTCTTTGCCAGCTCCCTGCTGTATGTGACGCCATATACCATTATGCTTATGCCGATCTTTTTCTCTCTGCTGGAAGGAATCGTGTATTTCATCATTGGAACGAAGGTGAGAAAGCCTGGAGCGATTTTGATTTACAGCATTGTGCGTTCGATTCTGGGCGGCTATCTGCCTTATATTCTGCTGATCCTGACAGCCGGCATCATCGCGGAGCTGATCTTGTGGAAGGCTGGATATGGAAACGCAAAGGGCCTGACGGTGAGCTATATCATCAATCAGGTGTTGGCCGGACTTGGCAGCACCATCTATCCTTATGTGATCGCGGCCAAAAGTATGGCGGATATGGCGGTTACGGACGGGCGGCAGGATAACATCAATGCGGCATCTGGTATGCTTCAGGCATGGGGCTGGCCGGCGCTGCTTGCCGGCATCATCGTTACGGCGTTCATAGGCGCTTCCATTGGAAAGCGCGTGGTGAAAAAACATCTGGCGGCGGTTGCTTCTGAAGAAAGGGAGAAGACGGCATGAATTCAGAGGAAAAGCAAACGGGATCCGCATCATTCTTTCAGGCGCTCGGCGGTTTTATGAAACCGTACAGCGGGAAATACGCGGCGTCTGTCGTGGTGAGCCTCCTGAGCGTGGCGGCAAATCTTGCGGCTTACGGCTTTGTGGGAAGCATCGCCGGGAAGCTCTTTTACGCGAACTGCCGTTGGGAAGCGGTGCTTGTCCCTGCCGCGGCGGCTGTCATCTGCAAGATACTTCACGCGGTCCTTATGAACGCGTCCACATGGATTTCCCATAGGGCGGCGTATTTGACCCTGCGGGACATCAGGAGCGCAGTGACCGCCAAGCTGATGAGCCTTCCCGTGGGATACTTTGAGGAGAGCGGCAGCGGACGGCTGAAGACCCTGCTGGTCGATCATGTGGAAGGCATGGAGAAAACGCTGGCCCACATGCTTCCGGAAATGACAGCGAATCTGCTCGGTCCGTTGGCGCTGATCGTCTGGATGTTCCTGATCGATTGGCGGCTTGCCCTCTGCGCGCTGCTTTGGGTGATCCTTGGATTTCTGGTTACCTTTGGCATGATGAAAGGGTATGAAGAAAAGCACGCCGGGCAGATTGCCGCGATGAAGGGCATGAACCAGGCAGTTGTGGAATATGTGGGCGGCATTGAGGTCATCAAGAATTTTGGCAGGGCTGACGAGTGCTATCAAAGATATGGGGACGCCGTATACGGCCATGCCGCCTATAATGTGAACTGGCAAAAGGAGACGCAGATCTTCTCGTCACTGGGTATGGCTATCGCTCCTTTTTCCCTGTTTCCCGTGCTGATGGAGGGGCTGGTCTTTTATGGAAACCATACCCTGGAGGCCGGCACCCTGTTTTTGATGGTCCTGCTGACCTTTGGCATTTTTGGCCCTTTGATGAACGCTATGGCGTACTTTGACCAGCTCGCGGCCATGGGAACAAACGCAAAGGAAATCCGAGATGTTCTAGATGCTCCGGAGTTGAAGCGGGGCGGCGAAACACGGCCTGCCGGCTCTGATCACGGCGTCGTATTTTCCAACGTCACATTTTCTTATGACGCGGGAAGCGGGCCTGCGCTGAAAGGGATTTCTCTGCAGGTGCCGGCGGGGACCATGCTTGCCCTTGTAGGACCGTCCGGAAGCGGAAAATCCACCATAGCGAAATTGCTGGCCGGTTACTGGGACGCGGATTCCGGGGAAATTTTCATAGGCGGCAGGCCGATCTCCGCCTATTCTCAGGAAGAACTGAACCGGCAGATCGCCTATGTGGACCAGGAGACTTTTTTGTTTGACGAAAGCATTATGGAAAACATTCGAATGGGGCGTCCGGACGCTGCCGACGATGAAGTGGTGGAGGCGGCGAAACGGGCCGGATGTGACCAGTTTATCCGGGCGCTTCCGCAGGGATATTACACCTCGGCGGGAATGGCAGGCGGAAAATTGTCCGGCGGAGAGCGTCAGCGCATCGCCATCGCCCGTGCTATGATGAAAGATGCACCGGTTATGATTCTGGACGAGGCCACGGCAAGCTCAGACCCAGAAAACGAAGCTTCCATTCAGGAGGCATTGTCTGAGGCGGCAAAGGGGAAAACGCTGATCGTCGTAGCCCATAGGCTTTCTACGGTTACGGGCGCGGAACAGATCGCGTTCGTAAAGGACGGAAGGATAGAAAATGTGGGAACACATTCCGCGCTTTTAAGAAACTGTCCGGAATATGCCGCCATGTGGGCGCTGTCAGAGGAGGAATAGGCTATGGTTGAAACGTTTACAAAAATATGGGATTTTAGCCGGCAGCAGCACAAAGCACTGCTCACCGCTTTCGCGGCGGCCTTTATCCGATCCGGCTTCGGGATCGCGCAGCTGTTTGCGGTAATCCAGGCCGTTGACGTTTTGATGGGGAAGGCTTCGGTGAAATCCGGTGTGATATGGATCGCCGTCCTGACGTGCGTCTGTGTTGCCGGCAATTTTGCCGCCAGCTATATCGAGCAGATCAGCACGATGCAGGCCGGATTTTTTATGACAGGTGATAAGCGGGTCTCTGTGGGAAATGTCCTGCGGAAGGCGCCCCTTGGCTTTTTCAGCGACTTCTCAGCTGGAAAAATTACGGCAGTCCTGACCACCACACTGTCGGGCGTGGAAACGGCGGCGGCCATGGCCATGATCAGCATCGTTTCCGGTCTTTTTCAGGCGGTGATGTACTTCCTGTTCATGCTGTTTTATGATTGGCGGATCGGGCTCCTGTCGGGGGCCGGCATGGCTGTGTATCTCCTTGTGGTAAGCTGGCAGATGAAGGTTTCGCGGAAGAACGCGCCGGCAGCTCAGGCGGCGCAAAACCGTCTGGCGGAGGCGGCGCTTACCTTTCTTCAGGGAATCAAGGTCACAAAGGCATTCAGCTTCCAGAAGGGCGATGCCCGGTTAAAAGAGGCGATTCAGGAGAGCAGTGACGCGAATATACACCTGACCGACGCATCTATGCCCTCGCAGTTTGCGTCAGGTCTGGTGATTGCCGTCTTTGAATCCGGGATTCTTTTGGCCGCCCTGCTTTTCTGCTTTGTCTGGGAGGACATTTCCGTGGTGAAAACCATCGTGCTGCTGCTTTACAGCTTTATGGTATATGCCTCTCTCAATCAGGCGGGCTCCATGCTGTCTATGATCGGTATTCTGGACACCGGGCTCTCTCAGGTGGAAGCTCTGGAAAAGACTGAACAGCTGGTGTGTGAGAAACCGGCGCAAAAGGCGGATTCTGACGAGATCGTTTTTGACAGGGTATCCTTCTCCTACGGCTCCCATGAAGTCCTGCACAGCGTATCCACGACCATTCGGCCCAGGTCTCTGACGGCGGTCATCGGCCCGTCCGGCTCGGGGAAAACCACGTTCTGCCAGATGATTCCCCGTTTCCGAGATGCGTCGCAGGGAAGGATCACCATCGGCGGCGCAGATGTCCGGCATATGGAATATGAGGAGCTGATGAAAAAGATCAGTATGGTTTTTCAGAAGGTCTATCTCTTTGAAGACACCATATTGAACAATATCCGGTTCGGAAAGCCGGACGCGACATTAGAAGAGGTCAGAGCCGCGGCAAAGGCGGCCAGATGTGACGATTTCATCATGGCTTTGCCGAGTCAGTATGATACCCGCATTACAGAAGGCGGGAACAGCTTATCGGGAGGAGAAAAACAGCGGATTTCCATCGCCCGCGCCATTTTGAAGGATTCTCCCATCGTTATCCTAGATGAGGCGACCAGCGCCCTCGACGCGGAAAACGAGCATGAAATATTAGCGGCGATCGATGAACTGACCAAAGATAAGACGGTCATTATGATCGCCCATCGGATCCAGACCGTACAAAAGGCGGATCACATCATCGCCGTTGAAAACGGACGGATTGTTCAGGAAGGAACCCACCAGCGGCTGATGAAAGAGCCGGGGCTCTATGCCAATTTCATCGCCGCCCGTCAAAAGGCCAGCGGCTGGAAGCTGGATCGTTAGGGGACAGCAGGGAGAAACCACAGGCAGAGCGTTTTTTCCATGGGATCTTCGGTGAATCGGCCGTGCATTCCGTCAGTGAGAGCAAGCGCAGCGTGTTTTGATGTTTTACTTAATGTTTACCTGGCGGGGCTACTGCCTCCCGCAGGCTGCTCCTTGGCGGCTGTTCCCGCGACTTCCTCAGCAAAGGCTTTGGCGCGGGCAGCTTTTTCTTCATCCATAAATACGGTATCGTATCCCAGGTGCCGCTCTGCCAGCATGCCCGCGTATTCCAGCTGAGAATGTCTGCAGTAGCGGCGGATTCCCTCGGCGAAGAGGTCGGCGCCTTTTTCCGGCGGATAACCGCAGGTAACGACCAGGGCGACCTTCTTTCCCGCCCACAGAGACGGCCCCTTAGACGAGCCGTAGTATTTGTTCAGCCCGTAGACCAGCCTGTCCAGGGCGGCTTTCATCGGCGGCGTGCAGTACCAGGAATAGATAGGCGTCGCCAGGATCAAAAGGTCACAGGCCAGAACCTGGTCGTAAAGCCCCGTCATGTCGTCCTGCTGGACACAGGCGGCTTTTGTATGGTCCGCCTGACAGGCGCGGCAGGCCAGACATGGCCGGATGTCCAGATCGCAGAGCCAGACTGTTTCACAGCGGAATCCTGCTTCTGAGAGGGTGGATATAAACGGCTTTGCCAGACTGGCGGTGTTGCCGTTTTTTCGCGGACTTCCCATTAAGATCAGGGCTTTTTTCATTTGCGAATCCTGCTGCGCCTGCGACGGCCCGCCCGCTTTATCAAAATCACCTTTGCCGGCCGTTTCTCCGCGGGTAAATTTTTCATATGCTTCCAGCCTCTTTTCGTATACTTTCATCTCCGCTTCGTATTTCTCCATATTTTTTTTGTAGTCGTTCATGTTAATTTTATGATTCAAGACATATAAAAGAATAGGGATTACGAACAGGCCTATAATTGCCGCGATTTCGACGGCCCAGTCCTTCCAGCTTTCAGCTCTGCCGTAAGAAATGAGGCCTTGCAGCGAACCGAGGATCAACATTGCCATGATGACTAGATAAAGGAAGAAAAAGACGATGAAACTTGAGGGCTCCGGCATTTCAGGCCTGCGCGGCTCACGGACTGGCCTGCTGGGCGCAGGCAGCTCTTGAGACCCCCGAGACGCTTGAACTGATTGAGACGCCTGAGTTGCTTGGGACGCCCGAGTTGACTGAGACACCTGGCCTGATTGAGACGCCTGAGCTGACTGAGTTGACTGAGACGTTTGAGCGGCCTGGGACGCCGGGGACGGCTGAGAGCTGAGGGACGTATGAGCCGTAAGGTCTGGCTTCGACAGAGATGCGATTACATGATCGAAATAGAAGCTGTCGACCTCATCTTCATCATCTTCGTAATCGTCATCATCATCTTCATCATCTTTGTCGTCTTCGTCTTCGTCAACGTCATAGCCGTCAACGTTGTAATCGCCGTCGTCATCTTCATCAACGTCATCATCGTTGTCATCGTCATCGTCATCTTCATCAACGTCATAATAATCGTAATCATCATCGTCATCGTCATCACAGCTTGCACTGAACAGAGCATCGTGGTCGGCATCGCGCAGAGCGTCCAGCAATTCCTCCAAAGTGGAAAACTCCCAGATATCCAGGCCCTTTCTGTCGGCTTCGTCCGCATAGTCCATCATCATCATCTGTTCGGGATCGTGAAAAATATCCTTCATAAAGCTCCAGGTCTCCTCTTTCCGTTTAAAGTTTAGGTTTAAGATTAAGTTCAAATTCAAATTCAAACTCAAAGTCAAATGATCATTTGAGTTCCGGTTCAAGTTTAAGTTCAAGGTTCAACTTAAGGTTATGTTCAGCCCAGTGACTTTAATATTATTATGCAGTATAAAGAGGTAAAAATCAAGAAAGGAATACCGTCAAGCAGGGTTTGCGCGTGAAAAAGCGAAGTGGGCGTTTCGGCCTTTTGGCGTCAAACCAGGCAAAAGCGGAGCTCCGTCGGAGCGAATGACCGGGAAGGACGACTGGAGATACCGTTTGTCAGACTCTCACTGTCAGCCACAGTGTTTCATATCTTATCAGAGGCTGATTTTTATATCCAGACTTTGAGGGGCGAGCTCTTTTCCTTGAAAGCTGGTAGAAAGTAGGGTATAATAATGAGGAAACAATGATTTTTTTGTCGAATTGACAGATTACTCCGAAGCTAGGAAAGAAATGATATTTGGAGGCAAAATGCTATCGAAATTAACAATAACGATGCAGAGAGAAGATGGAATGAACCTGAACGCAGGCTCATTGATGCAAGGCATATTGATGGAGAAAATTTCACCAGACTATGCGGCAGAACTGCATCA
>CALLDR010000193.1 GCA_937997955.1 uncultured Emergencia sp. | reverse complement strand
GTAGACTTGAAGACTTCATAGTAGTCTACCTTGTATCCTTTAGACTTGGTCCAGTTCAGCTGGATGTTATTCTTCTTGCTGAAGACAGACCACAGCTTGATGGTGGTGTTCTCCACACCCGCCTTGATCCTGGCCGCTTCAGCCTCAGAAAGATCCTCGGACTGCTTTTCAAATACGACAGTAATCTTATCGCTGGCGGTTAAGTCAGTGAGCCCCTTGATGATATTGGAAGCTCCCTTTGACACGCCGTTGATCAGCACGTCCTTCACTTTGTATCCCTCTGCCGGTGTGATGGTCAGAGTGCCGGTCTTGCTGTCGAACTCCGCTTTACCAGCCACAGCAGTTGTTTCGCCATTTTCATCTACCAAGGTGATGATCGGCGGTTCGGTCTCAGGTATTTCTTCGGAGCCAACGATGGTTCCCATACCCAGGGCCTTGGCCAATGCGTTATAGTTCTCCACATCTGCGATGGTGATGTACTGCTTCTGCTCCTCCGTCAGCTTGTTGTATGCCGCTGTCGCCGCATTGATCTGACTGCGATAGCTGTTTGCCTGCGTGGAAGTCGGATTGGTGATCTTCGGCAGGGCGGCCAGCTTTTCCTTCACATCATCGATCTGCTGATAGAAGCTGATGCTCTTTTCAGCATTCTCCAATGTCTGCAGGTTTGCGACTTCCTTTTTTGCATCTGCATTCAGGGCATCGTACGCGCTCCGCGCCAATGCCACAACATCAGCCTTCGTCTTGTAATTGCTGTAATTGATCGCGCCAATCGCCTCGATCATATCCTTTACGACAGCGCTGCTGGAGCTGTCCACTACCTTGATCTCATACCAGGTTTCTTCATAGAAGATGGAAAATCCCGGATTACTGTTCATGCTCGGCCATCCCTTACCACCGACACCGACGTATATCGTATCGCCAGCCTTTACCGGAAGCGTCTCGCCGCTGCGGTAATAGTTGGTCGCGTTCTTATCGTTAAGATAGATACGAACCTGATAGTTCTTATTCGCGGCGGTTGTGTTTATGGATACAGGGCTGCCGTTCAGTGTCAGAGTGTAGTTGCTCTGGCTCTTGCTAAATGCATCAGACAGGCTTCCTCCGTTTACGCGCAGGGATGCCAGGCTCGTGTCTGGATTGCCCCAGCCTCCGCCAATATCCTCGCCTAAATCACAGGTATACTGCACAGCGATCACGTCTCCGTCAACCAGTTTTCCGTCTCCGGCACTGAACTGATCGAATCCCACATGGGTAAACCAATCGTTCAGTGTTCCCATCCATCCGGACTTCGGCCCGCCGGTAAACTCAGCCAGGCTATACCCGTCTGGATTCGTGATGGACGCAATATAGGTGATGTCCATACCGGTGGACGTCGTTCCGCCAGTACCTGCCCATGTGTATCCATTTTTCTGCAAAGCGGTCAGGATCGCCGTCATCATGGTCGTATTGTCATTCAGCGGCACAGTTTCTGAGATAAAGGTTCCCTGCATGTCAGAAGGGATCGTTGTTCCATCTGCATCCGTTCCTCTCAGGGTTCCATTGGTCACGGTGACGTAGACGCTGCCCAGCGTTCCCACTGTCGGCTCATCCTGCTGCGGCGGCTGAGCTGCCTGCTCCTGCTCTCTGGTTTTCACCGCAGCCATGGCGGCAATTGCTGCATCTTTCGCAGCGTCCAGCGCCGTAGCTCCGTCCTGTTCACCGACTGCGTCAATGGCAGCCAGTCCGTCATTGTACGCCTTTGTCAGCGCAGTCCATCCATCTGCCGTATAAGCTGCCTTCGTATAAGAGTTATACGCCTCAGTCAGCGCCTCCTTCGCGATGACTTTGCTCTCTTCCAGGCTCTTATCGGCATTCTTGTCCCGCACATAGACCTTGATGGTCACATCGTTGGCAGGCATGGTAAGGGATGCACTTCCCAGCACAATACGATAAGCTCCGAAGGATCCTTTCGCATCGTAGATCACCATTTTGTTTGTGCTGTTTTTCTGAGTAACATTAACAGTTTCAGCATCCGTGCCTTCCACTTCGATTCGATAAATTTCATAATCGATATTATCCGTGTTTTGGTCGTATAAACTTGATGATGTAATGGCCAGACGGAAGTCACTGCCTTCCAGTACCCGGTAAGCGCCGCTTTCCGGCGTCATTTCCATATATCCATATTTGGCTACATCCGCAGCTGCAGTTGGATTGGTCACCTCCGCTTCGTTGCTCTTTATCGCGGACTCTTTATACCATTTGCAAAAGCCTATGGTAACCTCGTCTGCATAATCCTCATCTCCCACCAGTTCTACGGTAACAGATCCTCGCACTTCTGCCGGCAGGTCGCTTCCATCTTCTCCATAGGCCTCCATTAAGGCTTCATATTGTGCCTTTTGCATGCCGTTCAAAAGGGATCGCTGATAAGAAGACATGCTGTCATAGGCTCCCTTCAGACCTTCAACTCTCGCTTTATATCCTTGGGTGAATGCGCCTGCGGATATTTCTTCTTTTGACGGAAGGTGTTCTAAGTACCACTCCACATCAGATAATACCAGAGCGTTGGCATCGTTGATCACGATCTGAATCGCTTCAATCTGCGCGACTGCACTTACCTTGGCGTCATACGCGTCTCCCAGCAGTTCCGAGCCGGAGATCTGCGCTGTCGCTTCATCATAGAGTTTCTTTACCGTATCCCATTGATCGCCGTAGAAAGCCTCTGAATAAGCGCCAAAGGTCTGATCCAGCTCCTCCTGCAAGTTTTCGCGGATCTGCGCCGTATCGGTTGACGGCAGCACGTGAACAAGCACGTAATCGCCCGCTGCGATATTTGGGAAGTTTCCTCCTACTTCTTCACTCATATTGTTGCCGTTGGTCGGTGTCTGTGCATTTACGTCTACAGCAGCCAACCGATACCAGCCTTCTTTATACAGGACTGCAGAAGCCGTTCCATCGGCTCCGGTCGTTTCTCCAACTGCTGTCAATGCTGGCGCCGCTTTTGCAGCTTCTTCGCTTTCGTTCTGTTCACTGACAAAGAGGCTTACGCCTTGTGCCAAATGTGTCTGCTGCTCCGCCTCTGCCGCTGCCGTCGTTTTTTCAACCGTAACAGAGAAAGCTTTTCCTGCCTCTGCCTCAATCACCGGTTCGTTTAAAATGTTCAGCAGCCCAAGGGAGGTATAATAATATTTATACGGAGATCCTGGTGCTACGTCGCCATAATAGTTATAGCCGGGACCTAAGGCTCTCAAAATGACAATATCATCTCCATCATGCAATTGTACGTCAAAATAGAGATTGGACGTATCCAATTTCCCACCGGTTGTCTTTCCAATATACCCCAACCAATTTCTATCAATAATTCCGGTTCGGTTTACTGCCAGAATACCATTGATATATACCATGACCACTGGGTTTTTCCACCCTTCGCCATACTGCGTTCCCGTGCTTGGGGTTGTATTCAGCGGCGCATCATTATAGTTTATGGTATTTAACAACTTGGATATAGTCTTATTTCCGTTGCCCAGAGTCACGTTTTGATCAAAGGTCGCCGTTTGGGAATCGGCAATAGCATACTCAGGGAACACGGCTCCAAAGTTATCCGCCACCCTTACATGAACGATAATAGCTTCCGTATTCTTATCTTCCAGACCATAGTAAGCGCTGGAAAGCTCCGCCACGCCGTTGGTATAGGCGCTATATCTGCTCTCGGTGTCGTAACCGTTTGCCACGGCTTCCTGCAGCGCAGTGTACGCGGTTTTCCATGCGGTCGCGCTTTCGTCTGTATATTCCCCGTTTGCAACCTGCTGGTTCTGCGCCAGAAGCCATGTCGCGGCCTTTTTCCAAAGAGAAATGTTCTCTTCCAGGTTTCCTTCTCCAATCAGGTCTCTATATGCCGCGGTCAATACCGTCGCTGCATTATCGATTGCATCTTGGTTCTCTGGAATATTATATGTCCCACTTGCAACACCGTCATCAAACAGGTTCTCCATCTGCTCCTGCGCGACCGCTCTTGCGTCATCAAAATTCTTCCAGGAGGTTTCCGTGTATTGCTTATTGGTTTCAGGTACATCCTTTACCAATTCCAGCGCCTCATATAGAGCGGTGGTATTGGCCTGGGTGGTTGGAATCAGACGGCTGATAGCGGCATTGAGGTTTGCGGTTGCCTGATTTACTTCATCCTGAGAATAGAAATTACTTTCAGAAATCGTTTGTGCCTTAGAACGCGCCGGTAACATATCGTTCCAAAAACCATTGGAACTTACATCGCGCCCATTGTAGAAATCACCGCTTGTATAAAAATTATTCTCATTATCTCCTGTGACTTTAGCAATGGCACTCTCAAGGGCGGATTTATCAACATTTTCGGTCGGCCTGACATGGATGAGAATTCCATAGAAGGCTGCATTTTCAAGTAACGCAGTGCCCTTAGTAATATGATTCTTATTTGTATCAGAAAGACATATAAAATATAGCTGTCCGTCCAAAGCGTCAAGATACTCCTTCTGCATACCAGCAGCTATTAGCTCCTCCTTTGAAACAGAATAAGCTTCTTTAACATCATTGAAATCTTTTTTTGTGCCTTGGTCATACACTGTTCCTTTTCCATTTAATGCTGAATTGTAGGGTGCACCTAACGCGACATTTGGTGATTCCAAAAATAAATCTTGTCCTACTTCTATTTGAACAAGATATATTTTACTAACTAAAGCTCCACTATAGCTACCTGTACCGCTGCCAAGATTTAAGGAAGCTTGCTCAATTTTTTGGATATTGGTCCCACTATTACCTGAGACAAATTCGCTTTCAGTTTTGTAAAGAAAAAGTGTCAGATCTTGATCTCCCGCAAATGCACTACAAGGAATGAGTGTGAACAACAAAAATACAATTAATAAAGTTGATAGAAATTTCTTTTTCATTTCTTTGTATGGTAAGGTGAACTGCATCACCTTACTCTCTCCTATTTTATAATCATAATATATGGAGCTTTTTCTCCATTCTGTGCGATAACACGAACTGGTTCATTGTCGGTAGCAGTAAAATATGTAGTTGCAGAACTGTTGATATATACATTTGTCTCTGAAGTAACGCTAACTATAATCGTTTTTCCGCCCATTAGTTCTCATTCTATATTAACAACTATAATATTTTCAAAATAACTACTATCATACGCATCCTCAACAGCTTCCCCATCCATCGTAATCGTCGGCACAGCCGGTCTTCCTACGGAAACCGGTATCTTCGTACTAATATCCGCTGCCCACTTATGATCAGCGCCAATAGTACAACAAAGACTTTTCTCATCGCTTGTCTCATTTTTTCCTCCTTTTCTTTGATTTAAAAATAACTTTATAACGACTCATTCATTAGCTAAGAGTCATATTTATATCAAACAGCCTGAGCCGTTATACACTATTTCCCACTATCGGAAAGCTTTATGCCGCGGGAATCCCTTTGTTCAATATAAAAAGCGACTGCCCCAGGCCGGTCGCTTTATAATACAAAATATCAATGAGAAATGTGCCGCTTGACAGGCACGCCTGCCGCTCTAACAGGAGTACCCTTATGTCTCGCTTACCATTTCTACTGATGCATTCCCTGGCTCAGTGGGATAATTAACATCGAGCAGTAACTCGTCTCCCGACTATTCTGTACTTCCTGTAGCATTCCATTAAGTGCCTTGCGAAGCCAGAGAATACGGTTGTTGACCCAGCCGGGGATTCTCACCCCACTTCCGTTAGTTACTCTCACGTATTTAGTTTTCGACAAAAAAGTCTATAAAAGTATACTTTTTTGCAATTTAAGACATATTTTGACGGCGATGGATGAAAATACATAAATGGATTTTAAAGGAAATTTTTTCGACAAAAAATACAATTAATGGTTGATTTTATAATCATCTGATGATAGAATGTGATCGTTGGGAGAAATTTTGAGGAAATATCAGGGAGCATAAGTCAATCCAAAAAAGTATACTTTTTTGGACCGGCTAAAAATACGGATCCCGTCTGACTGATTTCTTCTGTTTTCAGTTCAGGCACCCGTCTTAACATTTTCAAAATATGAAACAGTTCTAAGCGTTGCAAACGCTTAATTTTTTTTTGTTAAATTTTAAAATTTATCACGCGTTAGAACACGCCATTAGAAAAATTTAGAAACACAGATGATATTCGAGAATAAACTGGCAGAGAGCCTGATGTCTGATCCTGCGTCTGGTCTACAGCAGTTCCACGCCGCCGATCAGCGTCAGAGCCAGCACTACCATGGCAGCGGCTATGATGATGCCGATAATAGAACAGATCAGCCCGGCGATAGCCATGCCGCACTTCCGCGGGTTCCGCCTGCAGCCGCGAATACCGAAGACGATGCCGACGATGCTGGCGACAACGCCCAGGGGCAGATAGAATACAGCGAATACGATAGCTAAAATGCCGCAGGTCAAAGCCGCCACCGCATCGGTATGGGTCGCTTTGTATTCCACTTCCGCGTACTTTTCATAATCAAAGTCCACCATGGTGGTGTTTTCCTTTGTAGTGTTTTTCCTTTTATCAAAGTCTTTGTATTCCATCATCGTATCCCCTTCGTTTATTTTATTTCAAAGCAGGCGCGGACCGCGGAGACGCCGCCGGACGCCGAACGGCCGATATAACAGCCTAACCCAGCGTGGAATCGCGAGATGCAATTGCCGGAAAGTATCCCATCAAAAGCGGCGCTTCGCAGTTATATGTCTTCACTCAACGGGACAGCTCCAACAGCTTTTTAAATCCCAGGGTCGTAGTCTGGATATCCTCTTCCTGGCTTAAATTGGACAGCACCACCACGGCGGTCTGCTTCTCCGGACAAAATCCCAGATAGCTGGTATGCATGCCTGTCGCGCCGTTGTGCCAGATGAAGCCGTGTTCGCTGTCAATCATCCAGCCCATGCCTATCTCATCGACGCACAGACCTTCCAGCCGCTTCCATGGGTCAGACCCATCGGCCTGTTTCAAAGGCTGATGGCACAGGCCTGCGGCTCCGTCTCCGTCAAGCTGCGCCTCTGCGTATGCCAGCATGTCCGTAATATCGGATACCACGGCTCCGGCGGAAATATACGCGTCACCGGCATTCCATACCCAGCTGCCGTCAAAGTCCGTATCGTCCTTTGACACGTGGGTATCCTTCATGTCCAGCTCATTCCGCAGATAGGTGTCGGCCAGACTTGTATAGTCAGTGCCGTAAATCTCCTCCAGCACCAGCCCCAGCAGAGCAAACCCGTAATTAGAATAGGAGAACTCATAGGCTTTGCCTTCTTCCAGGTCGGTTTCCTGGTATTCCTCCAAAATGATCTCTTTTGTAATACCCTGAAACGGGTTTTCTTCCGGGTGAATCAGATAGGACAGCATCGACCATTCGTAATACTCCTCTTCCAGCCCGGAGGTATGCGTCAGCAGCGATTCTATGGTCGGATAGACCTTTCCCTCCGGAAGCTCCAAATACTGATCGACGGTATCCGTCAGCTGCAGCCTGTCCTCCTGGATCGCCCGAGCGATCAAAGCTGCCGTCATGGTTTTGGTAATGGAACCTATCTCATACACGTATTCCTTTTGTTCAAGGATCTGGCCGTCTGGGCCGTAAACATCAAAGGCCGTCTGGCCGTCTTTGATAACGCCTACGGTAACGCACGCGTCTTCCCTGCCCGCCAAAGCTTCCTGGATCAACGCGTCAAAGGTCATGCCCTCTGCCCGCGTCAAAAGTCTGTGAGATTCGTGGACTTGAAGTCCATACCAGCCGCCCGCGGCGGCGAGCAGAATCACTATGACGAGCAAAACTCTCACCAATATTTTCTTTTTGTTCTTCTTTTTCTCTTTCATAATCTATCGCTTCCTTTTTTTAATTTTATCATATTCCTGAAAAAATAGGAACTGCCGTTTTGAAAAAATCAGGGACGGTCCATGAAAGAGCAAAAGAGACGGGCGGCGCGGCTCTAAGAAATTCCAGCGATTCCAACAGGATTGGGCTAAATCTCCTCATTCTCAGCAAAAACCAAAATTCGACCCGAACACTTAGGTTAAAGCCTTTAAATTCATACAAAAAGCCCAACTCCATTCAACTCTGTCCGATCCCATCTAATTCCACCAGCTGCGCCTGCAAGAAATGGCGGCTCTGAGTTCTTTATATTCTCATCGCAAAACAATTTTAGGATAATTTTAAGATATTTTTATCTTTAAACGGTTGACTTTTTGTTTTCACCGGGCTATAATATGGTTATAAAATTATTCTTTATATCTTGATTTGGTCGATCCGATCATGTCAGCTGCATCGAAAGGAGCTTATTATGACAGTACAGGAGATGAAAGAGAGAAAGAAGGAACTGGGTTATTCCAACGCCATGGTCGCGGAACTGTCCGGCGTGCCGCTGGGTACGGTTCAGAAGATTTTCAGCGGAGCTACCGCCTCGCCTCGCTATGAGACTCTGCGCGCACTGGAGGCCGTGCTGAAAAAGAAGTCCGCATACTCGTTTTCCGAGGGCGACGGCTCCAGGGTCGAGGAATCCGCCGCGCCGTATCTGACAAAGAAACAGGGAGAATACACTTTGGAAGACTACTACAATCTGCCGGAGGATCAGCGGTTCGAGCTGATCGATGGTGTCATCTACGACATGACCGCCCCGACCACGATTCATCAGTCGATCTTAGGACGGATTTATGCGCATCTGCTCTACCATATTGACGCCAAAGGCGGTCAGTGCATCCCTTTGGTATCCCCAGTGGACGTCCAGCTGGACTGCGATGATAAGACCATGGTGGAGCCGGACGTCATCATCGTCTGCGATTCCGACAAGATCATCCGCAGGTGTGTTTACGGCGCGCCGGATTTCGTTATGGAAGTGCTTTCTAAGTCCACAAAGAAAAAGGATATGTTTATCAAACTGAATAAATATCTGAACGCCGGCGTCCGGGAATACTGGATGGTAGATCCCGATAAGAAAACCGTCATGATCTACGATTTTGAGCACGACGATTATCGGCTGGCCAGCTTCAGTGAAAAGATTCCAGTCGCCGTTCTGGACGGCGAATGTGTCATCGATTTCGCCGATCTTTATAACCGCATCAGCTTTCTGTATGAACGGGAGTAGCCTGCAAGGCTGCTTCCCGCTCACCGTATCGTTCAAAACAGTCCCCACCACGGCAGCACTAGAACGCAGCAGGCACAATGCCATTACACGGCGGAATTAGAACGCATTATCATAGCATTACAACATCTGCGCAGCACCGCGGCAGACACCATGCCGCCACATCACACAGCAGCGCCGCAGCACCGCGGCGGGCAGCGCGATGGCACGATATCAATCGCCCTTGGCGATGCCTCTTACAGCTGCATAGACGCCTGCCAGCATCTCAAAGACACCTATGCCCAGGAGAATGCCTGAAATAAAGTCCTTCACATCACTGCCGCCTACGTTGTAGTGGAGCAGCAGCAGGGCCATTCCCATGATGATCAGGATCAGTCCGTACAGCGATACCCTCTGGCGCTCCAAGGTCTGCACCCTTTTGATCAGGTCCAGCATTTGAGAATCATCGTATCCGCAGGCGCCGCTGTCCTCAGCTTCTTTGCCCTCCATGAACTCCGCCATGGAGACGCCCAGCTCCCTGCACAGAGGCTCGATCACGCTGTAATCCGGCATGCACTTGCCCGTCTCCCATTTTGATACAGTCTTATTTGATACGCCCAACCGTTCCGCCAGCTGCGCCTGGGTCAAATTCTTTTCCTTGCGCTTTTTTGCCACAAAGCTCCCGATAATGATAGGATTCATCAAAAAACCTCCTTTGTCCGATGAACATATTTTAATCTGTTCCCGCCAAAAAGAACACCCCTTCAAAGGAGAATTTGTCATATTCTCTTCGCAATACGCCTTTCCGGCCTTTGCCCCGCAACGCGCGCAGCTTCTCCCATTTTACCGCATTTTACCGAAAAGGCAGACCATGATTAAAGGCAGACCATGATTAAAGGCAGCCCATGACTCCTCACAGGCCGCCTTTCTTGTCTTCACTATTTTTTCTGTTTTTCCAGCCAGTTTACAGTCCCCAGACCGCAGCCGACCAGAACCTTTTCCACAACGCCGAAAATTCCAAGGAACACATGGTTGACGATCCACATGAAAATATCGTAGAGCCCATCTACGACGAAATCGTAGAACCTGGAAACCGGCTTTGATGAGAATACCACTACGCATAGGGACGCCAGTCCGAAGATCAGCACGTAATACAGCACGCTGTCAGCTTCCGGCAGCGCGAACAGCCCCATGGTAATGCCGTGCTTTTTGATCCACTGGCGGACCACCAGATGGAAGATGTAAACCGGCATGGTGTTCCTTCCCACATAGGCCAGGTAGTTGTCCTTGCCCGGCAGCACATTGAACATGAAGATGATCCAGGCGCATCCCAAGACCACCAGCAGCAGCCGCATCAGCACGTCCACATACCAGACCACGCCGATCTCCGCGCCAGGACGCCGCATCAGATACCATTCCACCGGAATTTCCGTCAGGCCGAAGGCCAGATAGACAGAGATACCCACCAGCACGATGCCCAGCACCCAGCACTGCCACTTTTGCAGGCATTTGATCTTGGCGATATGCTCCGGCGTGCAGTAATAGCCCAAAAAGAAGAAAGGGAAATACGACACGATCCGTCCCAGAGACAGCGTCTCCGTCAGAAACGGCACGCATCCTGCGAACAGGTACAGCACGAAAGTAATGGCGAAGAAATGCGGTATCTTCACGTAGTTCTTCTGAAACACCTTGTACAGAAACAGCGCCAGCATGAACCACATGGCAAAAGGCGGCCGGTCAAAGTACAGCGTCGCGCTGCCCCACAGCAGATGACGCACGCCGTAGAAGAAAAAGATGCTCAGAATATACGGCCACAGGAACGTCTTAAAGGCGATGGTTCTGCCCTTTTCCGGCTTCTTGGAAAAGTAGCCCGACAGGAACATGAACGCCTGCATGACAAATACGTTGATGGTTATGTAGACGATGCCGCTGAGGGAATCGTGGCTGAAGTGTCCCGCCATTCTCGTAAAATGCGAGATGGGGATGCTCCACATGCAAAGTCCTCGCAGCGTATCGAATACATAGTCTCTTTGTTTGATTTCACCCATAAATGCTTCCTCCATATATCGTTCCATTATCGCGTATCACGGTTTCAAATGATCATTCCCTTTGGTCATGCTCTTCGTCATTACCTATGATCATGCTTTTGATCAGTCCTTTGCCCATCCCCGGCACCGGTCCACCGCCTTGTGCCATCCGGCCAGCAGGCTTTCCCGCTCACCTCCGGCCATGGCAGGAACAAAGGTCTTGTCGATCTGCCAGTTGGCAAGGATGTCCTCCTGATTCTTCCAATATCCCGTAGCCAGCCCCGCCAGATAAGCGGCTCCCAAAGAGGTGGTCTCAATGCACCGCGGCCGCAGCACTTCCTTCCCCAGGATATCCGCCTGAAACTGCATCAAAAAGTCATTGGCGCAGGCGCCGCCGTCCACCTTCAGCGCGACCAGCTCCCGGCCAAGGTCTGTGGCCATGGCGTCCAGCAGATCGCTGGCCTGATACGCCATGGACTCTAACGTCGCCCGGACCAGATGGTTCTTTCCTGAACCGCGGGTCAGCCCGAAGACCGCTCCTCTGGCATACGGGTCCCAGTACGGCGCGCCCAATCCCACGAAGGCAGGCACCACATAAACGCCGCCGTTGTCTCCCGCGGCCACAGCCATAGCTTCCGAATCCGCCGAGTTTTCTAAGATATCCAGCTCGTCCCGCAGCCATTGGACCGCCGCGCCGCAGACGAAGACAGATCCCTCCAGAGCGTAGCTGACTTTGCCGTCCAGGCCCCAGGCGATGGTGGTCAAAAGTCCGTTCTTCGACAGGACCGGCGTCTCGCCCGTATTCAGCAGGAGGAAACAGCCCGTTCCATAGGTGCTCTTCGCTTCTCCCGGCCCAAAGCAGGTCTGTCCAAACAGCGCGGCCTGCTGGTCTCCGGCAGCTCCCGCGATCTTAATCGGACCGGCGAACAAAGTGGACTCCGTCTCGCCGTAAACCTGGCTCGACGGAAGCGGCTCCGGCAGCATACACTTTGGTATATCCAAAAGCTCCAATATCTCGTCGTCCCACTGCAGAGTGTGAATGTTGAACATCATGGTGCGGGAAGCGTTGGAGTAGTCCGTGATGTGGACCTTTCCTCCGGTCATCTTCCAGATCAGCCATGTCTCGATGGTTCCAAAGAGCAGATCACCCGCCTCGGCCTTCTGCCGCGCGCCTTCCACGTTTTCCAGAATCCAGCGCAGCTTGGTGCCGCTGAAATAGGCGTCAATGAGCAGCCCCGTCTTTTCCTTGATCTTTTCCGTCAGACCCCGCGCTATGAGGGAATCCGCGTATTCCGCCGTTCTGCGGCACTGCCATACGATGGCGTTGCAGACCGGCTCTCCCGTATGTCTGTCCCACACAACCGTGGTTTCCCGCTGGTTGGTGATGCCGATAGCTTCGATATCCTGATAGGTCAGCCCGGCCTTCAGCATGGCCTCGTGGGCCACTGTCATCTGCGCAGACCAGATCTCGTCGGCGTCGTGTTCCACCCAGCCCGCATGGGGATAATACTGGTGGAACTCCTTCTGGGCCACGCTGACCATATTGCCTCGTCTATCGTAAATGATCGATCGGGAGCTTGTCGTTCCCTGATCCAGCGCTAAAATATATTTGTCCATTTTTGAACCTCCCTTGCCTTCCGTCCTCACGGCCCGCTTTCTGTCCTCGCAGTCCATTTCTACCCGCACTGTCCGCTTTCTGCCCTTGCGGCCAGCCTTCCGTCCTTGCGGCCGTCCTCGCCTCTCCGGGCAGAAGGTCATACGAATACCGCCATAATGGCGTTGGATATGTCGATGCCCGCTTCACTGAGCCTCAGTCCCTCCGCGGTCTCGACCAGCTGTCCCGCCGCGAAGAACTGGGCAAGCTCTCCCCTGCGGTCCGCGAACACGTCCCAGAAGTCCCGGCCGGTCAGGGCGCGGAACTCATCAAAGCAGATGCCGCGGGTCTTTCTGAGCCCGGTAAACACGAACTCGCCTGCCGTATCATCAAAGTCGTTTTCGTGAAATTCCATCAAAGGCGCCTCGGCAAACCGGACGCCGTTCACAAAGCTGCTGGCGCCGCTGCCGATTCCCAGATAGTCTTCCATAGACCAGTATTTCAGATTGTGGCGGCACTGTCTGCCCGGCTTTGCCGCGTTGGAAATCTCGTAATGCTCATAGCCTGCTTCCTTCAGTACGGCGATAGCTCTGTGGTACATCAGCCTGTCGGTCTCGTCTGGAATCTGATCGATCTCACCTCTGCGGAACATCTCGTAGAAAGGCGTTCCCTCCTCGATCTGCAGGCTGTAGAAGGAAATGTGCTCCGGGGACAGGCCGACAGCCCGCTCCAGCGTATCCTCCCAGATTTCCATGGTGTGGCCCGGTATGGCGAACATCAGGTCGATGTTGATGTTGTCGAAGCCGCATTCTCTGGCCAATCTGAAGTTTTCCAGAAAATCCTCCGCCGTATGGACCCGTCCCAGGGTTCGCAGGCACCCGTCGTCAAAGGACTGCAGGCCCATGGACAGACGGTTGATGCCGGCTCTTCGATATTCCAGCAGCTTTTCCCTGGTCAAAGTCTTAGGATTGGACTCTATGGTGATCTCCGCGTCCGCCTCGATGTCAAAGGCGCTCCGCAGGCTGTCCATAAGAGATGATACCGCGCCCGGCGGAAGGATAGAAGGCGTGCCGCCGCCGATGAACACCGTATCCACCGTGTACCCTGGATCCTCGCGGCCCCGGCCAGCGCAATCCCGGCCGTCAGGGGCCGGGTCTTCACAATCCGCGCCTTCATGATCCCGTCCGACAAGAGCCAGATCTTCACATCCCCGGCCGGGTATCTTTCCGTATATCTTCCCGTATTCCTTTATATCGTCCGCAAGCGATGCGGCATACCGGTCCATTTCCCCTTTGTCCGCGCTGCCGCGGGAATAAAATCCGCAATAGCGGCACTTTGACAGGCAGAAGGGAATGTGTATATAGATGCCCAGACGCTTCATCATTTGTTATCGTCGTATTTCAGCACGGCAGTGAACGCCTCCTGCGGCACCTCCACCTTACCGAACTGACGCATACGCTTCTTTCCTTCTTTTTGCTTTTCCAGCAGCTTCTTCTTACGGGAGATATCACCGCCGTAGCACTTGGCGATAACGTCCTTCCGATACGCTTTGACCGTCTCTCTGGCGATAACCTTTTGTCCGATAGCCGCCTGGATCGGCACCTCAAACTGATGCATCGGAATGATCTCCTTCAGCTTTTCGCAGACGAAGCGTCCCCTGCTGTAAGCCTTGGACTCGTGGACGATCATGGAGAAGGCGTCCACCAGATCTTTGTTCAGCAGTACATCCAGCTTGACCAGCTGAGATTTTTCATAGCGGATAAACTCGTAATCCAGCGAGCCGTAGCCGCGGGTCTTGGATTTCAGCGCATCAAAGAAGTCGTAGATGACCTCGTTGAGCGGCAGCTCATAATGCAACTGGACTCTGGTTTCCGTGATATATTCCATGTGGAGCATTTTGCCGCGCCGTTCCTGGCACAGCTCCATGATGCTTCCCACATATTCCTTCGGTATCATGATGTCGGCCTTTACGATAGGTTCCTCGATGTGGTCGATGGCCGCCGGCTCCGGCAGGTTGGTCGGATTCTGAATCATCTCCACGGTCCCGTCGTTCATGACCACCCGGTACACGACGCTTGGGGACGTGGTGATGACGGCCAGCCCAAACTCCCGTTCCAGACGCTCTACGATGATCTCCATGTGGAGCAGTCCCAGGAAGCCGCAGCGGAAACCGAAGCCCAGGGCTGTGGAGGTCTCCGGCTCGAAGAGAAAGGCCGCGTCGTTGACCTGCAGCTTTTCCAGGGCGTCCTTGACCCCTTCATACTTTTCCCCTTCCGCGGGATAGATGCCACAGTAAACCATGGACTGCACCTTCTTGTAGCCCGGCAGCGGCTCACCAGTAGGGTCCTTGTCCAGGGTAATGGTGTCGCCCACCCGGGCGTCCTTGACCTGCTTGATGGAGGCGCAGATATATCCTACCTCTCCGGCCCGCAGGAACTTGGTCGGCACGTGGCCCGGCGCCATGACGCCCACCTCCGTGACCTCGTACTTCTTTTTCGTATTCATCAGGCGGATCATGTCGCCCACTTTGACCTGGCCGTCAAAGATGCGGGTGTAGATGACCACGCCCTTGTAGTTATCGTAGACAGAGTCGAAGATCAAAGCCTTCAGCTTTCCCTCCGGGTCGCCGGACGGCGCCGGAATGTTCTTGACTACAGCTTCCAGCAGCTCCTCGATGCCGATGCCCTCCTTGGCAGAGACCAGCGGCGCTTCGGAGGCGTCGATGCCGATCATATCCTCGATCTCTTCCCTGGTCTCATCTGGCCGGGAGCTGGCCAGGTCGATCTTGTTGAGACAAGGCAGGATCTCCAGATCCTCGTCCAGAGCCAGATACACGTTGGCCATGGTCTGAGCTTCTACGCCCTGGGTGGAGTCCACCACCAGGACAGCTCCTTCGCAGGCCGCCAGGCTCCGGGAAACCTCATAGTTAAAGTCCACATGGCCCGGCGTGTCGATCAGGTTGAAGATGTATTCGTTGCCGTCTTCCGCCTTATACACCAGCCGGGTGGTCTGCAGCTTGATGGTGATGCCCCGCTCCCGCTCCAGCTCCATGTTGTCCAGAAACTGCTCTTTCATGTCCCTGTGGGCCACGAGACCTGTATTTTCAATGATCCGATCGGCCAGAGTAGACTTGCCGTGGTCGATATGGGCAATAATGCTGAAATTCCTGATATATTTCTGATAATCCATAATTTCCTCTCTTCAAATTGGGTTAAGCAGATTATACAAACTTCTGCACTATATATTCTATAGCAAAGAAGGCTGTTTTTCAATGATATTTTATGCTTCAGACTGAGGAAAAGCAGCAAAAAACCGCCATGGCCTGATGCACAGCGGTCGAAAAAGACGCGGTTGTGAGCCTGCCCGCACAGCGGTCCCATTGCAGTCTCACAGCGATTTTATAACGGCTTCATATCAATTTCGCAGCCTTCATTTTAAGCTGTCTGCCTGCTCGAGGGCCGCCCCTACAACTGTCTCTATCTCCTCCATAATTGTAACGCCCCCGCCCTCCATCTCCTGGCACTGACGGTCCACATGGATCACTGAGAGCGTCCCCGCCAGAAAGATGAGGAAAATGGCCACTGATCTGCCAAAGGTTTTCATCTGTCTTCTCCTTTGTTACTCCTTCTTTGTCATTCTTCATTCAACACCTGGGACAGGATCTTGCCGAACTGTCTGGCACATTCCCGCACCTCCTCGATGTTGTTCCGGTTGTTTCCCATCTCGATGAGTATAGATTTCCCCGAAAGCTCCTGATTATACCAGTAAGGCCGCTCCAGCACGCTGCCCGTATAGCCGTCGAAGTCCTCCGCGGCAGCGTCGTTAAGGTCCGCCAGAAACGCTTTGTTGGAGGAATAGGTCTCCGTGGTATTGCTGATCACGTAGGAATAGGTGGCCGCTGTCTTGCCGTTCACCTGGGTCACCGGCCCGGGGTCCGTCCCCGCCATGGCGTCCCGGTGGAGGTCGATGATGCACTCGATGGACGGATACTTCTTCAGCAGGGCCTTGACGGTCTCGCTGCTCCTGGTGTAGGAGTCGTTGTAGGACGGGTTGTCGTGGAGCGTCTTGTCGTGAACCACGGCGATGCCCTCCGCCTCCAGCGTTTCTTCCAGCACGTCGCCCGCGTCGCGGACGGTGTTCTCTTCCTTTGTGGTATGATAGTTTCCGGAGGACGTAGGCAGATAGCTCTCTGTGGCGTGGGTGTGATAGATCAAAACCTTCGGGTCGCCGCTGGCCTTCTTCACGGTCTTCGTTTCTTCTTCGTCAGACGGTTCTGCCTTTGCCGTCTTTGCCGCCTCTTCCTGTTCCTTCTGCAGCGTCTCTTCGTCCGCCACCAGATCCATGCACGGCAGGCTGCTCTCCAGGCACATGGCCGTCAGGTGATCCCCGCTGACCGCGTCGGCCGCTGCGTCCTTGAGCAGAAACGCCACTGTCACAAGAAACACGAACAAAAAAAGCAAGATCAAATTTTTCCTATTCATATATCCCCCGGCTTTCAAAGTTTTATCAAATACGTAGTTCTTTACGAGTATATGCCGGGATGCAGGGTGATATTAATAGCTTTTGCGATAATGTCCGAAAAAGATGCCGTGATCAGGTCGATGTCGGTGGACGTGACTACCATATCAAAGGCTCTTCCGTCGAAGTATGCCGCCGCGTCGGCCTCCGGTATCTGCAGCTCCTCCAGGGCCTCCAGGATCACGGTCTTGGAGTCGATGACCGTCGGCACGCCTACGGCGATGACTTTGATGCCCAGGGTCTCTTCGTTGAGCTCCTTCCGCATGTTTCCCATGCCCGCTCCCGGCGCGATGCCTGTATCGCTGAGCTGGATCGTGGTGCTGACCCTGGCTATATTGCGGGCGGCCAGGGCGTCGATGGCGATGACGGCGTCGGGTTGTATCATCTCCACGGTTTTCCTGATCAGCTCCGCGGTCTCCATGCCGGTGGTGGCCGTCACTCCCGGCGCGATGCCGCTGACGTCGGACATTTCGTGATCGCCGTCTCTTTCGAAGATGCGGAACAGATGGCTGGTGATCCGCACCTTGTCCAAAGTGGCGGGACCCAGGCTGTCCGGCGTCACGTTCTCATTTCCCAGACCTACTACCAGCACCTTCAGTCCATAGCGGTGCCGTACCATTTTGCCCAGCTCCGCGGCCAGGGCTCTGGCCGCCCGCTCCCTGATGCCGTCCTTTTCGTCGATGATGCCGTCCACCTCGATGGTCACGTAGCGTCCCTGGGGCTTGCCCATGAGCACCTCGCCCTTCACGTTGACCACCTCTACGCCGATCACCCTGATGTCCTCGTCGATCTGTTCTTTCTCTATGATGACGCCGTCCTTTTCGCCGGGTCTGACGCCGCTTTCTGAAAGGTTTTCGATATTTTCCACGGCTAAATCCGTTCTGTACTTCATATTGATCCTCCATTTGTTTAAATTGACAGGGCCTTACGCTGCTTTTTCGCAAAGGGGTCACGCCGTATTTCGCATAAAACAGAGCAAAAAGTGGCGCGCAGGACCCACAGCTGAAAAGATCTCTGTCGAATCGGGAAATTGTACTTGCAAATTTCCTCATCTTCGTATATACTAAAGTGTGCGAATTTAGCTAAAAACATGCTAAAAATTTAATAGTGGGGTGAAAAATTATGGCAAACATTAAATCCGCAAAAAAAAGAATCAAAGTCATCGACAGAAAAACTGCAAGAAACAGACGTGTTAAGGATCATGTCAAGACAGCTCTGAAGGACTTCGACACAGCATTGGAATCCGCTGATTTCGACGCAGCTTCCGAGAAGCTGAGAATCGCTGAGAAGAAGCTGATGCAGGCTGCCGCTAAGGGAACTCTTAACAAGAAGGCTGCTTCCCGCAAGGTTTCCAGACTGACGAAAAGATTCAACGCTGCAAAAGCAGCAAAATAAGTCTCACCCGTCCCCACCAGTGTATAAGTTAAATACACATGCGAGAGCAACAAAACCGATGGATGTGTCTCCCATCGGTTTTATTTTTACCGTATATTAAAATATATTAAATATGTATCAGATTTTTACCCTGTTTAAAATTTTACCCTGTTGAAAAAGTGAAAGGAGTTTATATTATGTCATTACACATCGGAGCCGAAAAAGGCCAAATCGCAAAGACAGTCCTCATGCCGGGAGACCCGCTGAGAGCCCAGTTTATCGCCGAAAACTTTCTGGACAGCCCGGTCCGCTATTCGGAAATCCGCAATATGTACGGTTTTACGGGAACCTATAAGGGTGTCCCTGTCAGCGTCCAGGGCAGCGGCATGGGCATGCCGTCCATGGGCATCTACTCCTGGGAGCTGTTCACGGAATTCGATGTGGAAAACATCATCCGCATCGGTACGGCGGGCGCTTTCCACGAAAGCATCAAGGTAGGAGACATCTTGGTTACTCTGGCGGCCTCCACCGACTCGCGGTATCAGCACGCCTTTGATCTTCCGGGACAGTATTCTCCAAGCGCCAGCTTTGACCTGCTCCGCAAGGTTATGGCCGCCGGAGAGGAAAACGGCATCGCCTTCAAGGCCGGCAACACCGTATCCTGCGACGTATTCTATGAGCTGGGCGACCAGTGGTGGAAACAGTGGGCTTCCATGGACGTGCTGGCGGTTGAGATGGAGGCGGCGGCCCTCTATATGAACGCCGCTTACCACAGCAGAAACGCCCTGGCCATGATGACCATCAGCGACCACTTTGTCACCGGCGAAAAGGCCACTGTAGAAGAGCGGCAGAACACCTTCACCGACATGATGAAGCTGGCTCTGGAAGCCGCGGTAAAATAGGCAGATAACAGGCAGCTAGAGTAAAAGGGAACTGACGCGCCGCAGTTGGCGCGCCGGCTCCCTTTTTCACTGTCCTGGATCTGTTTTTCACTGTCCTGGATCTGTATTTTTCGCCCCGTTTTCCCGCCGGTATTCAGCCGGCGAGAGGGCCATGATCTCTCTGAAGGCGGCAGCGAACTTGCTCTGGTTCTCATACCCTACCTGCTCTGCCACCTCCGCCACCGTCGCGTTTGTCCGCCGGAGCAGCTCTGCCGCCCGTCTGATTCGGTATTCTTTCATGTACCCGCCCACCGGCTTGCCGTAAACGCCTTTGAAGGTCCTCTTCAGCGTCGCCGTATTGATCAGAAACTCTCTGGAAAGCGCCTCGATCGTAGGCCGTTCCTGCAGATTTGAGATCAGCCTTTGATGAATCTCCCTTACCACCTCCACCTGCAGCGAGGTATACTGCTCCCGCTGTCTCTCCTTTGATACATCGATCATGCTGAGAAACAGCAGCAGCTCCTGTACCTTCAGCTTCAGATAGGACCTCTGCAGAGAATCCGGCACAGAGTACAGCTCCGAAAAGATATGCTCGATCTCATCTCTTGCCCTCATGACAAAGCAGCCGCCCTCCGCGCAGAATTTCGTCTTCAGATCCCGCAGGCCGATACCGCTTTCCGCTAAGATTTCGGGCGGGGCTTCGGCGGCCGCGTCCAGATCGATGACGACCGAGATTCCGCGGTAATGCCGGAGGGGAAAGGACATCTCTGGTGAACAGTTATCCATGGTATGAACAGACATGTCCCCCTCCCCAAGGTACAGGCAGAAACCGCTCAAAAGCCGGCAGCCTTCCCTTCCCTCTCTGCAGTGATTGATCTCCAAAACGTTTTTTCCCAAAAGCGTGTCCCACCTGCAGGACGCGGCTTCAAAGTCGTTGTAAATAACCTGAATACCGGGATATACCTGATATGCCGTCATCAAACCCAGGCCATCGGTGCAGTCCATCTTGTAAACGGCGCAGTATCCGTCTTGATCTCTGGGTATCACAGCTGAGATTTCCTTTGCTTCGGCCAGCATGGCAAACCTTCCCACGATTTTCCCTCCTAGCTTTTGTTCTTTATTTACACTCTACCCCAAAACCTTTTCTCAAAACATTCCATCCCCTGCGATGGCCCTGGCCCCCGCGGCGCCGCCTTACCTGAGCTTCCCGCCGGCTCCCGGCATCCTTCGGAACTCTGACAGCGTCATGGCCGCGGTGATGACGACCAAAACCCCATCTGTCAAAGCGATGGCAAGCCACAGGCCGCGAATCCCCATGCCTCCTATGGCCGGCAGTCCGACAGCCAGAGGAATGAACAAAATGATCTGCCGGAACAAAACCAACCATGTGGCCTTTCGCGCCTTGCCCAGGGATTGGAACAGGGTAACGGCGATCATGAAGCTGCCCTGCAGAATATAGGTGCTGAACATGATCCGGAAGTCGGCCGCGGCAGAAGCGGCGTCCTCTGGGGACGGTCCGAACAGGGACAAAATACGCTCTGGAAACAGCTCCGCCGGAACATAGAACAGCAGGGACAGGACCGCAGCCGCGGCCATGAATACCCCCGTCAGCTTTTTGACCCGGTCAAAGGCTCCTGCGCCGTAATTGGTGCCGGCCGCCGGCTGGAAGCCCTGACTGATCCCCCATAGAGGAACAAAGGCAAAGTTCCAGAAACGGAGCGCCGCGCCCAGCAGAATCTGCCAGGTCTCACCGCCGTATAAAGCGGCGACGCGGTAGATGACCGTCTGCTGTACCAGGGTCAGAACCTGCATCAGCAGCGCCGATACCCCTACAGAAAGTACCTGCGGCAGCAGCTGCCTGTCCAGCCAGATTCGCCCAATCTTCACATGAGGGCTTTTCCTTCTGAAATACCACAGCGTGACAGCGGCCTGCACAAACTGAGAAAATACTGTGGCGCAGGCCGCCGCTTCGATACCCATTCCACGGGGCCGCAGCGCCGCGATAAAAATCGGATCCAGCAGCATGTTGAGGACCGCGCCGCTGCTGATGATCAGCATGGCTTTTTTCAGCTGGCCTTCACCCCGGATCACCATGTTGGCGCTCTGAAAGAAATTGACGAACAGCGACCCCGCGAACACGATGCGAAGATATTTTTCCGCGTATCCCAGGAGGCTGCCGCTGGCCCCGGCCAGCGACAGCAGCTGCTTCGTAAAGATCATGCCGATTGCCGTGTAGAGGGCCGAGAGAAGTATCACCACGGCGATCAGATTGCCCATGATTCTTTTGACAACCTCTTCATCTTTTTGACCGATGGCACGGGACAGCACGGAAGCCGAGCCTACGCCCAGCATCGCCGCCGAGCCCGCGTTGATCAGCGTAAAGGGGTAAGAGACGGATATGGCTCCCATCTGCACGTCGCCGACCATCTGTCCCACAAAGATGGAATCCATCATATTGTACAGCCCTACCACCACCATGCCCAGAACAGCGGGGACGCTGAGTTCTATCATGAGCGGCCAGGGGCTCTTCGTTAAAAGCTTTGTCCTTGTATCAGTCTGCTGCTTCATTCATCTGTTCCTCCTGTATTTCCTGTTTTGCCGGCTGTCAGTCCTGTCTGACTGCTCCCAGTATAGAGCATCTTCGCCCTTCTGTCCGCTCCGATCGGGAGCATTTTGGCTCCAAACGGAACCATCGGCGCCCCGGCTCTTGACCTGACAATTCTCCGCGCATATACTTGTGGCAGGCGCGAAACCCGTCATATTTTTTCGTAGGAGACCAGCTGGCTGATCGGAATACGGGCAGTGTCAAAACGGCTTGTATCCGCCGCTCCTTCGGCCGAATAGCCCATGGCCAGAATATTGACCGGCTCCAAATGAGAAGGCAGACGAAACTCTCTGCTGATCACGTCCGGTTTAAAATAGCATATCCAGACGGAGCCAATGCCCTGCTCCGCAGCTGCCAGCATCATATGATCCGTCAAGATCGAAGCGTCGATATCGCCTGTCTGTTTCTGATCAAAGGGGCGGACCCAGGCCTTGTCATGATCCGCGCAGACGATGACCGCCAGCGGCGCGCCGTAGAGATTGGCGCCTTTACCGAGCTTGTCCAGTCCCTCCCGACTCTGTACGACGATCAACCGCACCGGCTGAAGATTTGCCGCCGTAGGCGCTGCATGAGCCGCCTCCAAAATGTAGTCCAGCTTTTCCTGCTCGACCTTCTGTCCGGTGTAGCTGCGAACTGAGCAGCGTTGTTTCACGATTTGCATAAAATTCATTTGTTTTCCTTCCTTTCTGTTAAAAGTTTTTTCTTCGCGGAATCAACCACTGGCTAAATTGTAGCAGAAAAGAGGAAGTTTACAAGAATGCACTTTTTTGGTACTAACTACCTAAAAGGATAGTCAGACAGGCGGGCCGCGGGGAACAGAGGTCTGGAGAGCAACCGGGACCTGGAGAAATACGGACAGCCCCGGGGCCCCCTGAGAAAGCCGGTAAGGCCGGGTAAAAGCTGAAGAAATCTGATGACGGCCAGGGAAGTTCGGAAAAGCCCAGGAAAGCTTTGCAGCCCCAGGGAAACTCAGAAAAATGCATGAAAGCCCGGAAATCCCGGGAAAATCCAAAAGTATAGAAAAAACAGAGATAAGGAAATAAAGATAAGGAAACAGAGATAAATGAGATAAATATGAAAGGAGAATCCTCATGAACAATTGTACATCATCTCAGATTCAAACATGCGCCCAGCCGCCTCAGCGGACACGCGCTCAGGCACCCGCAAAAACATGCGCCCGGTCACATAGGGAAATTCTCGCCCAGTCGCCTGAGCAGACTGCCGCCCGTCCCCAATTCAGCTGTCCCATAGAGGCAACCCTGTCTTTGATCGGCGGCAAATACAAAACGCTGATCCTCTGGCATCTGTCCAGACAGCCTCTCCATTATATGGAACTGCAAAGGCTGCTCGGCAAAGCGACCCCAAAAATGCTCTCCCAGCAGCTTCACGCTTTGATGGACTGCGGCATGGTCCGCCGCCAAGTGATACCCGAAAAGCCTCCTAAGACCGTCTATTCCCTGACTGCTTTCGGCAGGAGCATCGTACCCATCTTAGACGTCATGTGCCAGTGGGGCGCACAGTATCTGGACCGGATAGACGGATAAAAATCCGAACTTCAATCAAGAGCGTCAATAAAATTCCCCCGGCATAACCGGGGGATTCTATAACCGAGGGGATTCTATACCGGGGGATTCTATGATCTGTTAAGTTCAGAGTGATTTGCTCTGCCTCTCGGCGTACCAGCTCGGCACCGGGTTTTTCATCCCGTCGAACCAGTCATAAACCTCTTCTGCCATGCGGACCATCTTCTCCCCTGTTCCGTCCGTAAACTGCAAGCCCCAGGCAGGCGCCGCAATCTCATTAGAAGCAAGGTAGAACATCAAAAGTTCCCAGAACTCTTCCGGCACCCGGCAGTCAAAATACCCGTCAATCTTCCCGCAGGCAAAATCGACGGAAGCCTCCACATCGAAAATAATCCTGACAAATTCCTCCCACGGATCTCCAAACTCATAGCGGTCAAAGTCAATTACCTGAATGGCTCCACTGCGGTCTGTCATCAGATTTCCGACATGATAGTCCCCGTGCTGATAGGTTTTCGGTCTGCCTTTCAGCAGATGACGGTGCTGCTGGACATAGGCTGTCATTTCCTCCTGACCGCGAAAATTCACCGGACACCCTTGCGCTATGGCGATTCTTCTGTCCGTCTTTCGGTTAAAATAGTCCTCCCAGCTTTCCTCCAGCTCCTCCGGCGGCACCGGGGTCTGCTGAATCCTGCGCAAAATCCGTCCGCTGGCAGCACCGTACTGATATTGCTTTTCTCTGTCCATATCCTTCAGAGCCAGCGAAAGATTGATTCCCTCAATCCAGGTCAACAGGCAATACGCCCCGTCTTCGCACAGACCGAACTCCATCGGCTGGCACATAGGAATCCCCTGCGCCGCCACTTTTTTCATCATCTCAAACTCCGTCCGCTTGAAATCCGCTTTTTCCAAATCGAAAAATCTGAGCAGAAATTTCTTTCCTCCAAAGTCCGTCACGCAAAACTTCCGGTCCTCCGACCAGCCCTCCTCAATGGGAAAAACCTTCGCAAACCTGGTTAAAACCGTTTCCAGGGTGTTCATGTATAGCTCCTTCCCGCCCCATCTGATATTATCTTTCATCGGATAAAATAATCTCCATCATTTCTCTCGGTGTTACAATAAATGTTCTTTCAGGAAAATGTTTTATATTTCCTGTCACAAGATAGGCATTCTCTGATTTGCGCCCCTCCATAACCACTTCATAAAACACTCTGTCTTTTGGGTCCGGCAGTTCAACATCAATAGACTCCGCATCGAGAAAAATCCCTCGTTTTTCAATACTTTCAAGTACATCATGGACGATATCTTCTCCCTATTTTCTGGCCTCAGCAATCTCGGCATTGATTTCATCTAATGTCATATCTGCGATTCCATTTTCCTCAGCAATACGGCTGGCAGCTTTCATAGCCCTAAGTCCACTGTTTTCAAGCTCGTTGTCAAGCTTCATACTGAACGGTATCCCATTTTCCTCAATCAATCTCGCAATACACATGCGCATATAGGTCGGCAGGTCAATGCCTAGCCGTTCACAAATTGCAGCCGCTTTAATCCGAGAAGCGTTATCAGTACGAAACTGAACAAATGAATTTGCCATATTTCCATCTCCTTTCCTTGATTACATTATACCATCATTTGTAATCATTCGCAATCATTTGATTACAACCTGTCCACAGATAAATATGCCTGGCTTGGCAAAACAGACGGCGGCCGCAGCGGGATTTTCATAAATTTCCTATCCAGCACCGTTCGCCGGGCGCACCACAAAAAAACTGCCGGTCTCTAATTGTCCAGCAGTTTTTCCATTTTATCCAGGCGCAGCCCTCCGCAAACTCACCCGGCGCCGATTTGGCATTTTCACTATTTTCTTCTCAGATGCCAAACGTTTTGCCAAACTTTCCACCGCCGGTTTGGCATTTTCGCCGTTTCCCTCTCAAATGCCAAACGTTTTGCCAAACCGCCCAGTCGGCCGCGCCCGGCCGCGCCCGGCCGCCGCGTCCTCGAAACCTACAGATAAACCAGCAGCTTCTTGTATAATTCCATTTCCGCGTCGATGAGCCGCCGCGCGACAGACCGTTCCTCCATACCGGCGCCTTCGTACTGTTTCAGCAGCCTTCCCAGAGATTTGATCCCGGCGTGACATCCATCCAGCAGAACCTCCGCCGCCTTGCTGTCATCCCGGTCGGTCAGCAGCTTGAACTCGGTCATCAGCCGCATCATGGCCTTGGCCATGGTACCCGGTTCCTTTTCTTCCTCTCCCTCGTCCTTCAAAAGCCGCTTGCATAAAAGCCCGATCTCCTCATGCTTCTTATCATATTCCTCGATGAGCTGCCGCAGGGGCTCCAGCTCTACAAACTCCTTCACCTGAGCAAAGCTGTCCATAGCAGTCTTGCAGCCTTCGTTGATCTCCCGCAGCAGCCGCGCATTGTCGTCTTTCATCTTTATATCCCCCATTCGTCATACTTGTGATGTTCATCATACCTCTAGTATGCGCCGAGGATAAAAGGAATATGCGGCGGCCCCATCGTGGCCTCATCGTGGCCTCACCATGACCTCACCGCGGCCTTACCGCAGCTTCACGGCAAAGTCCCGCAGCTTCGCCCTGTGAAAATCCGCCCTATCCCATCTCCACGATCCTGTCGCTGACATGCTCCACCATAGGCAGGTCGTGGGAGATGAGCAGAACCGTCAAATCCCGTTCATCGTGCAGCCTCTTCAGAAGATGGACGATTTGAGACTGGATCGATACGTCCAGAGACGAGATGGGCTCGTCGGCCACCAGCAGGTCCGGATCCGTGATCAAAGCCCTGGCGATGGCCGCCCGCTGGCGCTGTCCCCCCGAAACGTCGTAAGGATGCCGCTCCGCCAGTCGCCGTTCCAGCCCGACCTGATCCATCACGTCATAAACCCGCTTCCGCAGATCGTCCCGGCTGCCATAATTTTTTTTGATGACCAGCGGCTCCGCGATGATGTCGAAGATCGTCATACGCGGATTGAACGCCGACGCCGAATCCTGAAAGATCATCTGCTTCCGGCACCCCTCCGCGAACCGGATCTCTCCGGCCTCCGGCTCATAGATGCCCATGATGCACCGCGCCAGCGTCGACTTCCCGCAGCCCGACCTTCCCACGAGGCCCACGATCTCGCCACGCGTCACAGTCAGGTCAAAGCCCTCCAGAACCTGCTGAACCCGTCCGCGTCCCAGGCAAAACCCCTTGGTCAGCCCGGTGATCTCGACCAACGGCTCTCTCTCCTCCTCCATCAAAGGGTGTCCGTCCGGCTTTTTCTCCTCCGGTAACGGCGTTCCGTCTATCGCGGCTTTTCCGTGTCTTTCCCATCCGATAGCGCCGTGGTAATGGCTTCCTCCTTTTCCATAGCGGGCGTAGCGCAGGAGCTGCTTCGTATACGGGTGCCGCGGCGACGCGAATACCGCCTCGGCGGTTCCCGTCTCCACGATCCGGCCGTTCTTCATGACGGCGATTTTATCCGCGATCTGCTCCGCCAGTCCCAGATCGTGGGTCACCAGGAGCATGGCCCGATCCCGGTCAGAAGCCAGCTGCCGCAGCAGGCCCATGATCTGATCCTGGGTGTCCGGATCTAAAGCCGTGGTCGGCTCATCGGCGATGAGCAGTCTGGGTCCCGCGGCCAGGGCGATGGCGACAGCCGCCCGCTGGCGCATGCCGCCGGAAAAATGATGAGGATACTGGCCGAACCGGATCTCGGGCTGCGGGATTCCCACCAGTTCCAGCAGCCGCAGCGCCTGCGCCTTCGCCTCCCGGCGGAGAACCCTTTGATGGAGCAGGACAGGTTCCATGATCTGCCTGCCGATGGACAGGGTCGGATTCAGCGACGACATGGGGTCCTGAAAGATCATGGCGGCGTCCCTGCCCCGGACCTGTTCCAGCTCCTTCTCCGACATGGCTGTTACATCTCTGCCGCACAGCAGTATCCGTCCTCCTTCTATGGCGGCGTGCTGGCTGTGCAGCATCATGACAGCCCTGCAAAGAGCCGTCTTGCCGCAGCCGGATTCTCCGACCAGGGCCAGAGTCTCACCTTCGCGGAGCTGCAGACTGACGCCGCGGACCGCGGGTACGTCCCCCTGGGGCCCGTGAAAAGACAATCTGAAGTTTTCTACTGACAATATCTGCTCCACTGCTCTTCGCTCCATATCCCTATTCGATGCTCCATTCCGCAATATTCCAGAACACGCCCACGCCGTGATGGCCCAGAACGGTCTGCTCCGTAATGCCCGCGATATTCTTTTTGATGGCGTAGTCCGCGTCCACATAGGCGATAAAGGTATAAGGCATGGCCTTTGTCAGGGCAGTCTGGAAATCCGCGTACAGGGCGGCCCTCTCATCGCCGTCCGCCGTGTGTCTCGCCTTTGTCAGGAGCTTGTCCGCCTCCTGGTTGGAATATCCGGTGTAGTTGTCGCCCGCGCCGGTGGAAAACACCTTATACGTATGGTCGTCCGCGTCGAAAGGGCTGCCCCATCCGATGATGCAGCTGTCCTGGCCCGCCCAGTCCAAAGATGCCCTGGACTCCGCCGTGGCGTTGACGCCGATCTGCTGCAGCTGGTTAGCGCACATCTTTGCCATATCTACCCGCACCTGGTCATCGGCCATGGCAGAGATCACAAAAGCCAGCTCCGTGCCGTCTTTTTCATAATAGCCGTCGTCGTTCTTCTTCCATCCGTCTTCCTCCAGCAGCTGCTGGCACTTCTCCGGATCATAATCGAAGCTCTCCATGGTCTCCAGATTGTACGGATTCTTCTGCAGAGGTGAGTAAGCCGGCTGGCCCTCGCCCAGCAGGACGCTTGTGATGATGGCCTCCCGGTCTATCCCGAAGCTGAGGATATTCGCCAGCTCCTGATGAGCTTTGAACAAAGGGCTTCCGGCGAAGTTGTACGCGATGGCCCTGTAGTCCGCGGTCTCCATGCGGTATACGTTGAAATCGCCGGTTGCCTCAATGTCTCCGGCCGTCTTCGCCGTGATCTGCGCCATGTCGATGTCCCCGGATTTCAGCTGCATGGCTCTGGCGTCAGTATCCGGCACGATCTTAAAGATCACCTTTTCGATATTGGCCGCGCCGCCATAGTAGCCGTCAAAACGCTCCATGGTAATGCTCTGCCCCGGGTCCCACGCCGTCAGCTTATATGGCCCCGCGCCAACCGGATTCTGGTTGAAATCGCAGGTCGCCAGATCCTGGCCTTCCAGCAGGTGCTTAGGCAGGATGCCGATGGTCATGTAATCTGGAAACGCCACATTGATCTGGCTCAGCTGGATCTCCACCGTCTGTTCGTCCGGGCAGCGCACCTCTTCAATGTCCGTATAGTTGGAGATGATCTCCGACTGGTTGTCCGGGTCCAAAATCGCTTCCAGAGTAAACTTGACGTCCTCGCTGGTCAAAGGCTCTCCGTCGTGGAAGGTCAGACCTTCCCGCAGCTTGAAGGTGTAGGTCAGAGTATCCTCATCAAAGCTCCAGCTTTCCGCCAGGCCCGGCACCACTTTGTTGTCCGCGTCGTGAGCGGTCAGTCCGGCAAAGATCAGAGCGTTGATCTCTCCGTGCTCATACAGGGCAGGATTGATGGCCGTATAATCCTGGCTTCCGTAGACCAGCGTATTCTTGTCTTCAGCCGCCCCGCCGCCGTCAGCGGAACCGCAGCCAGTCAAGAATACGCCTGCCGTTAAAATAAGAAGGCACAAAAGGCCGATAAAGCTTTTTTCTCTCATAATCTCTTCTCCTTGTAATTACAGGTTGCTGTAACGTCTGTTGTTTTTCTTTCTGATGTATTCCCCGATCTCCGTTACGCACACCAGCGTGGTGATCAGTACGGCCCCCGGTATGATGATGAGCCACCAGCAGCCGGTCAGCAGCACTTCCTGAGACATGGACAAAAGGCTGCCCCAGGATACAGTGGTCAGCGGCAGGCCCAGCCCCAGAAAGCTCAGGGTGGATTCTGTGATCATGGCCTGGCCGATGTTGGTCACCGCCATGAACATGATCGAAGGCACAAGGTTTGGCAGCAGGTGCCGCCGCAAAACGTACCAGAAGCCGCCCTCCATGGTTCTGGCCGCCAGAATATAGTCGCTTTCGCCGATCTGGCGCACCTCGCTTCTGACGATCTTCGCGATGTTGGGCCAGCTGGTCAGGCCGATGATGACCGACAGGCTGACCCAGGTCGCCCGGCCCCACATGGCCTGCAGAAAGATGATCAGTAAAATAGACGGGATACTGAGCATCAGCTCTGAAAACCGCATCAAAAGGTCGTCGATCCATCTGGACGAAAGGCCGCTGACCGCGCCGTAGACCACGGCAGCGGCCGTGGAGATCAGGGCGCTGAAAAGTCCGATGGCGATGGAATATCTGCCGCCGTACAGAATCATGGTCAGCAGATCTCTTCCCATGCTGTCCGTTCCAAAGATATGGGACGGGCTCGGCGGCAGGCTCACCGCTCCCGCGTCCATCAGATCCGACGGATAGGGCGCCAGCGCCCCCGCCAAAAGGCTGGCGCCGATGATCAGGCACAGCACAGTCAGCGCCGCCCTGGGAAATTTTCTGTCCGCTCCCTTCATATCAGCGCCTCCTCCCGTTTCATGCGGGGATCGATGAACTCGCTCAACAGCTGGGCCGCCAGATGGAACACCAGCACGCAGGCCCCGGTCAGCATGCACAGGGCCATCAGCATGTTGTAGTCCTGATACATGGCCGACTCAAAGCTGAGGGTCCCCAGTCCCGGATAGGCAAACACCGTTTCCACCACATAGGTGCCGCCCAGGATATGGGGCACGGCGATGGCCATGACCACCAGCATGGACGGCATGATGTTGCGGAGGCAGTGGCGGCAAAGGATCTTTGTCCGCGGTATCCCCTCCGCCTTGCACAGCAGCACGTAATCCTGCCTCGCCTCTTCCACCAGCTTGTTGCGGACCATGTACGCGTAATACCATAGATGCTCCAGCACCATGACGGCGGCCGGCAGTACCAGATGCCAGATCCGGTCAGAGACGCTGTGGCTGTTTCCGTAGGAATAGGCTCCGCCGGCCGGCAGTATCCCCAGCTCCACCGCGAAGATCAAAATCAGCAGCAGGGCCAGAAAAAAAGATGGTACGCAGCTGGATACCACGCCGATCCTGCAGATCACTCTGTCCGCCAGCCGATCCTCCCGCAGCGCGCAGAAGCAGCCCAGCAGAATCGCCAGCCCGAAGGTCAGCGCGTAGGAAACGCCGCCCAGGATCAGAGTATTGACCCAGACTCTGCCGATGACCTCCGTCACCGGCAGCTTGTACTTATAGGAAAGACCCAGATCCCCGTCAAAAAGGTTCTCGACCCATCTCTCATACTGCACCAGCATGGAGTCGTTGAGCCCCAGCTTTTCTCGGGCCGCCTCCCTCTGGACCTCGCTCATACGCTCTACGCCGTCTCCGTAGTAAGACCGCAGCGGGTCGCCGGGGCAGAGCCTGGCGATGACGAAAACCGCCATGGACAGGACAGCCAGGACCAGGATCATCTGGATCGCCTTGGTCAGGGTATATTTCAGTCTGTATTTCGTCGTGTTACTCATCGCTGTCTTTCTTTTCTATGGATTTTCTGACGTCCCTGATGGACAGTCCGTGTTCCCTTGCCAGAGCCGCCAGCTGGTCGAACTCCGCCTTCTCTTTTTTCAGTCCGTCTTTTTCACAGAGCTTTACGTCTATCTCTCCCCAGGGAGTCTGCCGTTTCTCAAAGCTGCGTTCCATGGTGATCCTGCCGCAGCGGTACTCCCGCAGACCGATGGTGGTCGTGTGCTTCAGCATCAAAGCGGCCATGGCCTCCCGATCCTCCGGCCGGGCCATGCAGACCAGCTTGACAGCCGGCCGGGATTTCTTCATGACGATGGATTCTGCGTAGACGTCCAGCGCTCCCGCCTCGAAAAGGATTTCCATGGCAAAGCCGATCTCTTCCGCGGTCATATCGTCCAGATTTGCCGCCAGCTCGATGACGCCGCCGGCCTGCTCCTCATCATCTCCCAGCATGGTTCTGACGCAATTGACCTGCGGAAACTTCTTTGTTCCGATGCCGTAGCCTATGGCGCTGGTCCGCATAGCCGGCATGGAGCCGAAGGAGCTGACGAAGTATTTCAGCAGAGCCGCTCCGGTAGGCGTACACAGCTCGCCTTTGATCTCTCCGCCGTAAATGGGCACGCCCTGCAGGATCAAAGCCGTCGCCGGAGCCGGCACCGGCAGCACGCCGTGGGCGCATTTCACCGTTCCGCTGCCCACATGGACCGGAGAAGCGACGACCTGATCCGGTTTTATCAGGTCCATCAGCAGGCAATTTCCCACTACATCGGCAACGGCGTCCAGGGTTCCCACCTCGTGAAAGTGGATCTGATCTACGGTTTTTCCGTGGACCCGGCTTTCCGCGCCGGCGATGATCTCATAGACCTCCCTGGCGTCCGCTTTGACCTTGTCCGGCAGATCCAGACCTTCGATCAGCTGGCAGATTTCCCCGAGCCCGCTGTGGTGGTGATGGCCATCGCCGTGGCCGCAGTCGTGATCGTGATGGTGATGATGGTCATGGCCGCCGTGATCGCAGTCGTGATCGTGATCGTGATGGTGATCGTGATGGTGGTGATCGCCGCCGTGGGCGCAGTCATGATCGTGGTGATGATGGTCATCGCCGTGGGCGCAGTCGTGATGGTTCTGGTGGCCATGGTCGTCGCCGTGATTGTGAGCGTGATGGTGGTCATCGCCGCGGGCGCAGGCCGCCCCTTCCTCCTGGCCGAAGACCTTCACGCGGACGTGGGTTCCCGTGATGCCGCAGGTCTCCTTTGTTTCAGCGGTTACGCTGACCCCCGGAATCTCCAGGCTGTTCATCTTCTCCAAAAAAGCCTGCTTCTCGTGTTCAGGCAGCAGCTCGTACAGCGACGCCATCAGCATGTCCCCGGCGGCGCCCATGCCGCAGTCTATATACAATGTCTTCATTCTTTTACGCCCTCCATGTTGTTGATCAGATTCGCCAGATATCCCGCTCCGAAGCCGTTATCGATGTTGACCACGCTGACCCCGCTGGCGCAGGAGTTGAGCATGGACAGCAGCGCCGTAACGCCGCCCAGGGCTGTTCCATATCCAACGCTGGTAGGCACGGCGATGACAGGACAGTCGGCCAGGCCTCCGATGACAGAGGCCAGCGCCCCTTCCATGCCTGCGATGGCCACGATGACCCGGGCCTGCATGATCTTCTCCGCGTGGGCCAGCAGCCGGTGAATGCCCGCGACGCCCACATCGTAGACCCGTTCCACCCGGTTTCCCAGGATCTCCGCCGTCAAAGCCGCTTCCTCGGCTACCGGAATATCGCTGGTGCCTCCTGTCGCGATCAGAATATAGCCGCTGTGCTTGGGCGTTATCATCTGGCCTGCCAGCCCGATCCTTCCCTCTTTATAATAGGTAAAGGGAATGTCTTTGGTAAAGGCGTCCGCCGCTTCCTGGCTCATGCGGGTGATCAAAATCGTCCGCTGTCCGGCCTCATACAGGGTATGGGCGATACAGTCGATCTGCTCCGGCGTCTTTCCCGCGCCGTAGATCACCTCCGACGCTCCCTGGCGCACGCCTCTGTGGTGATCCAGATTGGCGATACCGATGTTTTCAAAGGGCTGCAGCTTCAGCTTCAGCAGCGCGTCGTCCACTGTGGTCTTTCCATCGGCCACCTGCTGCAGCAGTTCTTTCATATCCTGTTTATCCATGATCTTTCCTCCAAGTCTAAAAGTACAACATCAAAATACGGCTTCAGCCTCTGCCGGACCAGGTCTCGGTATTCTGCCGCCCGAACCAGCTGTTCTGCCGGAAGCTGTAGCCTGGCGGCCTCTCCATAGAGCCTGATGCGGAAATCGGAAAATCCCAGTTCCATCAGCGCTTCCTCACCCCGCTCTATCCTCTCCAGCTTTTCAGCGGTTATCCTCTCTCCCGCCGGAACTCTGGTTGCCAGACAGGCATAGGAAGGTTTGTCCCATGTAAAGAGCCCTGCTTCCTTTGATCTTTCTCGTATCTCTGCCTTGGTCAGCCCGCAGAGCCGCAGCGGTGAAAGAACCTCCATCTCGCTGAGGGCCCGCATACCCGGCCGGTCGCCTGACTGGTCTGACGCGTTGGTTCCGTCTATGATGCAGGTATACCCGTCCTCCGCGGCCGCCTGCTTCAGCAGTCCGAAAATACTTTGTTTGCAGTAATAGCATCGGTTTTCTGGATTGGCGGCGACGGTCTCGTTGGCTAAAATGTCACAGCTTATGATTCTCATATCGGCGTTCAGCTGGCGGGCCAGCCGCCGCGCGTCTTCCAGCTCAAACGCCGGCTGAAACTGGCTCTTGACAAAATAGGCCCTGACGTCAGCCCCGTACTTCTTTGCCGCGTAGAGCAGATACGCCGAATCCACCCCGCCGGAAAACCCCAGCGCGGCCTTCGGATGCTGCTCAAAGAATTCACTCAGTGTCATATGTTCTGCGTCTCCCTTCCATAGTTTTTACCGGAGCCTGTGATGCCCGCCGGAATTAAGCAAAATGAGGATTTAAGCCTCAAACGCTTAAGACCCGGTCCAGCGCTGCCGGAACAAAAAAATACCACAAAAGCGCGGATCTCCTTCGGGAGTCCCTGCTGCCTTCGTGGCATGGTTCTTTTCATGTTATGTACAAATAAATCTCCGCCTTCTTCGTGAAGGCTCCTGCCTCTTCCTGAGACTTTGCAATATATACTAGCACGTTTTGTGCCAACTTGTCAAGGCTTGGATTCCAGCGTTTTACCGCCGGGCTGAAGCTTTTTTGTTGCAGGCGCGCAAAACGCCGCGGCTTCTCTGCAACATCAGTTGATCAGATAGATGCCCTTTGACGTGTCGAGGACTGCCTCAGGTTCGTGCAAAACCTCTGTATACAGTGCGCGTATCGACCCTTCCATATCCGTTCTCCTTTTATCCGATGTTTGTGACAGCTTACTTACTATACTACACCACAAAAGAATCCGAATATTATCATAATTATCAAAATAGATATGGATATATTTTATTTACGTTACAGTTTTTCTAGAATCCGGTCAGAATCCAGTCAGAATCCGGTCGATTTCGGCCAGCAGCTCCTCCATGGGATGGCGCTGGCTGCGGGCGCAGACCTTAGCGTCCTCCCCGCAGAGCAAGCATCGTCTGCCTGACAGTCCCAGATCTGACCGGCTCACTCCGCCTGCGGCCGTGATTACATCAATGTCCAGGAGCCTCCCCAGGCCGTCAGCCTCCTCGGCTTCTACCGCCATCTGCTTTGCCTGCAAAGGGTTCATCGCGCGGCCGTCCAGGCACAGATAGCCTTCCGGCCCTGTGGGCAGATTATGCGTTTCCTCATGGACCACTGCCTCTTCCGGCAGCAGGCCGCGCAGCCTGCGAAGTCCTTCCTCCATGGCCCTCCGGTACCGGGGCCGGTCCTTGACCGGCCCGGGGATATTCAAGGTGACGGACAGCAGAATACCGTCTTCCCCGCCGTATGCCGCCAGCAGTTCCCTTTGACGGGCCGCCCGTCGCTCCCGGGAATCCAGCAATTCCCGCAGTGTTACCGAATGCTCTGTCATAACTTCTCTCCTAAGTTCTCCCTATAACCAGTTCTTTCGCAGCGCGTCCTGCAGACTGCAAAACATCTGATAGAACTGCCCTTTCGTCTGCCGGACAATGCCATATGCAATATCC
Source organism: uncultured Emergencia sp. (assembly GCA_937997955.1). Classification (GTDB taxonomy): domain Bacteria; phylum Bacillota; class Clostridia; order Peptostreptococcales; family Anaerovoracaceae; genus Senimuribacter. The sequence goes on along the minus strand of CALLDR010000193.1, from coordinate 728 downwards.
TTATTATAGGAATGTGCCACATTGTTTCTCGCCTGCAGGGCCCGCAGCCACTGAGCCTCGTCCTCAATCATGCCCGCCTGATAGGCAGTCTTTAGAATCTGTTTTGGCGATCCTGTCTTTCCCTCTGGAAGTCCGCTCTCTTCCAGCAATTCTTTCATCGTTTTCCACGCCTGTTCGAAACAGATCTCATACAGCCCCACCAATCCTGTCAAAACCACGTTGTCATAGGGCTCTTCATAGCCATATATTTCCTTCAGGTTATGCAGCGCGTCACAAAAATTCTCATACTTTTTCATAGAGCACTTTTCCTTCTCTTTCAATAGCTTCCCGCAGCGCGTCCTGCACCGGGCCGTCCAAATCTACGATATCGTATTTTAACAATGTGGAGGTTTCTTCGTCTACATCCAGCGCAAACCTGCAGAAGTCCCCGCCGCATACCGCCAGGTCGATGTCGCTGGTCCGCCGATAATCTCCTCTGGCTCTGGAGCCGAACAAAAGGACTCTCTCAACGCCGTAGACCCGCGCAAGGTCCGTGATCTCCCTCAGCACCTCTTCTTTAATTCCGGTATTTTCTAACATTCTCACGACCTCCTCCTCTTATTATAAAATCTCCCTGCAAAAAATACAAGGATATTCAGATTTTCAGAAGGGCTTACCCATGAAAAACAAGGTTCCAACTCACGTAATTTAAAAGTTAAAGATCCAAACGCCACTTTTGGTTGGTTTTC
>CALLDR010000192.1 GCA_937997955.1 uncultured Emergencia sp. | reverse complement strand
CATATTACATGCTAAACTTATTGCATCTTTATATCCTTTTTTCGCTGCAGAGCGAAGCTGCCTTTTGGCAGACTGTTTTCCATTTAGCTAATTTTGTTTTCTATAGCAAACATTTTGGCGAATTTAGAAAACCAAATGGCCAGCGCAAGGATAATAAGCAGGGAAAAAGCTGGTTTTTGGGCCGGTTTGTGGAATAATCATGCAAAAAATCCTTTTAATGTAATGGCTTTTTTGAAAATGTCAGCTCAAATACATGATGCTGTTGCAGATTTTCCAATTTCGTTTTCTATAGAAAACATTTTGACGAATTTAGAAAACATATGGGCCTATGGCCTATAATGGGCCATTGAGCATATAATGAACCGTATGTTGACCGATTGATTACGTTTTGCTTTGTTATAATGCCGGGGCTGCGGACGAGAGCTCCGCGGTTTTCTTTTTATCTGTTGCTTTTTCCCCTCGTATCCAGTAAAATGATATTATAGACTTTTTTGGGAGGACGACATGGCACAGTTATATTACAGATACAGCACGATGAACGCGGGAAAGTCCATCGAGCTGATCAAGGTTGCATATAATTACGAAGAAAGAGGAAAACACGTTCTGACGTTGGTGCCGGCTATCGATAACCGGTACGGCTCCGGCGTTATCACATCCAGAATCGGCCTGCAGAGAGATGCCATCAGCGTCAAGGAGGAGACCAATATTCTGGAACTTTTTATGAGGGAAAACGAAAAACATAAGATCGACTGCGTACTTATCGACGAATGTCAGTTTTTGAAAAAGCATCACGTCCAGGAGCTTGTGGAAATCGTGGACAGCCTGGAGGTTCCGGTTTTGGCCTACGGCCTTAAAAACGACTTCCGGAATGAGCTCTTTGAGGGTTCCTATTACATGCTGATCTACGCGGACAAGATCGAGGAGATCAAGACCATCTGCTGGTGCGGCCGCAAGGCGACTATGGTCGCCAGAGTGGTGGACGGAAAATTCGTCAAGCACGGGCAGCAGGTATTGATCGGCGGAAACGATATGTACGTTTCCCTCTGCAGAAAGCACTATAACGACGGACGGATCGGACCGGAAATCGGCAAGGATATGGAGAAGAATTATGAATAACAGCAGAAAAATCAGATGGAACAGGATTGCGGCTTTTGTTTTGGCGACAGTACTCTTCATGGGAGCCGGACTCTCTTTGACACAGCAGGCGGCCTATGGAGCTGATGCCAGCTTTGAGGCTTCTTTGACTGCTCAGGGATTTCCAGAAAGCTACAAGGTGTATCTGCGCCAGCTGCACGAGGCTCATCCAAACTGGATCTTCAAAGCAAAGCTTTTGGACTTCACATGGGACGACGCTCTGACAGAACAGTATGCTGACGCCGGCGCCAACACCATTTCTGTGAATTATAAAGACACCTACAAGGCAGTGAGGGAGGGAGCATATAACTTCAGTACCCATACCTATCTGCCGAAGGACGGGGCGTCCTGGGTTTCTGCCTCTAAACAGGCCGTCGCTTTCTATATGGATCCGCGGAATTGGCTGACAGAAACCGGCATCTTTATGTTTGAACCATTCTATTACGACGCGTCCTATCAGACGGAAAGTGCCGTGAAGAGCATCTTGAGCGGAACGGCGCTGCCTGCTTCAGCCTCAGCCTATTACATGGAGGCCGCCCAGCAGACCTACAACGGAAAGACCTACAGCATCAGCCCGATCTACCTGGCCACCAAGACCAGAATAGAGCTGGGAAGCTACAGCACGATGATCGACGGACACAGCTTTTCTTACGGAGGAAAGAATTTCAGCAAGTGCTACAACGTATACAACATCGGCGCCGTGGACAGCGCTGACGGCACTGCCGCCACAAAGGGGTTGGTTTACGCTGCCGGCGGCATTGACCAGAGCGGAACCAGCTATTTGCGGCCCTGGAACACCCTGAAGAAGGCCGTCATGGGCGGAGCCGTCTATATTGCGGACAATTTCTTCAGCAATAACCAGTATTCGGCGTATTATGAGCGTTTTAACGTGCTCAACGGCCTGAGCGCTATCGGGACGCATCAGTACGCTACCAGCGTATTCTGCGCCGCTACGGAAGCCAGCATCATGGGCTGGAACTATAAGGACTCCGGTATTCTGGACGAGGCATTCACCTTTGAAATTCCAGTCTATCAGAACATGCCGTCCACACCGTGCGCGCAGCCGCCTTCAGAGGGGACCAATAACTGCTATCTGGACAGCATCACGGTTTCAGCGGACGGCAAAACGCTGAGCTTCAGCCCGTCCTTTGATCGTTTTACCAGCACCTACACGGTCAGCGGAACCGTGGCGGCTGATAAGCTGACGATCAAAACCGTGAAGAACGACAGTACGTCGACGGTAACGATCACAGGCAACAGTCTGGTCAACGGCGAGAACAAGATTTCCGTCAAGTGCACGTCCTCTTCCGGACTGGAATCAAAGACATACTACATCAAAGTAGTTCGCGACGGCTCTCAGTCCACTACTCCGGTGACCAGCAGCGAGAACCTGATCAAGGGCGTGGAGAACACCACGATCTCTCTGGCGCAGAAGGAACAGGGCGATGGATACGTGCGCGTGGCCTGGGAGAAATCCAAGGGGTACAAGGTCGACTATTTCCAGGTGTTCCGCACCACAAAGGGAAGCGCTTTCGGCAGTTCGCCGCTGTACACCACCACGTCGGGTACCGTCAGCACGTACAAAAATACAAAGAGCCTGACCAAGGGCACCACCTATTCCTACAAGATCCGCGGCGTGCGGGTCATCGACGGCAAGACCTACTACACGAATTGGTCCAATACGGTGGATATTCTGTACAATCCGGTCAGCGAAAGCCTGATCCAGGGCGTGGAGAACACCACGCTGAACATGGCTGCCGTACAGGGTAACGGATTTGTCCAGACCTCCTGGGAAAAGTCTCCGGGGTATAAGATGGACTACTACGAAGTATTCCGGTCGTCAGATCCTGAGGCCTTTGAGGAGACGCCGTATTTTACCACGGCGGACGGGATAAAGGTCACATATAAGAACAGCAAGGATCTGGTGAGAAATAACGTGTATTACTACAGAGTGCGCGGGGTCAGAGTTCTCAACGGCGTCACCCATTACAGCCAGTGGTCCAACGTGGTGGCTGTAGAGTACAATCCGTATATCGAAGGTATTGCCCTGGGAGTTGAGAATACGACGCTGACAGCTTCCGGCGCCGTGGAAGGCAAGGGTATCCGCGTCAGCTGGACGAAGTCGCCGGGCTATAAAATGGACTATTACGAAGTGTTCCGCTCTGTGAAAAAATCCAGCGGCTACGGCACAGCGCCGATCTACACGACGACGGACGGAACAAAGGTCACCTACAAGAACACGAAGGATCTGACAAAGGGAACCCGCTACTATTACAAGGTGCGGGGCGTGCGGATCATGGAAGGACAGCCGTACTATACCCAGTGGTCGACAAAGGCAGACGTTATGTACGAGTAAAGCCTGCCATACCGGGCAGGGCATACCATAAACAATCGGCCCCAGACTAAACTGAACTAAACCAGACTGATCCGAATCAGACTGATCCGATTCGTTCTGCTTCAAAAGGATCTGATTCAGAGTGATTTGATGAACAAAAAGAGGACGTCGCATGAGCGGGAGATAACCGTTCGTGCGGCGTCCTTTATCTAAATATTAAATATCCTCTAAGCATCTGCCTTGCATCCCTGCCGGCTGCCTCTGCGGCGCAGCTCCGCGTAGATGCCGTTTAAGATGGTCCTTTTCCGGTAGCTCCACTGAGGCGTGATCAGGATCTTCCTTGGCGCGTCGCCGGTCATGCGGTGGATGACCACTTCCGGTGGAATGATCTCCAGCAGGTCGCAGACGAAGTCCACATAGCTTTCCAGGGACGGGAAGGAATTATAATCGCTGTAGTCGGCTTCCATGCGGGAGCCTTTGACCACGTTGAGCAGGTGGAGCTTCAGACCCCAGGCCCCGCTTTGACAGACATACTTTACCGAGTCGATCATGTCCTGGCGCGTCTCGCCGGGCAGACCCAGGATCAGGTGGACCACGACGCGGATGCCGCGGTCCCGGAGGGCTTTGATGGCCGCGTCGTATACGGACAGGTCGTAACAGCGGTTGATCAGGTCAGAGGTGCTCTGATGGATGGTCTGCAGGCCCAGTTCCACCCAGAGAAAGTGTTTCTCGTTGATCTCAGAGAGCAGGTCGAGGACCTGGCTGGACAGACAGTCCGGGCGGGTGGCGATGGCGATGCCGCTGATCAAAGGATGCCGCAGGGCGGCTTCGTACTTTGCCCGAAGCACCTCTGTTGGGGCATAGGTGTTGGTGTGGTTCTGAAAATAGGCCAGATACTTGGCGTCAGGCCACTTCTCAGAAAGAAGGCGGATCTGGTCCTCAATGGTGGACGCGAAGTCTCCGCCGCCGCCCTCAGAGCAGAACAGGCATCCGCCGGTGCCCTTGGTGCCGTCCCTGTTTGGACAGGTAAAACCGCCGTCGATAGACAGCTTGACCGTCTTCTGGCCGAAGACGTTTTTCAAATAATCGCTGATAGAATTTATGTATGGATTCATGGCAAACCTCTTTCATTTCACTGGTTTCTATGATATAATAGAATGTCAAGTTTGTGAAGAAAAAATTGCAAAAAGGAGGAAGAAAATATGGGGAAAAAGTCTGTTCAGCCGTGGGAATGTCAGTGCGGCCAGATGTGCGGACAGCATACGCTGGCGGATCTGGCCTCTGCCGGAGAAGAAGTGATGAAACCGGCTCTTCTGCTGCACAGCTGCTGCGGACCGTGCAGTACCAGCGTCATTGAACGGCTGTCGCCCGACTATGATCTGACCGTATTTTTTTACAACCCCTGCATCACTGACCCGGAGGAGTACGAGAAGAGGAAGGCGAGCCAGATCGCCTTTATCGAGCAGTACAACCAGCGGCAGGCAGGCCTTGGCAAAATCTGTTTTATCGAGGGGGAGTACGAGCCGGAACGCTACCTGGAAGCAGTGTCCGGCTACAGTAACGAACCGGAGGGCGGGGCCAGATGCACCATCTGTTTCCGTCAAAGGCTGGAAAAGACGGCGTCCATGGCAAAGTGCCGGGGATTCGGTTTGTTTACCACCACTTTGACCGTGAGCCCTCATAAGAATTACCCGCTGATCGCTTCCATCGGCAAAGAGCTGGCCGAAAAATACGGCGTCCAGTTTCTGGATATGGATTTTAAGAAAAAGGCGGGATTCCAGAGAAGCATACAGCTTTCCAAGGAGTACGGCCTCTACAGGCAGAATTACTGCGGTTGCGAGTATTCCAAACGATAATATTTCATAACGTGAAATTTTAAAACATGCAATCCGACGCCATGTGATTTAAAAGCATATAATTTAAGAATATATAATATAGTAAGGAGAAACGATATGAGCCAGTTAGTAACACCGAAAGACTATTCACCTGTCATCAGCCCGCTGGAAACCCAGAGGGCCATCAAAAAGATCAAAGACTATTTCCAGCAGGAGCTGGCATACGGCCTGAACCTGCGCAGAGTTTCCGCGCCGCTGTTCGTCGCGCCGGAGACCGGTCTCAACGATAACCTGAACGGCGTGGAGAGAAGGGTATCCTTCACGCTGAAGGACATGGACGAAAAAGAAGTGGAAGTGGTTCAGTCCCTGGCAAAGTGGAAGAGAATGGCGCTTGGCAAATACGGCATCAAGCCGGGCCATGGCATCTATACAGACATGAACGCTATCCGGCGAGATGAGGAAATGGATAACCTTCATTCCGTCTATGTGGACCAGTGGGACTGGGAAAAGGTAGTCACAAAGGAGCAGAGATCCACAGAGTACCTTCACGAGACTGTGGTTACCATCTACAACGCGGTGAAAAACCTGGGCGACTACGTCAACAGGCTTTACAGAGACCTGCAGACCGAGCTGCCGAACGAGATTTACTTTATCACCACTCAGGAGCTTGAGGATCTGTATCCGAACAAGACTCCAAAGGAGAGAGAAGACCTGATCTGCAAAGCCCACGGCGCCGTGTTCATCGAGAAGATCGGCGGGCCGCTGAAATCCGGCGAAAAGCACGACGGACGTTCCCCGGACTATGACGACTGGGAACTGAACGGCGACATCATCCTCTGGAACGACGTGCTGGACAGAGCCTTCGAGATCTCCTCCATGGGTATCCGGGTAGACGCGGAGGCCATGGACAGACAGCTGACCATTGAGGGCGCGGACGACAGAAGAGAGCGTCCGTTCCACCAGGCCATCTTAAACGACGAGCTGCCGTATTCCATCGGCGGCGGCATCGGGCAGAGCAGGCTGTGCATGTTCTTCCTGAGAAAAGCGCATATCGGAGAGGTTCAGGCGTCTGTATGGCCGGAGGATATGATCGAGGCGTGCAGAAAGGCAAACATCTTCCTTCTGTAAGCATGAAGTACGTAAACGTCGTTATCGATCATAACAGCAGACATACTGACACATACTATACCTACAGTACGGAGGAGGACCTGCGCCGGGGCAGCCTGGTGCAGGTTCCCTTTAACCGGGGGAACAAGCTGAAGACCGGCTATGTCTTTGAGACAGACGTAACGCCGGACTGCGACCCGTCCCGGATCAAAGCCGTGGCTGCCGCGGATCCCGACATTTCCCTGACCGACGAGATCATGGAGACCTGCGTCTGGATGCGCCAGCGGTACGGCATTAAATTCCTGGACGCCGTAAAGTGCTTTGTTCCCAATGGAAAGCCGGCCAGGGCGGGCAAGGAGAAGGAGCCGTACAAGGACGCCGCCGGAGAGCCGCAGCAGGTGGACGCGCTGACGGAAGAGCAGCAGGCCGCCCTGCGCCAGATCGGCAGCGCCATCGACGGACAGAGGCAGGAGAACTTTCTGCTCCACGGCGTCACCGGAAGCGGCAAGACCGAGGTCTACATGCAGGCCATCGCGCAGGTTCTGTCAAAGGGCAGGACTGCCGTCATGCTGGTGCCGGAGATCGCCCTGACCAAGCAGGTGCTGGACCGGTTTATCGGCCGCTTCGGCAAAGGCGACATCGCCGTTCTGCACAGCAAGCTGACGAAAAGGGAACGATTCGATGAATGGATGCGGATCCGGCGGGGAGAAGCGCGGATCGTCATCGGCGCCAGACTGGGCGTGTTCGCGCCCTTGGAGAACATCGGCATCATTATCATGGACGAGGAGCACGAGGCCACGTATAAGTCGGATATGACGCCAAAATACGAAACCGTTGACATCGCCCTGAAGCGGCTGATGTACTACAGCGGTGTGCTGCTTTTGGGCAGCGCCACGCCGTCGGTGGTCTCCTATCAAAGGGCGAAAGAGGGGATCTACAAGCTCATCGAGATGAAGCGCAGGTATAACGCCGTTCCTCTTCCCGAGGTAGAGCTGGTGGATATGCGGCTGGAGCTGCGGGACGGCAATAAGACCGTCTTCAGCGACCGGCTGTACAGCCAGATGGTGGAGACCCTGGAGCAAAAGCAGCAGATCATTCTCTTCCTCAACCGAAGGGGCTATTCCACCTTCGTATCCTGTCGGGAGTGCGGCCAGGTCATGGAGTGCCCGGAGTGCGGCATTTCCCTGACCTATCACAAGCGTGAGAACGCCGGCATCTGCCACTACTGCGGCAAGCGGTTTCCCATTCCGGATACGTGCCCCGCGTGCGGCAGCCGGTACATCAGGTATTTCGGCGCCGGCACAGAGAAAGTAGAGGAGTTTACCAGACAGCTGTTCCCGGACAGGACGGTGGAGCGGCTGGATCTGGATACAGCAAAAAACGCCCGGGAGATATCCCGCATCATCGGCGCCTTTTCCAAAGGGAAGACGGATATCCTGATCGGAACCCAGCTGGTGGCCAAAGGCCTGGATTTTAAGAATGTGGGTCTGGTCGGCGTAGTGGCGGCTGATGTGAGTCTGAACATTCCCGATTACCGGTCTACGGAGCGGACCTTCCAGCTGGTGACCCAGGTGGCAGGCCGGGCGGGCCGGGGAGACCAGGTGGGCAAGGTCATCGTCCAGTCCTATACGCCGGACAATTTCGCCCTTGTCACTGCCGCCAACTACGATTACCAGGGCTTTTTCGACATGGAGATCCAGGCGCGCAGGTTCATGGACTATCCGCCCTTTACGGATCTGATACTGGTGGAATTTACCAGCGAGAAAGAGGAGGAAGCTCTGGAAACGGCGGAGGCCTGCAAGGACTATCTGCTGTCCCTGGGACTGCAGAAGGAGAAGGAAAACATTTTTTCGCCGAAGCTGTCATATCATTTCAAGGGCAAGGACAGCTTCCGCTATTACATTTTGATCAAATGCCGGAAGGGTCTGCGCAACCAGTACGTGTTCTGCATCAGGCGGTTTGGAGAGGCCCTGACGGCAGACAGGCGCGGCTGCAATATGACCATCGATGTAAATCCATACAGTACATTTTAGAAGAAGAGAGGGAAATTTAAATGGCAATAAGAAATGTCGTCCTGGAGGGCGATGAGATACTGAGAAAGAAGTGCAGAGAAATTCCGGAGGTGACCGACCGGATCCGGACGACCATGGAAGACATGCTGGAAACCATGCGCCAGCAGTACGGCTGCGGCATCGCGGGTCCTCAGGTCGGCGTGATGCGCCGCATGTTTATCGCGGAGCCGGAACCGGGCAGAGTGTACTACATGATCAATCCTGTGATGCTGGAGCAGGAAGGCAGCCAGATCGGCGACGAGGGCTGTCTCAGCGTGCCTGGCCTGATCGGGACGGTAGAACGCCCGCAGAGGATCAAGATCAAAGCGTGGGATCTGGACGGTCAGGAGCAGGTCTATGAATTTGAAGACTGGGACGCCAGAGTCATGTGCCACGAGTACGACCATCTGGACGGCATTCTGTACACGGACAAAGCGACCAACGTGAGAGAACCGGAAGAGGAAGAAGAAGGGGAAGAGGCGTAATGAAGATCGTATTTATGGGAACGCCGGATTTTGCCGCGGCGTCTCTGCAGGCCCTGGTAGAGGCCGGTCATCAGGTCGGCCTGGTGGTGACCCAGCCTGACCGGGCGAAGAACCGGGGCAAGAAGATCCAGTTTTCTCCGGTGAAGGAGCTGGCCATCGCCCACGATATCCCGGTGCTGCAGCCGGAAAAGATCAAGGACAGCCCGCAGACCATGGAGGTGATCAAAGCTTACCGGCCGGACATCATCATCGTGGCCGCGTACGGGCAGATCATCCAGAAGGAGCTGCTGGAGCTGCCTCCTCTGGGCTGTGTCAACGTCCATGCGTCCCTGCTGCCGCGGCTGCGGGGCGCGTCGCCGATACAGAGAGCGATTTTGGACGGCGAAAAGGAGACGGGCGTGACCATCATGCAGATGGACGAAGGCCTGGATACCGGCGACATGCTGGCAAAGGTCATCACCTCCGTAGGAAAGATGAATTACGAGGAGCTTCACGATAAGCTGGCTCTGCTGGGAGCGGATCTGCTGGCGGAGGTTCTGCCTCTGATCGGCGCACGGAGACTGGTTCCCCAGGAGCAAAACGACGATGAGGCGACCTATGCGGGCCTGATCACCAAGCAGGACGGCAGGATCGACTTTTCTAAGACCGCGGAGCAGATCGAGCGGCAGATCCGGGCCTTTGACCCGTGGCCGGGCGCCTTCTGCAGCTATGGGGACCAGACCCTGAAGATCTGGCAGGCCCAGGTCCTCGACGGCGGCGCGGGGGAGACGCCGGGAAAAATTCTGGCTGTGTCCGATGAAGGCATCGATATCGCGTGCGGCGAAGGCATCTTGAGAGCGCAGCAGATACAGCTGCCGGGAAAGAAACGGGTGGCCGTAAAGGATTTTCTGCGGGGCAACCGTATTGAAAAAGATTGTATTTTAGGTTAAAATCATGGTAAAGCTATACAACAAAAGGGGGGGTAGAAAGAGATGTTCTATTATGATACCAGTATTATCATTCTGATTCCGGCCATGATCTTCGCCCTATGGGCGCAGGCTCAGGTCAAGGGGAATTTCAGCAAATACAGCAGAGTCAGGAACCGAAAGGGGCTGACCGGAGCCCAGGCCGCGCGGAGGGTCCTGGACGCCAACGGGCTTTACGATGTACAGATACAGCAGATCAGAGGAAGCCTGACAGACAACTATAATCCGAGAAACCGGACGCTCAGCCTTTCCCAGGACGTGTGCGGCGTCAGCTCCGTCGCGGCGGTCAGCGTAGCCTGTCACGAGGCGGGCCACGCGATCCAGCACGCCAGAGGCTATGCGCCTCTGAAGATCCGAAACGGCATCGTGCCGGTGGTCAATCTGGTGTCCCATCTGACGTGGCCTCTGATCCTGATCGGCATCGTCCTTCTCGGCGCGGGCAGCGGCGAAAGCTGGTACATGGGCAACCTGCTGTTCAATATCGGCGTGCTGGCCTTTGTCTGTGTAATCGTCTTTCATCTGATCACTCTGCCGGTGGAGTTCAATGCCAGCAGAAGGGCCATTGACCAGATGGAGGAGCTGGGGCTGGTAGCCAGCGAGGACCTGGCAGGATCCAAAAAAGTCCTGCGGGCGGCGGCCATGACCTACGTGGCGGCCCTGGCGGTGGCGGTAGCCAACCTGCTCCGGATCTTAGCACTGCGAGGTGGCAGAGACTGATGGACCGCAATCGAAAGACTGCCTATGAGGTTCTGCTGCAGATCGAGAAGCATGGAGCCTATTCCAACCTGGAATTGAATCGGCGGATACAGGAAGACCGTCCCGACGCGCCGGCCCTGGTGCGGGAGCTGGTCTACGGCGTCCTGGAGCACAAGCTGTACCTGGATCATCTGCTTTCCCAGCTGATCCCGAAGGGACTCTCCGGCGTGAAGAAGCCGGTGAAGGTCCTGCTGCGGATGGGGCTGTATCAGATTATCTTCATGGATTCTGTGCCGGAGTACGCGGCCGTCAGCGAGACGGTGCAGCTGGCGAAGAAGGTGGCCGCGGGGAGAGCCGGCTTTGTCAACGGCGTCCTGCGGGGTTACGGCAGGCAGAAGGAAAGACTGACGCTGCCGGATCAAAAGCAGGCTCCCATAGAGTACCTGTCCGTCCGCTATTCCTGTGATCCGTGGATCGTCGGGCTCTGGGCGCAGCAGTATGGCCTGGAAAAGACCGAGTCACTGCTGGCTGCCGGAAACCGGAGGCCGGAGCTTTCCGTCCGCGTCAATTTGCTGCGGACCAGCCGTCAGGCCCTGGCAGAACGCCTCGGGGACAAAGGCTTTTCTGTCCGGGAATGTGAAGAGAACCGGCGGGTTCTCTTTGTCAGAGGCAGCGGCCTTCTGGAGACAGAGGCCTACGCCGAGGGCTGGTTCTCCGTACAGGACGCGGCGTCAGCGGCGGCGGCAGAGGCGCTGGGACCGAAGCCGGGGGAGACGGTCTACGATATTTGCGCCGCGCCGGGGGGAAAGACCCTGGCCATGGCAGAGATGATGGAAAATAAAGGCACGATCAAGGCCTTTGACATATATCCGCACAAGCTGGAGCTGATCGAGAAAGAGGCTGCCAGATTGGGCATAGATATCATTGAGACAGCGGAAAAGGACGGCACCGAGGCCTGCCGCAGTCTGGACCAGACGGCGGACAGAGTGCTGGTGGACGGTCCGTGCTCCGGCCTGGGCGTCATCAGGCGAAAACCGGAGATCAAATACAAGGCTGTCGAGGACCAGGGAAGAAGTCTGGCTGAAAAGCAGCTGCGGCTGCTCCGGGAGGCCAGCCGCTATGTAAAGCCGGGCGGATATCTTCTCTACAGCACCTGCACGGTCAACAGGATCGAAAACGAGCAGGTGGCAGAAGCTTTTTTGGCTGAATGTGACGCGTTTCGGCTGGACAGAATGCTGCAGCTGTTCCCTGACGACGGAGAACACGACGGGTTCTTCATCTGCAGGATGCGGCGGACAGCAGGGAAAGGAGACATGAATGGAAGTAGGCTTTAAAACAGACAGGGGACGGAGGCGGACCAACAACGAGGACGCCTGCTTTGTCATGAAGCGGGATCGGGTTTTCATCGTTGCCGACGGTGTCGGGGGAAACAATTCCGGCGAGATCGCAAGCCGTACCTGCGTCAACGAAATCGCCAGATATGTGGAAACTTACCCCCTCACCGGGCAGGAGAGCGCCGATGAGCTCCGTTCATATTTCGAGGACTGCCTGCGTGATGTGAACTTCAAGGTATTGGAGATGTCTCAGCGCTTTGAGTGGAACAAAGGCATGGCGACCACGGTGGTCATCGCCTATATCCAGAAGGACACCCTTTACATAATGAACGTAGGGGACAGCAGAGGATATATTCTCCACGACGGGGAGCTGACCCAGATCACGGAGGACCATACCTATGTGAATACTCTGCTGAAGGCCGGGCTGATTACGGCCGATGAAGCGGAGCATCATGAGAATAAGAATATGATCACCAGAGCTGTGGGCGCGGACTACACCATCGAGGGAGATTTTTTCCAGGTGGGGATCCGGCCCGGCGACATCATTCTGATCTGTACCGACGGCCTCTATGGGGAAGTGGACAGAGAGGAGCTGATTCGTCAGCTTGAGAAAGACAGTACAATGACCGAAATTTGCAGCGAACTGGTTGACGCGGCCAACCGCAACGGCGGCAGCGACAATATCACCATGGTAGTATTGAAAATAACGGAGGAAGATTTCGATGAGTAAATTACTTGCGGGCAGATATGAATTGATAGAAAAGATCGGCGAAGGCGGCATGGCGGTAGTCTACAAGGGAAAGGACAGACTGCTGAACCGGTATGTGGCCATTAAGATCCTGCGGCCGGAGTTTACCAAGGACGCCCAGTTCGTGGAAAATTTTAAACGGGAATCCCAGGCTGCCGCTAATTTGCAGCACCCCAATATCGTAAGCGTATACGATGTGGGAAAGGAGGGGAACATCCACTTCATCGTCATGGAGCTGATCGATGGCAGGCCCCTCAGCGATATCATCAAGGAGCGGGCTCCGATGGATTACCGGCAGGCCATCGAGATCACCCGGCAGGTGGCGTCGGCGCTCAGCATGGCCCATCGGAACAACATCATCCACCGGGACGTAAAGCCGCACAACATCATGATGACCAGAGACGGCATGGCAAAGCTGACCGACTTCGGTATCGCCAAGGCCGTCAGCGATTCCACCCTGGTGACGGAGACCAGCCGCATCATAGGTTCCGTCCACTACTTTTCACCGGAGCAGGCCAGAGGCGCTTATGTAGATGAACGCTCGGACATCTATTCCCTGGGTATCGTCCTCTATGAGATGCTGACCGGCCAGGTTCCTTTTGACGGGGATAATCCGGTGCAGGTGGCGCTGATGCACATCAACGATGAGATCACGCCGCCGTCACAGCTGGTATCCGGTATTCCGCCGGCTCTGGAAAAGCTGGTCATGAAGGCCACCGACAAGTTCCAGTCCAACCGCTACCGCAACGCTGACGAGCTGCTGGAGGATCTGAAGAACATAGAATTCGTCATCAAGATGGTGGGAGATTCCATCTTTGCTGCTGACGAGGTTGAGGAGTTTCAGGAGATGAACCGTCGGAAAGCGGCGGAGAAGCGCGAAGAGGAGCTGGAAGATGAGGTTCCGGTAAAGAAGAAAAAGAAGAAGCCGGAAAAGCAGAAGAAGGAAGAGGGCGCCAGCGGCGGCGGAAAGAAGGCCCTTATCGCTGTTGTCGCAGCGGTGGTTGTCATCGCGGTGGTTGTAGGCGCTCTGTTCGCCACCGGCGTTCTGGGCGGCGGCCTGAAGGTGCCGGATCTGGAGGATAAGACGGAAGAGCGGGCACGCCAGGAATTGGAAGCGATGGGACTGAAGATGGAGGTATCCGACACCAGAATCGCCAGCGAGGACATTGAAAAGGATCGAATCGTCAAATCCGATCCGGGTGAAGGCGAAAAGGTGAAGGAAGGCGATACCATCACCGTATACCTCAGCTCAGGAAAGCCGACCGGAAAAGTTCCGAATCTGTTCGGCATGACAGAGGAGGCCGCTGAGGCGGCTCTGACAGCTGAGGGCTACGTTCTGGGCAAGGTGACCACAGAAGAGAGCGAATCCCAGGAAGGCACGGTGATCGGGCAGAGTCCGGGCGCTGATGAAGAGCTTGAAAAGGGCAGCCGGGTCGATATCGTGCTCAGCGACGGTACCGACGAGGTCGACGTGCCGTCGGTGGTCGGAAGGACCTACGACGAGGCGCGGGAGATGCTGGAGAACGCGGGCTTCTCCGTAGGGCAGCCGTCCTATGAGGAAAATGCGGTCTACGAGAAGAACAAGGTCATGGAACAGTCTGTCACCGGCAAAGCCAAGAAGGGGACTGTGATCTATCTGAAGATCAGCAAAGGCGCGCCGGAGGTTACGCCGGATCCGCCTGACACGGAACCGGAACCAGATGATCCGGACGATGGCGACGGCGACGACGGCGGCGAAGAAGAAGGTAACGAGTAATCTATGGAAGGATTGATTATAAAAGGTATCGGCGGTTTTTACTATGTGAAGACCGCCGATGGCGTCTATCAGACGCGGGGAAGAGGTATTTTCAAGAAGGACGGCGTCACCCTGATGGTAGGCGACAATGTGGACATGGAGGTGCTGCCCGACGGCGACGGCGTGATCAACGCCATTCTGCCGCGGCGCAACCAGTTTATCCGTCCGCCTATCGCCAACGTGGACTGCTTTATCGTGGTCTTGGCGGCGGCGAAGCCGAAGCCGAATTTCAGCGTCATCGACAAGTTCCTGGTCATGGCGGAGCAGAACGACATGGAGGCGGTACTCTGCATCAACAAATGCGACCTGGTCAGCCAGGATGCGCTGGAGGAGCTGAAAGCCATCTACAGGAACGTCTATCCGGTGGTCTGCGTCAGCGGAAAGACGGGAGAAGGAATCGACGCTCTGCAGGAGCTGCTGCGGGGCAGAAGGGCGGCCTTTGCCGGACCTTCCGGCGTAGGGAAATCCACCATCACCAATCAGATCATACCCGGCGCCAATATGGAAACGGGCGCCGTCAGCCAGAAGACCGCCAGAGGCCGGCACACGACCCGCCACGTGGAGATCTTTGAGACCGACGGCGGCGGTTTGATCTTCGATACGCCGGGCTTCACTTCCTTTGATATTCTGGAAGCCGGGGAAGATGAGCTGGCGGATTTCTATCCGGAATTGGCAGAGCTGAAGGGGCAGTGCCGCTTTGACAACTGCCGCCACATCAAGGAGCCGGACTGCGCTGTCAGAGCGGCGGCCGAGGCCGGGACCATCAGCAGGATACGGTATCAGTCCTATCTTGCCAACATGGAAGAACTGAGAAACAGAAAAAAGTATTGAGCATATGGATTGAGAAAAGGAGAAGCGTCATGGGAAAATTAGCGCCTTCGATTCTGTCGGCGGATTTCGCCAGACTGGGAGAACAGGCAGAGGAGATCAGCCGGGCGGGCTGCGGCTATATCCACGTAGATGTGATGGACGGTCATTTTGTGCCTAATATCAGCTTTGGGGCGGCGGTCATGAAGTCCATGGACAGGCTGGAGACCAGCCCTTACGATGTGCACCTGATGATCGAGGATCCGGATAAATACATAGAGGATTTTGTCACGGACAAGACCGCGTTTATCGTGGTCCATCAGGAGGCGTGCCCTCATCTGCACAGGACCCTGCAGCACATCAGGGACTGCGGCGTCAAATGCGGCGTCGCGCTGAATCCGGCCACGCCGGTCTCTGCTTTGGAATGTGTTTTGGATCAGGCGGACCTGATTCTGGTCATGTCCGTCAATCCGGGCTTCGGGGGACAGAAGTTCATTCCCGCGGCTCTGAATAAGATCCGGCAGCTGGATCAGCTGCGAAGAGAAAGGGGCTGTGGCTACGTCATCGAAATCGACGGGGGCGTGACCCTGGAGAACGCCGCCGAGATCTGCGAGGCGGGCTGTGACATTCTGGTAGCTGGCTCCGCCGTCTTCAAGGCAGAGGATCTGGGGACACGGGTTCAGGATTTTTTGAGCAGGATTTAGCAGGAGTCAGCAGGGTCGAACAAGAGCATAGAAAAGTGAAAAACAGACAGAGAAAAAGGAGGGCAGTCATGCTCTCCTTTTTCTCTGTCCGTTTTCTATGATTTACATCTGATGCGTTACTCTAAGCCGCTGGATCAATACCGGGATCGTCCGGATTATCCGGATTGTCCGGATCGTCGACAGGCGGATCTGGATTGTCCGGGTCATCTGGGTCAGGATCGATCGGAAGCAGCGGTTCGTCAGGATCGTCCGGGTCCTCCGGCTTGACCGGCTCATAAGGGACGTAAGTCTCCTTCGGGCTGATCGGGTACTTCTTCGGATCGGTGTTGTGCTTGTAGCAGTAATACTTCGGCATTTCGCCGTCTTCTCCGTCGTCGTTGCCCCAATCCAGATAGCTGACCTTCTTGGTGTGCGGACAATCCGGCGTTGCCAGATAGCCGGTTTCTGTACAGATGGTCACTTCTTCTTCCAGGTCCTTGATGCTGCCTACGCCGCCCTGGGTTCCGGAAATGTAGTATTCTCCGCCGGAATAGATGACGTTGCTCGGCGCGCTCTTGTAAGACCCCTGCTTAGCGCCGTCGATCTGGTTCATGATCTTGCCCCAGAGGGCTGCCGCCGGGCCGGACATTTCACTGCCGGCGCAGTTCTGGTCTACGCCGATCCACAGGGAAGCGGAGTAGGACGGGGTAAAGCCGTCGAACCAGATGTCCTTCTGCTCATCGGTGGTTCCCGTCTTGCCGCCGGACTGTACGCCGGAGATCGCCGCCGGATAACCGATACCCTGGGTTACGACGGATTTCAGCATGTCGGCCATGATCCAGGCTACGCCTGAATCCAGAACTTCGTGAGACTCGGTTTCCGTCTTATCCAGGAGGACCTCACCTTTGCTGTCCACGACCTTGGTGTACGGCGTGGTGTCCTTTCTGGTGCCGTTGTTCGGGAAGACCGTATAGGCGCTGGCCATGTCCAGAGTGGTGACGCCTTCTGACAGGCCGCCCAGAGCCAGAGCCGCAAGGTTCAGGTCGTTGACATCTCCCTCTCTGTCCAGAGTAGTGATGCCGAACTTCTCGACCAGATCCGCGGAGTATTCCTCGCCTACCTGCTTGAGGATCTTGACGGCGCAGGTGTTGATAGACTGCTGCAGGGCGGAACGCATGGTCTGCGGGCCGGAGTAGCCGGCGCCGCCGGCGTTCTGCGGCCAGACCTTGCCGTTGATGGTGGTTTTTTCGTCGATAACGATGGAAGCCGCAGTCAGATAGTAGCCCCACAGCTTAGCGCCCTGCTTATCGATCTTGTAATCGACAAAGGTATGCTTCTTTCCCGCCTGGGCCTCCTCCGCGCTCTGCTGGATAGCCGCGGAATATACTGCCAGCGGCTTGATGGAAGATCCCGGCTGCTCCGGACTGATCGCCCTGTTGTGGAGCTGTCTTCCGGTGGTCTTTCTGCCGCCTACCATGGCTTTGATGTAGCCGGTGGAATTTTCCACGATGGTCATGGCCGCCTGAGGCTGGATCACCTTCTGGTTCAGCGAGTAGGAGCCAGGCGGTATGGTAACGGTGCCGTCGTCGTTGAAGATGAAGAAGTCCTTGTAGTCCTCATTCTCAAAGAAGTCGGCGGAGATGATGATATTTCCGTATTTATTCTGGGATTTATACTGCTGCGGCACGTTGATGAAGCCGCCGCTGATGGTATAAAGCTTGCCGTTTTCATAGGTGTACATGTTCGGGAATTCGATGCTGTAGTCGGTTTCCCCATTGACCTCGGTCTCGTAGATCTTCAGCCTCTTATTGGCTTTGATCAGCAGGCCGCCGTCTTTCCTCTTGATGATCTCGCTGGTCTTCAGCGTGAAATTCTTGTCGCTGTCAAAGATGCTGCTGTAGCTTGTCAGGTTCGGAATACTGTAGGTGGAGGAAGACGGGAAGTTGGCGTCGTTGTCAAATTCCGTTTCGATGACCTCCTGGGCCTGGGAATCCATGGTGGAGTAAATCCGCAGACCGCCGTTGTAGACCTTGTTCCATGCGGTATCGTAATTCCA
The DNA here is from genome assembly GCA_937997955.1 of uncultured Emergencia sp. GTDB lineage: Bacteria > Bacillota > Clostridia > Peptostreptococcales > Anaerovoracaceae > Senimuribacter. Next base: position 6,393 of record CALLDR010000192.1, on the reverse strand, counting down.
GTCGTTAGCCTCCATCAGATCCTCGATGACCGTGTCGATGACATAATCCTTAAAGTAGGAGGCCTCCTGTACGTTGTTGCTGTAGCTCGGGTTCAGCATGCTGGTCAGCTTCCGCTCAGCCGCCTTTTCCTTCTGCTCCGCGGTGATGTAGCCCTGTTCCTCCATCAGGTCCAGGCAGATCTCGCGGCGCTCCTTGCTGGCGTCGTTGGCCAGGTAGGTTCCGTTGGAGGTCCGCTTCAGAATGTTCTCGTCCTTTTCGGAAACGTCGTCGTTGCCCACGTATTCGATGAGCTGATAGGTGGTCGGCATCTGTGGCAGGGCCGCCAGCGCCGCGCATTCGGACAGCTTCAGATCCTGTACGTCCTTGGAGAAATAGGCCTGGGACGCCGCCTGGACGCCGTAGCTGCCGTATCCGAAGTTAACCGTGTTCAGATAGAGAGTGATGATCTCTTCTTTGCTCAGTTCTTTTTCGATGATGACCGTATAGTAGGCTTCGATGATCTTTCTCTTGATATCCCGGTCAAACCGGCTGTCCTTCAGAAAGATATTTCTGGCCAGCTGCTGGGTGATGGTACTGGTACCGCTGATCTGGCCGCCGCCAAAGACGGATTCCTTGATGGCGCCCATGATACGGATGAAGTTGAACCCGTGGTGATCCCAGAAGGTCTTGTCTTCCAGGGCTACCATGGCGTTGACCATGTTCTCCGGAATGTCCTCGTACTCCACGATGGTGCGGTTCTCCTCGGAGTAGACCGTGTCGATCTCGTTGCCGCTGTCGTCGTAGACCACCGTGCTCTCTGTCAGAATCGTGTACATGTCGTTTACATCGATCTTCGGCGCCTGTGAAATGACGAGGCCTACGTAGACGCAGACCGCCACCACGGCGATGAGCATAAGGCCCAGCAGAAACAGGATAAACCTTTTCCAGTTTAGTCTGTATTTCTTCTTTTTACGGACCGCGGCGCCGTCAGCCTGGACCACTGCCGCGCTGTCGGCCTCCTGCTTTCCGTGCTTTCTTCTATTTTTCTTTTTATCGCTGCGCATCTGATGTTATAGTCCTTTCTATAAAGAATAAACTCCCTTTAGTATACCATAATTCACCCCAAAAGTTAAAGGATATTTCCACTTTTTATAACTTGTCGCCAGAAAAACCGGGCTTTTTTTGCGAAACCGTTGCCAGAATGTGGGTTTTGGTATATTATGTAAGTGTAACGGAGAGTCTCGAAAGGACGAGACATGAGACGAAAACTTTTCTGCGCCGTCATCGCCATGATGGCGGCCATCATCTGGGTCTGGTACAGCGGCAGGCTGGCAGGCCTTTTTTCTGCTGTCGCGGCAGGCGCGGTCATGCTGTTTCTTCAAAGATTTTCCGGCCGGGGAACGCTGCGGCTGGCGCTGGCTTTTTTTCTGGCAGGCTGTCTTTTGATGTGCGCGCGGGTTTCCTGGGCACAGCACGGGACACTGGCCGGCCTTACCGGCGATCAAAGGGTGTCCGTCACGGGTGTGGTCACGGAGGTCAGGCAGTCCGGCGGGAAGAACTGGCAGCTGACCGTAAAGACCTGCGGAGAGAAGCTGCTGGTCAGCTGTTACTGCCAGCTGGACCAGCCCTACGGCCTCATAGGCCGGGAAATCTCTTTTTCCTCTGAAATCACCGAGCCGCAGGAAAGCGGCAACCCCAGAACCTTCGATTACAGCCTGTATCTGAAGTCGCGGAATATCTTCTATACCGCGTCTGTGGACAGCTTTGCGGTGACGGAGCGGCCGGCGTCGCTGCCGCGGCGGGCGCAACAATGGATCCTGCTGAAGCGGGAGCAGTTTTTTCAGCTGCTGCAGCTGCCGCAGTCATCGGAAGCCCTGGTTCGTGGCGTTTTGTTCGGCGACACGGCGCAGCTGGACGAGGAGGTCTACGACGCCTTTCGCCAGAACGGCACGGCCCACGTGCTGGCAGTCAGCGGCCTTCACATCGGCATACTCTACGGACTCTTTCAAAAGCTGCAGGAAAGGCGGCGGTCGCGGCTGCTTCTGGTCCTCTTTCTGCTCTCCCTGGCCGTGTACGGTACGGCCGCCTGCTGGTCTGTTTCGGTGCGGCGGGCAGTGCTTTTGATCGTGCTGGCGCAGGCGGGCCAGATGACAGAGCGGCGCTGTGATCTGCTGACGGCCCTGTCGGCGGCGGCTCTGGCGGTTATGGCGGTGAACCCCTTCGTCATCTTCGGAGCTTCTTTTCAGATGTCCTTTCTGGCGGTCGCGTCCATGGCCTTTTTCACGCCGGCGCTGGAACGTGTCTGCGGCAGGGGTCCGGCCGCTGTTCTGGCGGTACAGCTGGGCCTGATGCCCTACATGGCCTACACCTTCAATTATATATCTTTTTCCGGCCTTGCCGGCAATTTTCCCGTGGTCTTTCTGGTCTCCCTGCTGGTTCCGGCCGGCATGGCGGGATTCCTGGCTTCAATGGCGACGGGCGCCAGTCTGCCGCTGCTTCCCCAGCTCCTTCACGGCCTGGCGTCCATGGTCATAAAGGTCAATGGGCTTTTCTGTTCGGACGGCTGGCTTTCCTTCGACGTGGTCAGTCCGCCTCTGTGGCTGCTGGCTTTGCTGTACGGACTGGCTTTTTTCTGCACGTCAGAGTATTGTTACATCTATGTGCGGCGCGGGGAATGGAAGCGGATCGCGTCGGCAGGCGCTTTGATCGCCGCCGTGACGTGGGCGGGCGCTGCTGCCGGAGACAGCCCCTTTGACCGGGCGCAGGCGGTATTGGTAGATGTAGGGCAGGGGGACTGCCTGCATCTCAAGACAGAGGACGGCAGAAGCCTTTTGATCGACGGAGGCGGATCCGTCAGCTATGACGTTGGAAAGAAAGTCCTCAAACCGTATCTTTTGAAGAACGGGTTTTCCGCGGTGGACCTGGCGGCGGCGACCCATCTGCACACGGATCACTATCAGGGCCTTGTGGATCTGGCAGCCTGTTTCCCTGTGGAACAGCTGGTGACGGAGGGGCGGACCGGACAGCGGCTGGAAGCGGACGAGGACGCGTGGGCGGAGATTCTCTGGCCGGACAGGCAGGACACTGAGGCCGACGATGAGAACGCCAATAGCCTGATCTTCAAGGTCCACTGGTATGGAATGACGATCCTTGTGACCGGCGATATTACGGCGGAAGGGGAGGCCATGCTGCTGGAGAAGTACCGGGGCACGGACGCGCTGAAGTGCGATGTGCTGAAGGTGGCCCATCACGGCAGCGCCTACAGCACCAGCGACAGGTTCCTGGAGGCGGTCAGCCCTTCGGTGGCCGTCATCGGCGTAGGGCGGAACAATTACGGCCATCCGTCGCAGAAGGTCATTGAAAAATTGCAGAAAAAAGGTATAATGGTATTCAGAACTGACCTGGACGGGGCAGTGGGAATCAGAAGCAAGGACGGGAAGATCACGGTATGTACAAAAAAGCGGTGAAGCACAGTTTTAAGGTTTTTTCGGAGAATCTGAAGGCGGGGAAAATTGAAAAGGTGCTGCTCTTCTACGGGGTGGAGCAGTATCTGGTCAAATGGGCGGTGGAGACGCTGGTGAAGAAATACGTCAACCCGGCGACGGTCTCCATGGATTATCAAATACTAGATGAAGACGGGGTCACCTGCGGCCAGATCATAGAGGCCAGCGAGACCTTTTCCATGTTCTCCGACAGGCGGGTGGTCTGGGTGAAGGATTTCCGTCCGCTGTCCAGCGACAGCGCCAGGGGCTACAGCAAAGATGAGGTGGTGAAGCTGGCGGACTATCTCAGCGCCAGCAACGACGGGACCATTTTGATCTTTTCCGCCGAGGAGATCAAAGCCTCCGCCGCGCTGCCTGCCGCTTTGAAAAAGCACGGACAGTGCTACGATTTTGACAAGATCGACAAGGCGGAGCTGACATCTTTTGCCCGAAAGCGGTTCCGGGCGGCGGGAGTGGACATCGGCCCTTCGGCGCTGAACCTGCTCATCGAGGCTACGGGTTATTTCAACAGGGAAAGCGACTACAGGCTGTTCCACTTTGCCAACGATATTCAAAAGGTCATCGCCCACTGCGATGGAAATGTGGTGCGGCAGGAGGATATCGAGGAGGCCGTCTGCGGGGACCTGGAGACCTTTGTCTTCGATATGCTGGACGGGATCAGCAGCGGGCAGAAGGATAAAGCCTTCCGAATCCTGTACAATATGCTCCACGGCGGCAGCGACCCGTTCTCTGTCATCGGCGCCATCGTCAGCCAGTTTGAGATGATGCTGTCGGTGAAGCAGATGCGGGAGGACGGCATGGATCTGAAGTCCATCCATAAGCGCCTGGGCGGCAGCGAATACCGGATCAAGAAGATGATTCCCTATACCAATCGCTTTTCCGTGGACAAGCTGAAGAAGATCCTGTCTTCTATCTACGAGGTGGACCGGCAGATCAAGACGGGGCTTCTCGACAGCCAGCTGGCGCTGGAGCTGTTTATCGCGGGTGTATAAGGGCTGCGTTGTTTTATTTAAGATGAATGAAACAAGGCGAGCAAGCCAAACAAACTAAATAAGCTAAAAAAGTTAGTTGAATAATATAAGTCAAGTTAGTTGAACTACAATTAGTTGAGTTAAGCGCTGTTTCTGAGCGCTGTTTAAAACGCGGGAGGGTGTATGAAAACGCAATTGAAGGCAGATCTGATGCTGGTGCTGGTGACATTGTGCTGGGGTGTTTCCTATTATCTGATGGACGTGTCCCTTTCGGATATGGGGCCGTTTACCCTCAACGCCTATCGGTTTCTCGGCGCCTTCGCGGCGGCAGGGATTCTTTCCTGTAAAAGTCTGAAGACAGTGAACTGGGCGACGCTGAAATACAGCCTGCTGATCGGCAGCGTGCTGGTCTTCGTCTATATGGGAGCTACCTTCGGAGTTCAGTATACCTCCCTGTCTAATTCTGGATTTCTGTGCGCTCTGACCGTGATCTTCGTGCCGATTCTGGAAATGCTGTTTTTGCGGAAGCGGCCGCACCGGAAGATCGTCGTGGCAGTGACCATGAGCTTCGTGGGCATCATGCTGCTGACGCTGAAGGACGATTTTTCCATCAATATGGCAAACCTGCGGGGTGACCTGCTCTGCCTCATGGGCGCCGTCGCTTATGCGGCAGATCTGATTTTGACGGAACGGGCCGTGTCCCATGAGGAGGTGGACGCTTTTCAGCTGGGCGTCTTCCAGCTGGGTGTGACAGGCGTCTATATGCTGGTTCTCTGCATGATCTTTGAAACGCCGCATCTGCCCAGCACGCCGGGCATCTGGGGAAGCGTCGTCTTCCTTTCGCTGTTCTGCACCGGCCTGGCTTTCATCGTCCAGGCTGTGGCCCAGCAGTACACGACGGCTTCTCACGTAGGCGTCATTTTTACGCTGGAACCGGTCTTTGCCGCGGTGGTGGCCTTCTTCTTCGCCGGAGAGGTTCTGTCCGCGAAGTCCTATCTGGGGGCTGTGATCATGACGGCCGCGCTGTTCGTGACCGAGATCGACTTCGGCGGGAAGAAAAAGGAGACGGTCTCTGGAGCAGACGGATCAGACGGATCAGATGGAGCAGATGGATCCTTTGATTGACCTTTGCAAGATTTTGCGTAAAATAGAATCTAAAGAAGGGAGGCGTCTATGAACCATAACAGGATAAGAGAAATCGTATCACAGCTGGGCTTTGTGCTGGACGCTGCGTCCGACGCTGTCTGCATACAGGACATGGAAGGCAGAACGGTTTTCACCAACAAAGCCTACGGCAGGATGGTCCGCAGAGGCAGTACGGAGCTGGTGGCAGACGCCAGCGAGATCTGCGAAGGAGGGCGCGCGGTCGGAAAGATCGTAGTCTATCACGATATTTCCGATATCAACCGGCTGAAACGGGAGCTGGACCGGCTGAACCAGAAGCTGCGCAAGGTGCAGACGAAATATACGTTCAAAGACATCATCGGCAAAGATCCCGCCATGCAGAAGGTCATCGAAACGGCCAGAGTGGCCTCGATGACGCCGGCCACCATCATGCTCCGCGGCGAGAGCGGCACGGGGAAGGAGATCTTTGCCAACGCCATTCACAACAACAGCCCCAGACGCGGCGAAAAGTTTGTGAAGATCAACTGTTCGTCTCTTCCAGAGGAGCTTTTGGAAAGCGAGCTGTTCGGATATAAGGAAGGAGCGTTTACGGGAGCGCTGCGCGGCGGACGGAAGGGGCTGTTTCAGGAAGCGGACAAAGGCACCCTGTTCATGGACGAGGTAGGAGACGTTTCTCCGAGAATGCAGGTGAAGCTGCTTCGGGCGCTGCAGGAAAAGGAGATCATGCCGGTGGGCTCCGTGGAAACCGTCAAAGTGGACGTGCGGATCATCTGCGCCACCAACAAGCCATTAGAGGACATGGTGGAGGAGGGCA
>CALLDR010000191.1 GCA_937997955.1 uncultured Emergencia sp. | reverse complement strand
CGGCTAAATACGAAACCGCCGCGCTGAAATTCGGCCAAGGGTTTCGTATAACAGCGGAGATAGCGGCTAAATACGAAACCGCCGCGCTGAAATTCGGCCAAGGGTTTCGTATAACAGCGGAGATAGCGGCTAAATACGAAACCGCCGCGCTGAAATTCGGCCAAGGGTTTCGTATAACAGCAGAGATGACGGCTAAATACGAAACCGCCGCGCTGAAACACGGCCGAGGGTTTCGTATAACAGCAGAGATGACGGCTAAATACGAAACCGCCGCGCTGAAGCCGCTGTTTATGAATTCTGATCTGCAACAGATGGATTCTCCTGTAATCGATCCAAATTGCGATTTGCGGGAAATTGCGGAGGTCCTGCTCCCGCACCTTTGTTTCACCGATTCAAAATATGGGTATCATGATACAAGAATGTAAAATTCCGGCGGGGAATCAGCCATATCTACGGCTTTTCACGGCGCCCGCCTGCTTGATACACGGAGGTAAGAATATGAGCGAAACAATGCAAACCATTTTGAACAGAAGAAGTGTCCGCAAGTACAAACCGGACATGGTTCCGAAAGAACTGATCGATCAGGTGATCAAAGCGGGTACCTACGCGGCCACCGGCATGGGACGGCAGTCCCCGATCATCATCGCCGTGACCGACAAGGAACTGCGCGACAGGCTGGCGAAAGCAAACGCCGTGTTCATGGGGCAAAGTGAGGACATGGACCCGTTCTACGGCGCGCCGGTGGTGCTCATCGTTCTGGCAAACAAAGCGATGCCGACCTATCTCTACGACGGCAGTCTGGTCATAGGCAATATGATGCTGGCGGCGGCAGACGCAGGTCTGGGCAGCTGCTGGATTCACAGAGCAAAGGAAGAATTTGAGAGTGAGATCGGCAAGGAGATTCTGCAGAAGCTGGGCATCGAGGGCGACTATGAGGGCATCGGCCACTGCATCCTGGGCTATGCTGACGGCGAGACTCCTGAAGCGGCACCAAGAAAAGAAGATTACGTGTACTATATCTAAAAGAGCAGATTTAAAAATCGCTGGCATTCCCTTGGGAAATGTCAGCGATTTCTAATATGACAAACCCGCCATTGCCGAGGCAGATGGGAGTTTCACATTCAGCTTCATACAGTTCTATCCTTTCATCACCATACATCCCTTCTTGAAGAAGCAGATGCCATACTTCAGGATCGGGCTGTGGCCGTCGCTGATCAAACCTTCCTCGTATCTGCCCTCTTCGATCTGCTCCAAGGCCTCCCTGCACTTCTCTTCCATCTGCTGGATGTCCCTTGTGATCTTGATTTCCAGGATCATGCCTCTGCCGCGGAACTTGTTTTCCTTCATAATGATGTCCGGTCTGCCGTTTCCACTCTCCCGATTGGAAACGACCAGATAATGTCCCGCTCCTTTCAGCAGCCCTGTCAGGAATCCGTGATAGTAATTCTCCTGATAGTCATAAAAGCTGATGGTATCCTGCAGCTGGCCGTTGATGAAATCCTCCATGGCGGCGCAGTCTCCCTCTTCGATGGCCTGAATAAGGGGACGTCTGTCGTCGCTCCTCAGCTTCTGGTCAAACCAGTTCCTGACGGTATTCTTGTATATGGTACGGATCTCTGTGTTTGGAATCGCCATCTTCACATAGGTGTCCTCCCCGTCATATCTCTGGCCGCAGGATTTCAGGTAGCCGGTGAAATACAGGAAGTTCCACAGGTTGTCCTTGGACTCATGGATGTCACCGTAGGTGATATCCTCGTGGATCGGTTTTTCCAGGGTTTCCCCCGCGATCAGCTGCTCGATCTCTCCTCTGGTCTCCTCATCTGCCTCTTCCACCAGTTCTCGAATGATGCTGTTGGAAGAGGTGTTGGACCAGTAGGCTTTCGGGAAGAAATCCGGGCGAATGGAAATATCGTGGACGTAATTGATGATGCTCCACGGATTGTAAATCTCCTTATCGTCAAAGCGATAGCCGTCATACCATTCCTTGACCTCCGGGAATCTATCATCCAGATCGTAGTACTGCATCATCTCCCGTACTTCGGATTCCGTAAACCCGAAGGCGTCTCCATAGCCCGCGCCGGTCACCGAATTGATCTGAAGATTGTTCAGTCCGGTGAAGATGCTCTCCTTGCTGATTCTCAGACAGCCAGTGATGACAGCAAATTCTAGAGCCTCATTGGTCTTTAAGGCCGACTCAAACAGAGAACGGATGAAGCCGATCATTTCATCGTAGAAACCGGTGAACCAAGCGTTTTCCAGAGGCACGTCGTATTCGTCGATGAGGATGATGCACTTGCGGCCATGGCACTTTTCCAGACATCTGGACAGGGTCTTCAATCCGTCGGCATACAGCTCCCGATCGCTCTTTCCCTGCAGGACAGACCGAAACGCGGTTCTTTCCTGTTCTGTCAAGGCAGAGCACTCCAAGGCATAGCTGTGCCGTTCAAACTCCCTGATGATCTCCTTCCTCAGCATTTCATACGCCAATTCGAAATCCGGCTGCTTTCCCGACTTCAGCGACAGGTTGATCACCGGATACTGCTGCTGGTGCCTCAGACAGGCTTCGCCGCACTTGGATATAGCCAGATCATCGAAGATGTAGCCGTTGTCGATCCTGCTGCCGTCAGGCTTCCGCTCATCTTCAAAGAACCGCCTGAACATGCTCTGGTTCAACGTCTTGCCGAAGCGTCTCGGCCGGGTGAACAGGGTCACTTTAGAATGTTTATCCACAAAATCCTTCAGTGTTATAGTCTTATCCACGTAATACAAATTCTTATCTATGAGTTCCTTTATGTCTTCATATCCAATAGGAATCGGTTTCTTCATCTGCCTCACCTCACTATCTATAGTATAAACGCAACGAAAGCAAATCACAAGAAAAAGCTAAAACAAAAAAGCCGTTCCTGACTTTTTGACAAGTATAGCCCAAAAAACGGAACTTCTACTGAATTCTTAGCGTGCTGTTCTGATATACTAAAGTTGTAATAGGTTGTTCACTTTGATAAAATAGAGAGG